>JBDTXR010000049.1:0-32186 GCA_040006075.1 Byssovorax sp. | reverse complement strand
GCCTCTGCGACACCACGCAGCCCCAGGGCTACTGCACGATCTTCAACTGCGAGCCTGACGCCTGCCCGGAGTCGGTGTGCGTGGGCTTCGACTCGCAGATCGATCCCGCGTGCGGCGGCACGCAGGCCAACCAGGCCTCGCGCTTCGAGCGGACCTTCTGCATGAAGGGCTGCAACGACGACAGCGACTGCCGCGACGGCTACCGCTGCCAGGATCCAAAGGCGCTGAGCGCGGCGATCGTCGACCTCACGCTGCCCTCGACCACCGGCATTTGCATCGCGGGCGCGCAGAGCTTCAGCCGCTGCGGCATCGCCGGGATCGCCTGCACGAAGCCGCTCGATTGCTGCAGCGGGAGCTGCACCAACCAGGTGTGCGACGCTCCGCTGATCTGCAGCGTGACCGACGCGGGCGCGCCGTGGACGCCGTACAAACCGGACGGCGGGGCGAGCACCAGCTCGTCGTCGAGCAGCGGCTCGAGCACCAGCAGCGGATCGAGCACGAGCACGAGCACGGGAACGGGAACGGGGACGAGCACCAGCACCTCGACCGGGGTGGGCGGCGCGGGTGGCGCGCCGGGAACCAGCAGCGCGAGCGGGACCGGCGGCGCGGGCGGCATCAGCGCCGCGAGCAGCTCCAGCACCGGCTGAGACCGCAGCGATCGGCTTGAATCGCCGGGCGATCGCGGCTCGCGCTTCGATCTCCGTGCTAGCCTCCGCCGCGATGTTCCGGCCGCCTCCGCTCCCTCGCACGCTCGACGCGGCCCTCCGCGATCTCGGGGCCGCGAAGCCGAAGATCCGGATCGAGGCGCTCCGCGATCTCGCGCGCCACGCCGGGTCCTCGCGCGAGCAGGTCGTGCGGGCGATCGAGGGCGCGCTCCGCGACGAAGCGAAGGAGGTCCGCGCCGCCGCGACCACCGCGCTCGCGGACATCGAGGCGCGCGAGTCGACCGCGGCGCTGATCGCGGCGGCCGCCGATCCCGAGGTGATGGTGCGGCAAATGGCCATCGCGGCGCTCGGCGAGATCGGCGATCCCGAGGCCACGCCCACGCTGCGCGCGGCCATGGACGACGAGGCGCCCGAGGTGCGGTTCCAGGCGGTCATCGCCTATCCGCGCGCCGTCGCCACGCGCGAAGAGGCCGTGCAGGTGCTGCTCAAGGCCACGCGCGACGAAGACCCGCTGGTGTGCCACATCGCGCTGCGCATGGCCGAGGAGCTCACCGACGACGGGCGCCGCGAGGCCGACGAGCGCGTGCTGGTGCGCGGCCGCGCGCTGCTCCGCCACGAGACGCCGCTGCTGCGCGTCGCCAGCGCGATCTTGCTGGCGCGATCGGCGCGCGACGCCGCGCGGAACGATCGCGCCCTCGGCGAGGTGCTCACGGCCGTGGTGCTGCGCGAGCTGAAGACGCCCGACGGCGAGGACGAGGCCGCGGCGGTGGAGCTGGCGGGCGAGCTCGGCCTCCTCGCGGCGAAGCCGGGCCTCGAGCGCCGCGCCTTCGGCGGCCTGCTCCTGCGGCGCGATCGCTTCGCGTGGCACGCGCGCGTCTCGCTCGCGCAGCTCGGCGACGAGCGCGCCCGCCGCGAGATCCTGGCCGAGCTCGGATCGTGGGATCGCGATCGCCGCTCGCTGGCGATCGCCGCGGCCGGCAAGGCGCGCATGACCGAGGCGCGCGCCACCATCGCTGCTTTGCGCGGCGACGCGCTGCGGGCCGATCCCGACGCTGTGGAAGAGGCCCTGGCCGCCCTCGACGGGACCACCACGACCGAAGCCGCCGCGCAAAAAAGCTGACGCGCGCCGCGCGCCGGGAGAGGACGTTCGCATGACCGAGGGCCAGTTCACCGCAGCCGATCTCGAGCCCAGCGACGACGACAAACGCGCCGCGCGCAACGCCGTCGTCGATCGCGTCGCCACCACCGTCGCGGTGCTCTCCACCGGCCTCTGGGTCGGCGGGATGATCGCCCTCGGCGCCTGCGCCGCGCCCTTCGTCTTCGAGATGACGCCCGCGCCTGCGTCGGGCTACGCGATGGGCGCCGCGTTCGCGCGCTTCGATCAGATCGCCATCGGCGCCGCGGTCTTCCTCCTCGCCGCCGAGGTCACGCGCACTCTCGTCGCGGGCCGCCGCAGCCGCAGCATCGCCGCGCGCGTCCGCCGCTTGCTCGCGGTGCTCATGGCCCTCGGCGCGGTCTACACCGGCCTCAAGATCACGCCGCGGATCCTCGAGCTCCACCACAGCGGCGTGCGCCGCGGCCTCGGCGAGGGCGGCGCGGAGCTCGAGAGCATCCACAAGAGCGCCGAGCGCATCGGCAAGGCGATCACCCTGGCCGGCGTGATCGTGATCGCGCTCCACGTCTTCACCCTGGCCGCGAAGAAGCCCGACGACGACGAGGACGACGCGGTGGGCCCGCTGCCCCCCGGCCCGCGCGACTGATCGAAACGCCCCCGAGAAACCTGCCCATGCCCCGCGACAACAAGCTCTACAACGGCTTCGTCCTCCACGATTACCTGCTCACGTTCGTGATCCACGATCGCGGCAACCGTGAGCGGCTCGTCGAGCTCTTCCGCGGCCCGTGGCAAGGCGACGAGGTCACGCCCTTCACGTGGGAGGTGTCGAACGATCTCACCCCCGATCAAATGGAGAAGGCGATCCTCGCGCTGATGGGCGAAAAAGATCGCGTCGTGTACTACTACCTCGCCGACGCCAAGCGCATGTTTCGGATCATCCTCGGGTGACTCCGGCGGGGCGCGCGGCGGGCGCCTCGTGGTACGTTCGGATCATGGCTTCTCCTCGATGGCCGGCGGTCGTGAGCCTCGTCACCCTCGCTGCGGCGGCGTTCTCCGCGTGCTCCAGCGCGACGACGCCGACCTCGGGCACCGCGAGCGGGACCGCGTCGTCGTCCGCGGCGAGCGGCAGCGGCGGGGCCGGCGGCGAGGCCGCGACGACGGCGACGGGCGCCGGTGGAGCGACCGAAGACGCGGGCCCGCTCTCGTGCGCGGTCCACTCGTACACCACGATCAAGACCGGCCCGTGCGACCTGCTCGCGCAGAACTGCCCCGAGGGAAAGACCTGCAAAGAGCTCCAGCACGCCGATGGGAGCTGGGGAACTCAGTGCGTCACGGCCAATGGCCTCAAGGCCGAAGGCGAGACGTGCACGGTCGATGAAGAGTGCCGCGCCAGGCTCACCTGCGCCGCGGGACGGTGCGCGCCGGTGTGCTGCGCGGCCACCAACGCGCCTTGTTTGGGCGGCATTTGCAACCTCTCCATCCAGCTCGACAACGCCGGCAAGGTCACCAAGCAAGTCTGCCTCTACTCCGAGACGTGCGACCTGCTCACGGAGAACGCCTGCCCCAGCAACTTCCTCTGCCAGGTCCGCGATCCCAAGCAGGGCCTCGCCACGTGCATCCAGCCGAGCGGCTTCGCTCCCGATCTCGGCCCGTGTCACTTCCTGAACGAGTGCGCGACCATGGAGCACTGCCTCGGCGGCTCGCCGGTTCTGCCCGGCAAGTGCCACTTCTACTGCTACCGCGATCAGGCCAACCCGGCCTCGCCGCCGGCCGGTCTCGGCGGCTGCCCCGCGGGGCAGACCTGCCAGGCCTCGCCGGTCGACAGCACGGGGTTCGACTTCAGCCTCCCGAACGTTGGGCTCTGCGCGCCCGGGCCCTGATCGCGCGAAGACCGCTCCCTGTCGGTCGGGCAATCAGCTAGGGTCGCGCCCATGGAAACGCGCGATCTCGCGAGCCCGCCCGACCTCGGTCTCTACCGCGTGCTCCGCGACGACGGCTCGGCCGATCCGGCCACCGATCCCGGCATGAGCGCCGAGCTTCTCCTCCGCGCGTACCGCGAAATGAAGCGCCTCCGCCTCCTCGACGCCCGGATGATCTTGCTCCAGCGCCAGGGTCGCATCGGCTTCTACGGCGCCTGCACCGGGCAAGAGGCCACGCCGATCGCCGCGGCGCTGGCGATCGAGCCCGGCGACTGGGTGTTCCAGGCGCTGCGCGAGAGCGTGATGATGCTGGTCCGCGGCTTCCCGCTCTCGACCTACCTCGCGCAAATCTACGGCAATTCAGGCGATATCTTGAAGGGTCGCCAGATGCCTTCGCACATGAGCGGGCGCCAGGTGAACCAGGTCTCGTGGTCGAGCTGCCTCGGCCCTCAGCTCCCGCAGGCCGTCGGCGCCGCGTGGGCCGCCAAGCTCAAGGGCGACAAGGTCGTCACGCTCGGCTTCGTCGGCGACGGCGCGACGAGCGAGCCCGACTTCCACGCCGCGATGACCTTCGCCGGCGTGTACCGCGTCCCGTGCGTGATCGTCTGCCAGAACAACCACTGGGCGATCAGCGTCCCGTCGAGCCGACAGACGGCCTCGGCCACGTTCGCGGTGAAGGGCCGAGCCTATGGAATCCCTTCGATCCGCGTCGATGGCAACGACGTCCTCGCGCTCTACCACGCCATCTCGGACGCCGTCGCGCGCGCCCGCGCCGGCCGAGGCCCGACCTACATCGAGGCCCTCACCTACCGCATCGGAGCCCACTCCACGAGCGACGATCCCACGCGCTACCGCTCGCAAGACGAGGTCGAGCTCTGGATGCAGCGCGACCCCCAGGCCCGCCTCCGCCGCCACCTCGTCCACCTCGGCCTGCTCGACGACTCCGCCGACTCCACCCTCGAAGAAGAGCTGAACGCCGAGATCGCGGCTGCGGTGAACGCGATCGAAGCGCTGCCCCCGCCCGACCGCGAGACGCTCTTCGACGACGTGTACAAAGACCTCCCGTGGAACCTCCAGGACCAGCGCGAAGAGCTGCGGCGCACGCCCCCCGCGCCATTGCACGGCGGCGGCCACTAGGCGCTCTCCGGGAGGGCAGATCTGCTCTCCCACTGCACTGCCAGCGGCTCTCGTGGTATCCACCCGCCCCGCGGAGTTGCCTCTCGTGCGCTCCGCCCCATCAACCCCAGGAAGCTCATGAAGACCTACGACGCCATCGTCATCGGGAGCGGACCCGGCGGCTACCCGGCTGCTATCCGCCTCGGCCAGCTCAAGCAGAAGACTCTCTGCATCGAGAAGGATCAGGTGGGCGGCGTCTGCCTCAACTGGGGCTGCATCCCTTCCAAGGCGCTGATCAACACGGCTCACCTCTACGAGAAGGCTGGCCACAGCCAGGTGATGGGCATCAAGGCCACGGTCGAGCTCGATCCCAACGCGCTCCAGGACTGGAAAGAAGGGATCGTCAAGAAGCTCACCGGCGGCGTCCGCATGCTGATCAAGGGCGCGGGCACCGAGCTCATCGCGGGCAACGCGATGGTCACCGGCCCGAAGACGGTCGAGGTCACGCGCGCCGACGGCACCAAGGAGACCTTCGAGGCCACCAAGGGGATCATCCTCGCCACGGGCGCGACCACGATCGAAATCCCCACGTTCAAGTTCGACGGCAAGCAGATCATCGGCGCCAAGGAGGCCGTGAGCCTGCGCGAGATCCCCAAGCGCTTGCTGGTGATCGGCGGCGGGATCATCGGCCTCGAGCTCGGCATGGTCTACCAGAAGTTCGGCAGCAAGCTGACCGTGGTCGAGGCCCTCCCGCAGATCCTCACCGGGGTCGATCCCGACTGCGCCAAGATCGTGGAACGCCGGATTTTGAAGCTCGGCGGCACCATTCACACCAGGGCCAAGGCGCTCGGCTACGAGCGGCAGGCCGACGGCTCGCTCCTCGTGAAGGTCGAGGTCGAGGGCAAGCAAGAGTCGATCGCCTGCGACGTGGTCCTCGTCGCGGTGGGCATGCGGCCGGCGTCGAAGGGGCTCGGGCTCGAGCAGGTCGGCGTCACCATCGACGCGCGCGGCTTCATCCCCACCGACAAAGCGGGGCGCACCAACATCCCTTCGATTTACGCCGTCGGCGACGTCAGCGGGCCGCCGCTGCTCGCGCACAAGGCGATGAAGGAGGGCGAGGTCATCGCCGAGGTCGTCGCCGGTCACAAGGTCGAGAAGGACTGGGTCACCATCCCCGGCGCGATCTTCACCGATCCGGAGATCGCCACCGCCGGCCTCACGGCCGACGAGGCCGTGGCCAAGGGCTACGAGGTCTCGATCGGCAAATTCCCCTTCGCGGCGCTCGGCAAGGCGATGGCGTTGAACGAGACCGAGGGGTTCGTCAAGGTCGTCGCCGACAAGAAGACCAAGCAGATCCTCGGTCTCCACATCGTCGGACCGGAGGCCAGCACCCTGATCAGCGAGGGCGCGCTCGCGCTCGAAATGGCTGCGTTCCTCGACGATGTCGCGATGACCATCCACCCGCACCCCACCCTGGGTGAAGCCGTGATGGAGGCCGCCTCCCACGCGCTCGGGCAGGCTGTTCACATCGCGAATCGCTGATCCCCGAAAAGAATTCGCGGCTCCAATGTAGTTGTGCTGTCACCCGGAGCCTGGGTGACGGCGCAATGCGGATCCTGTTTGCGATCGGCGCGAGGACTCCCCTAGTCTGACGCTTGGAGGCTTATTCCATGCGCTACCTCGCTTCGCCCGCATCCCTCGCTGTGGCCGTGCTCCTCGCGGGCCTGATCCCCGTCGCCTGCGGAGGGGCAGGGGGCACGCCCACCGGCAGCACCGGAACGGGCAACGGCGGCGCCGGCGGCAAAGGCAACGGCGGTGGCAGCACGTCCACCAACGGAGAAGGCGGCTGCGTCATCAACTGCGCCGGCGGCGGGCAGACGGGAGGGACGCTGGTCGTCAAATGCGACTCCCCGACCATCGACGTGCTCAACGGCTCGGCGATGCCCGATCACTGCGCCGCGACGATTGACGGCAACGCTGTCGGCGCCTCGTGGATCGTCGATGTCTCGGCGGTCGCCGGCATCGACGCCACGGGCACGGTGACGGCGACTGGCACGCAGGGCGGCGACGTGGTGGTGAAGGCCGCCTACGACAAGCAGACCGCGACGTCCTCGATCAAGGTCACCCTGAAGAAGGTGCTCAATCCGGGCGGGATCTCCGACGCCGACATCAACGTGCTCAAAGGCACCTCGGATCCCGAGGTGCTGCCGGTGATGTGGGCCTACCCGTACAACGGCACCGTGTTTCCGAAGGGCCTCCTGGCCCCGGAGATGATGTGGAACGGCACCGGCGCGGGCGACAAATACTACGTCCACGTGTCGGGCAAGTACGCCGACTTCGAGTTCTTCACCACGGCCGATCCGCCGTCCCGCTACACCCTCGACGACTCGAGCTGGCAGCAGCTGACGGAGAGCGGCCCCGGCGGCGACGTGACCGTCCACGTGGCCCGCATGGCCGCGGGCGCCGCGACGGCCGCTGTGGTGGCCAACCACACGTGGAAGATCGCCAACGGCAGCCTGCGTGGGACGGTGTACTACTGGTCGAACAACCTCGGGCGGGTGGTGCGGATCAAGCCCGGGGCGCTCGCGCCGGACGATTTCCTCCCGATGGAGGCGCACGACGGGTGCAGCACGTGCCACGCCGTCTCGGCCAACGGCTCCACGCTGGTGATCGGCGGCGATACCACGGCGTCCGTCATCGATCTGCTCACCAACACGGTCTCGCTGAAGCTCGGCGACTTGAGCCCTGCAAAGGCGGTTCGCAACTGGGCCATGCCGGCGATTTCGCCCAACGGCAAGGTGCTGATCGAGAACGCCGCCCCGCTCCCCGGCCCGCCGGGTGGAAGCATCGGCATGTGGGACACGGCCACTGGCACGCAAATCCCCAATACGGGCCTCGGCGTGCAGCTCGACATGCCGGCGTTCTCGCCGAACGGGACGAAGATTGCCTATGTCGATCATGTCTCTCACGGGCTCAACGTCTACGACTACGACGCGAACACGAACCAGGTGCAGAACGCGGTGGCCCTGGTGCCCGCCGGCGGCGACGCGAACCTCGAAGCGATAGCGTTCCCCAGCGTGTCTCCGGACGCGAAGTGGATTGTCTATCACCGCGGGCAATATCCCGCCTCGCTCGATACGCGCTTTGGCACCGGCGATCTCTACCTCGCCAGCGTCGAGCAGCCGGGGATCGAGATCCCGCTCGCGAACGCCAACGGCGACGCCTACCCGTTCGCCGCCGGGGATCGAGATCGCAAGGTGAACTACGAGCCCACGTTCGCCCCCTTGAACTCCGGAGGGTTCATGTGGGTCGTCTTCACGTCACGCCGCACCTACGGCAATCGCCTCGTGACTCAGTATCCGGTAACGGACATCCCTGGATTTCCGGTGCCTCCGCACCCGGGCACGAAGCAGCTCTGGGTGGTCGCCATCGACCAGAGCCCGCAGCCTGGAGTCGACCCCAGCCACCCGGGATTCTGGGTGACCGGTCAAGATCTCGCCACGCTCAACATGCGCGGCTTCTGGGCGCTCGATCCCTGCAAGCAGGTCGGCGCCGGCTGCGGCACCGGGTCGGAGTGCTGCAATCAGAACTGCGATATGGGCGTCTGCAAGGAGCCGGATCCCAACACCTGCTCGCAGACGGGCAACGGCTGCATGAAGGACGGCGATTGCTGCGACGCCAAGGCCAAGTGCATCAACAACATCTGTAGCGAAGCGCCCCCTCCGTGAGGGCGTTCGCCGGCTCGCTGGGCTGATCGAGGGCTCAGCGAGCGAGGTTCGCGACGAAGATGTCGTGAAACCCGAAGCTGGTGTTCGGGGTGGTTCCGAGCGCGAAGTAGCCCGAGATCGTGCCCGAGAGCGCGACGTTCCCGATCGGATCGACCGCGATATTGGCCTGATAGACGCCGGTGCCCATGGCCACACCGTTTGAGGCAACGGCCCACTCCGCGCCGCCGCCTGCAGCCAGCTTGATGGTGAAGGCGTTCTGGTCGGTGAGCCCGTTGAAGGCGTTCATGTTGGGGAACTTGACGGTGCCTTTGAAGATGCCGGTGGCGACCGGATTTCCGAACGAGTCGACAGCGACGTGGGTGGCGTACTGATCGCCGGCCGCCCCGAAGCCCTGGCTCCACACGTGCGCGCCCATGGGATCAAGCTTGGCCATGAAGATATCTTCGCCGCCGCCGTTCGTGAGGGGCGGTCCCCCGAAGTTGATGGTGCTGGTGTAGCCGCCGGCGAGGAAGATCTCGCCCGCGGCGTCCACCGCGATATCGAACTTGCCGGGCAGCACCACGGACATGCTCGCGTCGATCAGGCCAATATCGACGCCGGGCCCGAACTGCTTCGCGTAAACGACCTTGCCGGAAGGATCCATCTTCACGACGGCGAAGTTGCCTGCCGCAGACATGAGCGAGGTGCCGCCGAAGTCCACCGTGCCAACGAATCCAGCGGCGATTACCGCGTTGCCTGCGGCGTCGACCCCGATCCCCTGCGCCTGCGCTCCCGAGTTCCCCGTCCCGCCGAAGGCGCTGCTGTAGAGGAGCGTCCCAGCCTTGTCGAGCTTCGCTACGAACGCGCTGTAGTGCTGGGAGACTCCGAGCGGGCCTCCGCCGAAGTCCACCGTCCCGAAGGTGACGCCGGTTAGGTAAATGTTCCCGGACGCGTCGGTCGTCCCCCTCAGGAGGGGCAGTGTTCCATGGCCGATCGTCTGGCTGAACAGGTGAGTCCCGTCCGGAGCTAGCCGGCCGTAAAATACATTGGACGGACCGGGGTTGTCGAGCACTCCGCCGCCGAGGTTGAGCGCCCCGCTGAACTGGCCGACGAGGATCATGTCGTCCGCAGCATCGGTGAAGACGAGCCCACTGCTATTGAAGGCCGTCCCAAACGCCTTGCTGAAGAGGTGTTTGCCGAACGGATCGAACTTCGCGACGAAGACCGACCCGGTGATCGCGCCGCCGCCAAAGTCCACTCCGCCGGTGATCGTGCCCGACAGCAGGGTATTCCCTTTGCTGTCGATCGCGACACCCGCCCCGATCTGGTCGCCCTTGTTATTCGCGAAGCGACTCCCCCACAGGAATGTGCCCGTGCACGTGGCCGAGGTGCCGTTGCAGTCCTCGTCCGGCGGCGCGGCGCAGTTCTCCAGCGTGGGAACCACCTCTCCAATGCACGCGCCGAACCCCATCCCATTGTCGTTGCAAGTCTGCTTCCCCCCTACGCACAGCCCCTTGCCCTTGGTCCCCGCCGGGCCGCTGTAGCAGTCCTGGGTGTCCTTCGGCGTGCACGGCATGGGCATGCCGCCGGCTCCGCTGGTGGCGCTGCTCGTCGTCGAGCTCGCCGCGCCGCCGGCGCCTGTTGCGCTGGCGCTGCTGCTGCTGCTGCTGCTCGTCGTGGTGCCGTTCCCGCCGCCTCCGGTGCTCGTCGCGGAGCCCTCGGTGAAGTCGTCGAGGCCGAGCAGCGCGCCGCAGCCGGCGCCGACGGCGACGAGGGGGAGACCGAAGGCGATCAGAGGCAGGCGCCGCAAGCTCGAGGAGTTCACGGGGCGGATGCTACAGCGGTCTGGCGTTGGGAGCGACCCACTTCCAGGTGACGAACGCTCCGCCGAGGTCCGGGAATGCTTGGCCGGAATCGGGGAACGATCGCCTACGGGGTGGCCGATCAACGGCCAAGATCGGGGAGCACTCCGCCAAAATCGGAGGATGATCGGCCGCAAGGTCGGCGATGATCGGCCAAAATCGGCCGATGAACGGCCGCGGGCTGGCCGATCATCGGCCAAAATCGGGCGATGATCCCCCAGCGTCAAAAATCTGAACGTCCCCCCAAGAATGAACTGGCCAACCCGATATTTCCACCCGTAGCATCCGGACTGTCAACCACCATGACCCCGACTCACGGGGTGCTTCACGGGAGGAATCAATGGCGAACCTGGTAGGCGACAAACCGCTCACGGCCGCGAAGCGGGACAAGCTCGTAGCGCAGCTCAAAGACATCCTGGAGCAGCTCAGGCAGCATGGCGTCATGCTCAACAAGGACAGTCGCCGACGCACGCTCCGCCCGCGCAAGGGTGCGGAGCCGCACATGCAGCGGGTCCACGATCTGGCGGTCAAGCACGGTGTCACGCTCAAGAACATCTCGCTCGACGGCATGGCCGCCGATCTCGAGCTGGCCAAGCAATTCCAGCCGATCGAGGACGAGGCGCGCACCGTGCTGACGTTCGCGGAGGACACCGGCACCCAGGCCGGCTCCGAAGGGTGGGAAGCCTTTCTGGCGTACTATGGAGTGCTGTCGTCGATCGCGGATCGGAACGATGAGCTGGCTGCGGAGCTCGATCCGGTGGTGAAGTTCATGGCCACCGGGCCGCGGCAGAAGGATCCGCCGGTCGAGAAGTGAGGGCGCTATTGCGCAGCTCGTGAGAGAAGGATAGCTTCCCCGCCGCCGCGGCTTGTTGGGATGCCGCGGCGGAGTGGGGAGCGCGATGGCGCAGGCGGGTGTCGGGGTTCAGGATCGCGGTAGCACGGCCGGGTATGGGCTCGGCACTGCCGAAGGGAGGGGACGCCTTCCAGGTGGTTCGCTGGCACGGGATCGAGGCGATTCGTAGCCCTTCTAGATCGAGGTCACGCTCATGCGGGCCGCGGCCCAGGGGCCGGTGGGTCTCGATGCGCTGCCATTCTGCCGGTCCGTGCCTGTGCAAGGATGGCTTGGTGTGAATTCCCGGTGCGTTTCTTGTGCCCGAACTGGCGCGGGATATATGGAATCTGGCCGCGGTCTAGCAGCGGGAATCATGGCATATGGCCAGCGGCGCAGCCTGATCGCGATGTTCGGCGGACGAGCTTCTCGCCGCAGGTAGAGGCCGCAATCGCGGCGCCGCCTGTCGCGTGTTCGTGGGCGAGCAGGCGGCAACCGGTCCTCGGAGTTCGCGCTGTGCTTTCGCATCGACGGGGCGAAGGTTCTGCCGTTGCTATCCATCCGCTTGAAGCGAGAACTTGTCGGTGGTAGAGCTAAACGATGACCGGTTCCGCGAAGATCATTTCCGACCCGCGCCGCGAAGCGGTGCTGGCGCTCGTACACGCCCATGCCGAACTCGAAGACCGTCATACTGGCGCAATCTGGCTATCCGCCAAGAGAAACGGTGTTTGGCTCGTCGAGATTGTGCCCTCGATGCCCGCGGATGCGCGTGCAGACGAGCCGATGGAATTCCTACCGTCGCGCGACTTCCGGTACGCCCTTCACCTCTACACCGGGCGCGAGGCGGACATTCTCTCCGCGATCGACCGCAACGCGACGTTTGCTGCCGCCATCGCTGCGGGGACGCCGGTCCCTGACGCAACCGTGGCCACGCGGAGGCTCCAAGCGCGGGCGCGAAAGGCATTGAAGGGGTAGCAGTGAAGCTCTTATCGCCAGAGCTGTGGCTCAAGCAAGCGCGAGCCGACGAGAAAGCGTCTCGCGCCGCGGGGCTCGCCGAATGCCATCGGCGTTATCTTCTGCAACAGGCATACGAAAAAGGCGTCAAGGCACTCGCTCTCGCTTGCCTGACCACCAGGCAAGCCAAGGATAAGCAGTTCGCCTCGGCGCTTGGAGAGTGCTTTCTGCACCATCACACCCCGGTTACTGTCTTCTCGAACAAAGATGACGCGGCGTGGGAGGAAGAGTTGCGGGCATCGTATAAGGGCAATTGGGAGAAGCTGCTCCGCGAGCTCAAGATGGTAAGACGTACGCTCGCGACAGCGTTGGGGCGGGAGTCCGACAAGCGCATCGTCGACGCCTGGCAGAAGATCGACGGTACTCGACCCAGCAAAGTCATCGACGCCGTGAGCTACCGCTATCCGTTCATTCAAGACGCCTACCCGGATGGGGTTGCACCGTCGGAGTGGAATGGCTGGGCGGCGTACCAGGGCGAGGCAGATCATGTACGCAACGCCGTCGTCACGTTGCTTGAGCGAGCGGGTCAACAGGTCAAGACCTGGCTCCGACAGACGTAGGGACGCCCTCGTTCGCGTGCAATGTCACGAACTGCGAAGCCGTGTGCGTTAGCGGTCGCGCCGCGCCTCTCGCAGATCACCTCCCCTCGCCGCGAGATGACCTGATGCGATCAGCAGGGAGGGGACATAAGACCGGATCTGCGCCAGGGAATCGGCTCTTCGGATTCCCTCAAGATATCGCGACGACCACGCCGGTTGGAAGGCTCGTGGTATATATCAACTTGAACGCGCCGCCGAACAAGCCGGTGCTGCTGACGGTCGCTGCGCGACCGCAGCAGACCGGCAAGCCGCTCGACGCCACGTACCAGCGGCTCGAGCTTCATTTCGTGGTCGTCTTGCGCGACGGGCAGAGGCTCGACCGGCTCAATCGCAGCGCCGTCAAGTTCGTCCAACGTCAGGCCGGCTGGGAGCAAGGGGTTTATGACGGCCAGCGCTCCGCCCTGCTCTTCATCGAGGATGTCCGCGTCGGCGACGTGATCGAGGCATCCTTCGTTCGATGGAGATCCCGGCGTATCCGGTCCTCGTCCACTCCAGTCGTGGAAAAACACTGCCCGAGTGGGACCCGAGCCCGGCGGCGTTCGATCATGTCATCGTCCGCGTCGGCCTGATCACCGGCACCGAGTACTGGGTCGACGCCACCTCCAGCGGACGGGGCGGAGGCATCGATCGACTCCGGCTCTCCAACCTGGGATGGGGGCTCGTCCTCGAGCCCGGCAAGCGCGAGCTCGACCACCTCCCCGCGCCCACCGCGAGCGACGCGGGCTTCACCGCGCACGAGCGCTTCACCGTGCCTCCGGCGGGGCCGCTCGCGGGTCCACCATGGGAGGGCGCGTCAGCTCGTCGCGGGCGTCGCGGCTGCCGCGTCTCTCCGGGCGATGACGGCGACGAGCGTCCGGACGATGAGGACCTCGACGGCGAGGAAGAACAGAGGGACGAGGATGCCTGGCCCGGGGCCGGCGGCGATTGCGAGCACCAGAGTCTGCGCCTCGATCAGCGCGCGAATGATGGTGACTATCGCGATCGACTCGGGGACGCCCACCCTGGAGACGACGAGGAGCGCGAGCCCGATCGCGAGGTTGCGCGCCGAGAACTCGCGACAAGCGTGGACGAGGAGTGGAGAGGTCGCCGTGAGGCCGGTGCCGGCGAGGTCGGGGAACAGCACCGCGGTGCTCAGGTAGCCGGCAACGCCGAAGAGCACGTTGGCCAGCGCGAGCAGGAGCGTGACGACGCGGATCCAGGTAGGGACGAGGCGGGCGGCGGTGCTCACGAGGGCTCCTTACTTCGCCGAGAGCTGGCGGATGGCTCCGGCCCAGTCCTCGACGTGGTGCGCTGCAGCGAGCTTGCCATCGCGCACGGTGTGCACGTCGATCGTCATGATCCGTAGGCTCTTGCCGCCGTGGGGGACCCCGAAGAGCTCTCCCGCGGGCGTCCCGCTCGCCTCGCTGCGAACCACGACCTTGTCGCCGTCGACGAGGACCTCTTTGATGTCCCAGGCGAGGTCCGGAATGAGCTTGCCAAAGCCCTTGACCTGCTGGATGAACTCGTCGCGGCTCTTGCTCACTCCCTCGCCCGAGAACGAGCGCCAGTCGGCGAGCGCGGCGCCCTCGACCAGGGCGGCGACGTCCTTCTCCGCAGGGCGGTTGAGGGCATTGTAGAACGGGGCGACAATCGAGCGAGCAGTCTCTTGGTGCATGGTGGGGATCTCCTTCAGGGGCCAATGGGTGAGGTGCGCGCGGCGGCGTTCGTGAGCCGCGCGATCAGGAGGATGGTCTCCTCGTCGCCGTTCGCGAACACGTGCCCGCGACCTTCGGTGTCGACGAAGAGCATGGCAGTGCCCGGCTCCAGCCGGTGAGAGGCGCCGTCCGACGTGGTGATGGTGGCGCCACCCCGGATGGCTGTCGCCAGCGTGGGCGCTGGCTCGCAGTGCATGGGGGTCGTGCGACCCGGCTCCACGCGCACGAGCCGCGTGAACCTGCTGTCCCATTCGAGCACCGCGCCCATGGGCTGCTCGGCGAAATGCGTCTCGCCGGCCTCATCCGAGAAGACCTTCAGGTAGCTCATGGCAGCGCCCTCCGGATCACTCACTGACAATCTCGGAGAACGTGGCCGACATGGTGGTCATATCGATCATCTTCATGAACGTCTGCGAGATGTCGCTGGTGTCGCTCCGGCCGGCTTTCTTGGCGGCGTCGACGTCGGTGTACCGCAGGACGAGGATCCACTCGCCCTCCGCGGAGCGAGTCGCCTCGCGCCGCACGAGCCCCGGGAGCTTCGGGGCGACCTCGCGCTGGAAGCGCTCGTTGAGCGCGCGGAAGTCCCCTTCATCGACGCCGGCGGCGAGACGAAAACGAACGATCTGGATGGCAGGCATGGTGGGATATCCTTTGATTGCAAAAGGGAGAGCCACGACGGCGCCCCAGGTGCGCGCGGGACCGCGCGGCGGGCGCCTCGTCTGTCTGGAAGGTAGGCTGCGTCCGCGCCCGGGTCCATTGAGCAATGGCCATGGCGCGCATGCGCCAGGCGCATATCTGGTCCGTCAGAGGGTCTGCTTGGCGCGGCGCGAGAGATCGAGCACGCTGACATCGCGCTTCTTCGCGGCGCGCGGCCGGGGCGCGAAGAGGGCCTGTACCTCGCCGCGCAGCCAGGCGTTGCCGGGGTCGTGCAGAGCGCGGTCGTGCCAGAGAAGCGCGAGGCTTACCGCGGGCGCCTGCAGCGGGAGGGGAAGGACGGCGAGATCCCACGCTTCGCCCAGGATGGCGACGAGGCGCCGAGGGACGGTGGCGCAGCAGTCGGAGCCGGCGACGAGCGGGGGCAAGACAATGATGCTCGGGACGCGCAGGACGACGTGGCGGGAGAGCCCTGCGGCCTCGAGCATGTCGTCGATCAGGCTCCCCGCGCGGCCGTTGGGAGCGCTCACGACGTGGCTGAGCGCCGCGTAGCGCTCGGGCGTGAGCGGCTCCGCGGCGGCGGGGTGGCCCCGGCGCAGGATGACCACGAGATCGTCGGTGAGCAGCTCGGCCGCGTGGAGGCCGGGCACAGGGGTGGTCCGGGGGCAGATCGCGAGGTCCAGCGTGCCTGCGTCCAGCGCCTCGGGGAAGCTCAGCGACCAGGGGAGCACCTCGACCGAGACACCGGGTGCGGTCGCCGCGAGGCGTTGGAGGAGGGGCGCGCAAACGAGGTACTGCGGGTACTCGCTCATGGTCATACGGAAGGTGCGCCCGGACCGGGCGGGGTCGAAGACGTCGCGGCGCTCGACGAAGCCCTGGATCCGCTCAAGGACCGCGCGCACCTCGCCGACGAGGGCGAGGCCCGCCGGGGTCGGCACCATGCCGTGCCGCGTGCGCGTGAGCAGCGGGTCGCCGAACCAGACACGCAGGCGGCCGAGCGCGCGGCTCACCGCCGGCTGCGTCGAGTTGAGGCGCTTTGCTGCGCGCGAGACGCTCTGCTCCGTCAGGAGGGCGTCGAGCACCACGAGGAGGTTGAGATCCATCGCCGAGAGGTTCACGGTCGGGATGCTACGCGGAGACGCGCCGCGCGGCGTCCGCGGAAAGGGCTCCGGGCCGGCTCGTCACCCACGGCACGTGCATCCGCGCCCAGCTCTCCCCGGCCGCGCGCCTCCACGAGAGGCCTTCTCCTATCCCATGTTCCCGAGGTTGCTTTACGTGCGCCTGTCGAGCCGCGTCGCCGCACGGTTCGTGGTGGAGTGAGCCCGCCGTTGCGCAGATCATGACGGCAGGATAACGTGTCGGCCGCGGGTCATCGGGACGCCGCGGCGGAGTGGGGAGCGCGATGGCTCAGGCGGGTGTCGGGGTTCAAAATCGAGGCAGCACCGCCGACTACGTACTCGGCACCGCCGAGGGATGGGACGCCTTTCAGGTCGTGCGCTGGCACGGGATCGAGGCGATCTCCCAGCCCTTCCAGATCGACATCACGCTGATGCGCACCGCGGCCCAGGGCCCGATCGATCTCGATGCTTTGCTCGACGCCGACGCGACGTTCCGGATCTCCACGCAGAGCCGCTGGCGACCGATTCACGGCATCGTCGCCGAGGCCGAGGAAATCGACCGGACCGCGCAGGTCTTCCTCTATCGGGCCCTCGTGGTGCCACATTTCTACCGAGCGCGGTATCGGCGCCGATGCCGCAACTTTCACAAGCAGTCGCTGCACGACATCGTCACTGCTGTGCTCGAAAATCGATCGCCGGCTCACCCGAAGGGCAACGCCGGGCTCGTCCCCTTCAGCGCCGACCCGACGTCGCCGGCTCCGCAGCCAAGCTTCACGAGCTTCGCCGCGCCTGCCGGCTTTTACCGGTGGGAGGTCACCGAGCCCGAGCGCATCCACGATGCAGAGGCCAGCCCCTACATCGTCCAGTACAACGAGAGCGACTTCGACTTCGTCTCTCGACTGCTCGAGCAAGAGGGGCTCTCGTACTATTTCGAGCATACCGACGCCGGATCGATCCTCGCCATCACCGACGCACCGAACCGCGAGGCGCTCGCGCCGACCGACACGTCGTTCTCCCAGAGGCGTGTCGGCGTGGGTGGCCAGACGAACAATCAAGAGATCGTCCGCGTTCTGCGCAACGCGCGTCGCCTCAGCTCGCGGGCCGTCACCATGCGCGAGTACGATTACCAGCGCAGCCTCACCAAGCTCGAAGCCACCTCGCAAGAGGCCCACGACAACGTGGATCGCTCCGAGCATTTCGAGTTTCCGGCCGGCGAAGACTCGGTGCAAGACAACACGGCACTGCACGCCGCCGACGTCCGGCTCCAGCGCCAGGTCGTCGAGCGCAACCTGCGCGAGGGCGCCGGAACCCTTCGCACGCTGGAGCCAGGCCACCGCTTTACGCTCCACGACGCCGACGGCCTGCACGACGACATCGAGCTCTTCGCCGTCCGCGTGGAGACCTTCGCGACCGAGCTCGCGCCGCAGCAAACCATCCTCGACGAAGAGCCGTTCGGCTTCGCTCAGGCCACAGGCCCGCTGGCGCCGGGCTTCGATAGCCGCTTTCTGGCGCTGACGAACGACCTCAAGTTCCGCCCGGCAATGCGCACTCCGAAGCCGCGGATCCATGGAGTCCAGTCCGCGGTGATCACGGCCGAGGAGTACGACTCCGACCGACCGACGATCAACGCCGACAAGCAGGCGCGCGTGCGCGTCCGTTTCCCCTGGGATCAGCGGGCGGACACCGGCGACAAGACCCCGACGTCGCGATGGATCCGCGTGTCGCAATACTGGGCCGGCGCGGGCTATGGCGCGCTCTACACCCCGCGCGTCGGACACGAGGTGCTGGTCGCGTACATGCAAGGCGATCCCGATCACCCGGTCATCGTTGGTCGCGTCTACAATGGGCAGAACACGCCGCCGTACAATCCCGAAGAGCAGCCGACCCGGAGCACGGTGAAGAGCAACAGCGCGACCGAGACCAAGGAGGTCGACGGCTTCAACGAGATCCGCTTTGAAGACCGGGCGAAGAAGGAGGAGATTTACCTCCATGCGCAGCGCAATTTCAACGAGACGGTGCTCGCGAGCCACTCGACGAGCGTGGGCGGCGACCAGTCGAACTCGGTAGGTGGGAACCAGGCGAGCTCGGTGTCGGGGCACCGGACGCACTCGGTCGACGGGTTCGAGACGATCACTGTGGGCGCCGATCGCAAGATCCAGATCGGAGGCACGCAGACCTCGACCGCGGTGGCTGATTTCATCTTCAATTCGACCAACGCGCTGTTCAATACCGACACCGATTTTCAGGTTGCCTCGACGGCGGCGGTGTTCCGTCAGTCGACCTCGTTCTATGTGCACGCAGGCGGGTGTACTCTCTCGATGAGCGCGGGGAAGGTCATTCTCACCAACGGGGCTGGCTCGCAGCTATCGATGATTGGTGGACACATCGAGATTAGCGGCGCCGATGCCGTGGTCAGGGCGAAGTCGTTCCTGGCGATCGATTCCGGCGGGCCGATCTGCGCCACTGGAACTGTCATCAAGCTGAACGGCTAGGTTGCAGCTCGGTTCCCGTTCATGAGCGAAGCAAAAATCCTGCAATGTGGTCACTGCGGTGGATCCGTCCCGCTAAAGGATCTCGCCGCGTCGACACGGTGTCGATTCTGCGGCCAAATCGTCGCAGTTCCGGAGCAGAATCGGGTCGAGCTTGGTCGTTATGGCAACGCGGTGACGGCGGGCATCAAAGCGATCCGTGCGGACCGCAGCGCGGCCAAGCGCGAGAACGCCATCAGTGGTCTCGCGGCGGACTCGACGATGGCGTTCATCATTCTTCTCGTGTTCGTGTCGCTTACAGTTCACGCGGTTGTGATCACCGTGGGGACCACCTGGCAGACAACGGCCCTCTCCTCGCTGGTCGTGTTCGCCGTGCTGGCCTGGATCGAGTCTGTGACGCGACGGTGGAGGAGAGCGGCAACCAGCGAGCGGCAGATTGCGCTCTCCGCCGTTCCGGTGGGCTGCTCGAATTGCGGGGCGACCCACGCCTTCGCGATCGCCGCCGGCTCCGACCTATGTCGCTCGTGCGGCGCAGCGCTACTCCCCCCTTCCACGGTGATTGTCCAGGGGAAAGAGGCGATTGATGAAATGGCCCTCCGCGCCCGGATGGACTACTGGCGCGCCCGTCGCGTGAGCTGGCGGATGCAGCGGCGCTTCGGAGACAAGCGGGGACTCCCGGACTACCGGATCAACCGGGCCGGTCTCACTCGTGTTGCTCTCGTGTTCGCGCTCGTGATCACTACCGCGAAGTTACTGGAGTACGCTCCGTCCGTGCCCCGCCCCTATCATCGAACGATTCTGCTCTGGGTGCTTGCATGTTTGCCCGCTGGGGCGCTTCTGATCTCTCTTGCGCGACGGATCGACGCCGCGTACATGGGGTCGCGCTGGGACCGAGGCATCGATGGGCTTCGCCAGCAGCTCGTCGGCGATCAGCAAGACCCGGTGGGCTGGCTCAACGAGGTCTGGGCCGGACAAACCCCGCAGGCCCTCAACGGCGGCGGAATGTATCATCGCGTCATCATGCTCCGGAGGGACGGCTATCCCATGATGATTTACGCCAGCACGTCGAGCATTGTGTTGCTCCTCGCAGCGTGGATCCCGGATGTTTCCGATCGTCACGAATCCGAGCCCGTCTCGACAGCGTGGATAGGCACGCCCCTCGCCACGGCGATCTTGTCCGAGCTGGAAGCGTCGGACTTCAACGTGACAGTGGCGCGCGCGGGTCTGGTCGCCACGGTTTGCCGCAACAGTATGGCGGAGTTTCGACGACACCCAGATCGGCTTGTTGCTCTCGCTCCCGCGGTTCGTCGAGTGGCCGATTTCGCGGTGGCGATGGGCGCCAAGCATGTTGACGAGGTGTTGATCGGGGCATCCGATGCCGAGGCTGCTTCATGACGAGGAATAGCCAGCTCGAAACGCTCAATTGTGGGCATTGCGGTGGACCTGTCCTGGTGAAGGGCTACGGCGCACCCGATCTTTGCCCGTATTGCCGAAAGCCCGTGTGGCTCTCGGAAAGACTCTCGGCCGCTCTCAGTCGATCTGCGCGATCCTCTGGATCATCGAGCGGGGAGCTGGCGAGCTCCTATGGCTCACGCGGCCCCGACACGCGCGCCCTGCCTGGGTCTGATGCGCCGGCGTACGAAGCGAGCCGCACATCGCTGTTCCGGTCGCGGATGGAGCGCTTTCGCCGACTGCGAGCCGCCGACTGGAGGGTCGAGCGAGGATCACTCCAGCGGGTCCCGAATACGCTCTTGGCGGCTCTCGTCGTACCAGTGGCTCTCCTGATCCTCTCCACGCTCGATGTGCTGCCTCACGCCCGGAAGGGAACCCATCGAAACACCGATATCAGTCGTGAAGCGGTGATCGGGTTGTTGATCACAATTGGAGCACTGGGAGGGGCGAGGCAGATGCTTCGTCACATTCGTCGCGATAGCGCGCGCTGGAGCGGCGCCGTGCGCATGCTTCGGGAAGAGCTGGGGGTCACGAGGATCAGCCCGCCAGCCTGGATTGATTCGCTGTGGGCCGGACCGATCCCGAGGGACATTTCTCGATGGGGCAGGTACACTCGGTATGTCGACTGTTCGGTGAGCGGGTATCCCGTGCTCATCGTGGCAAAAGCCGCCAGCGTCACACTGCTTCTCGCAGCCTGGACTCCAGGTGTCTCCGACGAACCAGACGAACAAATGATATCGCCGACCTGGCGCGACATACCCGGCGTCTCTGGGCTGATGGACGCGCTTTCGGCATCCGATTTCGACGTGGTGGTGACCCCCGCTGGTTTGATCGGCTCAGTCTGCGAGAACAGCATGTCGAACTTCAGGCAGCATCCAGAGCAGCTTGTCGGGCTCGCTCCTGCGGTACGGCGAATCGCCGACCTGGCGATCGCGATTCACGCGGAGCCCGTCGATACGGCGTGGTTCGGGTCCGACGAGCCGGGCCCGAGCGCCCCGTCCGATCGAGGCGAGAGCTGATGTTCCTCCGCAACAAGACCCGTTACCGTGTCGGCCTTGCGCGTACCTTTGTGAACGATGCATTGTCGGTTGCGACTGCCGTCGTCGTTTCGCACTACAGGATTGAGCCCGATCGCCTGGTCTGGCTCGAAGAGCCGTCTTCTCGAACCGCTGCGAGCCCTCCGGATCCTCTCGCCTTCCCGCTCTGGAAAGGCGTCTCGGTAACCGCGTCCGGATATGCGCTCGGCCCGTTGCGCGCGCCGTTCATTCGGGCAATAACGCTGTCGGTCGGCGCAGAGGTGCGGCGGCTGTCGGTATTTGGTGAGCGTCGCTGGCAGCAAGGAAGAGCGGGCGATCTCGTCGTCAGTGAGCCCGAGTCGTTCGACGCGATCCCTGTAGTCTTCGCGCGCGCCTTCGGAGGCGCTTACGACGTGCCCCCTGGGCTCTTCCCGGGAACGGATCTACCCTTTCCAGGGCTGCGCGTCGCGCATTCATCGAATCCTTCGGGCCTCGGATTCTACGAGACGCCGGGAGCTGCGTTGAATTGTTCCTTGCCAAACGTCGAGTCGCCAACGGCGCTCATCCGGGTTTGGGACGATCGACCGGAGCCTGCCGGCTTCGCCCCGTGCCCCGAGCTCCCAAACCTGCGGGCACCCACGGATCTGGCGGCATATCGTGAAATTGCGGCGATCTCCCGGGCGCGAGCGAAGGGATCATGGGAGCAGAGCGCCGCCGAGCTACAGTTCGAGCTCACGCTGCGCATGATTCACCATGCGCCGGGAAGACTCATCTTCGACAAGATCCCGAGAGGCACGGTGGCGTCGATCGACGGGCTCGGGGACCGCGCGCTATGCTTCTCGGTACCCCCCTCGCCGGTGCGCGTGGAACGGCACGGCGCCAAGCGCAACGTTGAAGTACCGCCGGTACTCCGGGCAATTCACGTGGACGGCGACGGCCGCATCGTCGAGCTTGTTCACGGCCACATGTTCTACTATGCGCCCGATCAGGCGCCGGCATGGGTTCGAGTGATCGAGCGAGGATCGTCATGAGCGTCAACTTCTACAGTCGCGCCGGTATCATGCTGGGACTCGAGATCCACGGGTACAAGCCGACCCCTCCTCTTTGGGGCCATGTAACGTGTGTTCCCCTGTCGTGGCTGGCGATAAATCCATCGACGAGGACAGCGTCCGTCTCATCTCAGTCGAGCTCGATGGTGCAAGCAGGGTTGGAGCTGTGTCTGATAGTGCACGGTACGCTACCCCCGCCATCGGCGGTGATGTTCCCAGTGCAGTATGCGAAGATAGTTCTTATTTCGTCGTCGGTGGCTTATTTGTCCGTGCACAAGGTGACTGGCGAGGGGGCACAGCTCGCGTGCTGCGTCTCGGGTTGTTTCGGGCTGAATGCTAATTGTAACGATCCAATTGATCTTCCGGACGGGGGTGTCTATCAGCCCAATACCGTGCAAACGGAGCCGACGTTGGGAGACTACGTCGCCGCGGTCATCGGCTATGCGCTGGATGCTATCCTTGCCGTCATCGTCTCGGCACTCGGAGACTTGTTTGCTGGCGCGCTTGGGCTTGGGGAGATTGGTCAAGCGATCGTCGAAGCCATCGTAGAGGTTGTCTTGCAGACGATTCTTCGTTTCGTTCCGCAAATTCCTGGTATAGACAGCATCCCGATATTTCCTGGCATCATCATAGATCCCAGCGGCTTCGGCGGCCCCATCATCCAGAAGCTCATCGACGGAGAATAGCCCCGATGGCCAGCACCCCCGTCGTCCACCCGTACAAGCTCCCCACCGGCCGCTCCTACCTTGGCCTCATCACCAAGCGCGCCTACCGCATCCCCCTCCGCGGCCCCGCCGAGCCGCTCCCCGACGCCCCGCCCATCCACTCCAAGATCGCCTATGTCCCCTCGACGAGCCCGACGGGCATGCGCCGGCTCCTCCACGACAGCGATCTCTTCTGCTGTGCCAAACCGGTCACCGACGTCCTCCTCCTCGGCTCCGCCCATTCCCTCCGCGGTCGGGTGCAATCGATCGACACGGCCATCGAGGTAGGCCCCGTGAAGAAGGCAGTTCGTGTTCACGGCGATCGCCGCGTCGAGCGCGGCCCGGACGATGCCCTCCGCTTCGGCCCCGCAGAGGGCTTCGAGTCGATGCCCGTCGACTGGGATCACGCGTATGGCGGCCGCGATCTCCACGCCGAGGATCTCCGCTACCCGAAGCCCAGAGGCGCCCTCGACCCCCGCGCGAAGAAGGAAGAAGTCCACGGGGCGCTCTGCTATCCGCGCAATTATGCCGGACGGGGCTTCATGCTCGGCGTCAATCCCGAGCGGATCATGGGCACCCTCGCGCCCAACCTGGAGGACCCCAATCACCCGATCACGGCCGACCGTCTCATCCTCGCCGACCTCCTGGACTGGATGGATGCGCCCGTCTCTGCCGCGTACGGCCCGATCGATCTCTTCACGTTTCCCCGCGCTCTCTTTGCGCTTCGGCCGGCCTTCAATCCACCAAAACGGAGACTCCACGAGCTCGATGCCGGCGCTGTCACCGCAGCAGACCTCGTCGCACCCCTTCAGCTCACGCCGCCTTCCGATCCACGCGGCTACGCTTGCGCTCCTGCCGGGCTCGCCGTTCGGCGCCTCGAAGGTGCCGAGCGAGTCAAGCTCTGGAATCTTCACCGCGAGCGCGAGTACGTCGAGCTCGATCTCCCCGCCGACCGTCCGACCCTGATCCTCGAGCCGCCCGGCGTGGCCCCGCGAAGGCTCGAAGCGTTGTTGCAAACCGTCTTGATCGAGCCGGACGAAGGGCGAATCACGCTCACGTGGGCGGGGGTCCTCGAGACCGCCATGATCTATCCAAAGGAAATGGCCGCGACCATGCGTCACGCCGTGACCTGGCCGCGCTGATCACGCCCGCTCGTCAACGCCCACCGCGGTGCAGCCAGGCCCGGAACTCGCCCACCTTCCGCTGCCACAGATCTTGTGTTGTGGGGTGGGCAGCGAGCCGCTCCGTCCACTCTCGATCGACGCCGCGTCGCACCGCTTCGTCGGCGATCCCGTATTTCTTCAGGATCTCGGCGGCGCGCTCGGGAAAGACCGCGAGCTCCGCGCAGAGCGAAGCATAGGTATCGAGCGGGAGCTGGGGCCATGCCGCCGCCGGCGGCGCGGGCGCGGCCGCCCCCTTCATGAAAGGCAGCTCCTTGCGCAAGCTGCCCAGCAAATCGACGCCGAGCGGCAGCGTCTCACCACCGACCGTCGGCTCGGGCGCAGCGACCCTCGGAGCGGACATGCCAGCAGCGAACGAGGGTGAGGCGGTGGGTCCGAAGGGGAGCGCTGCTGCAGGCTGCCTCGAGCCGGGTAGACCTTCGGGAGTCATCATCGTCCCCGAGAGAAGAGCTTTCGACCGCGCGAGAGCAGGTAGCGAGACGACCGCCGCCGACGTGGCGGGTACCGGCGCGACCGGTGCCTCCAGGGGAGTCGGAGTCTCGACGTCCGCCGGACCAACCTCCGCCGGTGCCGCCGCGCGGCGCGCCATTTCCGCGGCGCATTTCGACGCGTAGAGGTCGACTCGACCCATCTCCTCCGCGGAGAGATCGTCGGATAGGGCCATCACCCAGCGCTGCTCGGCGCGAGCGTAGCTGGCTGGATCGATCTCTCGCTCTTCGAGGAAATCGAACCTGGCCTCCTGGTCGAGCTTGAGCAGCCGCGCCGAGAGCTCCGCCCAGGTCTCGAAGTCAATCTCGGCTTCGCGGACCTCGACCAGACCCGAGCTGGACACTTCATCGTGGCTCATTCGTGGTGCTCCGCGGGACCATCGGCGATCTCGGACCAGGGGAAGGGTTGCAATGCCGGATCGTCGTTGAGCCCGATGTGCTCCCCGTCGAGCGCGATCTTACCCATGGCGCGCACGGCGACGCTCGCGGTGTTGGCCTGTAGCTCGATCGCGGAAGCCTCCACGCGTTCGGCGCCGCCGACGCGGAGGTGGTGATCGCCTCCAACCTTCTCCGTGAGCGCTCCGCCGACCGAGAGCTGGAGATCGCGATTGGCTTCAATCGCGATCTCGTCTGCACAGAGGTGGAGCCGGCGCGTCGACGTCAGCTCGATGGCAGCGCTCGAGAAAGAAAGAACCGGTCCTTCGTCCGAAACCTCGATCCGGAGGAGCACCGTGCCCCCTCGAGCCCGAATGACGAGGGTGTCCTTTTCGCTACCCGCCTCGAGCTCGTAGCGGCGCCCGGAGGTGAGCGTGACCTGGCTCGACTCGAGCGGCGCGTCGACCTCGGCCAGCTCCGGACGTGGCTCCTCGGCAAGCACTGTCTCCAGCGCCGAAGGGGTGCGGCGTTCTTCGTTCACCTCTCAGATGTACCCGCTTCTCGGCGCCGCTGGAAGGACCTCGCCGCCCGCCCTCGCAAGCACGCCGCGGCTACCTGGCCTTCCCTGTCAGGGCGCGGCGCCGGCTTCCTTCAGCACCGCCTTCATCCACGGCGCCACCCGGTACACCACCAGATACACGGCCCCCGAGACAGCGTACGTCAGCGTCACCGCCGCCCACAGCCGCCCCAGGCTCTCGTTCGGCAGCAACACCGCCGCTGCGCAGGCCGGGACCTGCACCAGCATCACCACCGCCAGATCGGTCATCAGCGTGGTCCGCGTGGCGCCCGCGCCGGTGATCGCGCTCCCCAGCACCACGCCGGTCCCGAGCCCAAGATAGCTCCACGACACGATGTTCACGTAGCTCACCGCCACGGCGACCACGCGAGGATCGGAGTCGAAGAAGGCCACGATGCTCTCGCCCCAGCGGTGATAAGCGAGGGCGATCCCCACCATCAGCACGCCGTTGTACAGCGCCGCCCAGTGCCCGCTCGTGCGCGCGCGATCCGGTCGGCCCGCGCCGAGGTTCTGGCCCACGAACGTCTGCGCCGCGCTGCCCCAGCCCATGGCCACGAACAGGGCCATGGTCTCGAGTCGAAACACGATGCCGAGCGCCGTGGTCGCGCTCTGATCGGTGGCCGTGGTGAAGGCGCGCGCCACCAGCGAGTGGGTCACCAGCATGGCCATCATCCGGACCACGAACTGGGTGCTCGACGGCCAGGCCACCTTCCAGATCTCCTTCAGAACAGGGCCATCCGGACGCGTCAGGCTCTTCCGGTCGAGCACGTCGAAGCGCCGCGCCAGGAGGTACACCACCGGGATCAGGGTGACTGTCCGGGCGATCACCGTGGCCCACGCCGCGCCGAGCAGCTCCATCCGCGGCAGATGGAGCAGCTGCGCCAGAGGCGGACCCCACGAGAACACCGGCGGCGCGTCGCCTGGCCCGTAGACCAGCAAGACCGCCAGGAACAGGTTGAGCACGTTGGAGAGCACCAGCAGCGCGACCGGCGTCTTCGAAGAGCCGAGCGAGCGCTGGATCCCCGTGAGCTGGAGCAGGAAGAACATCGAGAACGCGCCGCCCGAGTTCACCCGGAGATAGCTTGTCCCCAGCGCCGCGACTGCCCCCTTCGCGCCGACCACGCCCGCCAGGATCGGCCCCGCAAACGCTACCGACAGGAACCCGAAGAGGATCGACAGCGCCGTGACCGCGACGATGGATTGCCACACCAGAGCGCGCACCCGCTCGCGATCGCCGCGCCCGTGGGCCTGGGCGATCATCGCCGTCGAGGCCGTGGTCAGGCCGTAGCTCATGATCGTGCCAATCGCCGAGAGCTGATCGCAGATCCCGAGCGCGCCGAGCGCGGGGCCGGCGACCTCGGGCTGCAGGCGAGCGATGACGTAGGCGTCGACGAGGTTGAACGTGGTTTGCAGGCCCATCCCCAGGGCGATCGGCAGCCCGAAGCGGAGCATCTCCGTCGCGATTGGCTTGCTCAGGATCCGATCGGGCGGGGGCGTGGCGGCGGCTTCGCTCATCGCCCGGCCCGCTTCGCCTTCGAAGGGGCTTTGGCGGCGGGCTCGGCGCCGCGGCGCTCGAAGCAGGTATCGGGGATATCCCTGGATCTGCGGAGCAGCCGAGTCCCCTCCATGAACCGCGTCGTCACCGGATCGTGGTAGCCGCTGGCGTCGGGCAGCTCGGGGAGCTCGTCGCGGTAGAAGCGGACCACCCGCGCCATCAGCGCTTCACGCACGTATTTGCCGACCAGCGAGGCCATGGAGACGCAGAGGTCCGAGGCGTCGGCGTCGCGCACGAAGGCGATCTCGCCGACGCCGGGGAAGTGGTACGCGCTCCGCGCCTGGCCCTCTTCAATCACGCTGTGGAGCTGGCCCGACAGCGGCCCGAAGGCGCGCCCGTATTTCCCGAAGCCACCCACCTTGCCGCAGACCGCGGTGATGTCGTGGCCGGCGACCGCGCGCAGCTCGAGGATCAAGCGCTCCATCGCGTTCAGATCGAGGACGAAACGATTCTTGTCGGCGTCGAGTCCCTCGTTCATGCGCTTGGCGCAGATCACCACGGATCGCACCCCGAGGAGGGTCACGCCGCGCTGCTCGAGGCTGTCGAGATCTTGCTGAGCGGTGCGGACCATGGCCTCCGTTGCGAAGAACTCTTCGCCCCTGGCCGACCAGCACTGGGCCTCGACATGGCCCGGACACGGGGCGCGCAGGGCCGCCCGATCGTCCGGGCAGAGCGCGTGGACGAGCTCGTCCGGGGAGCTGTCGGTGTACGCCGTTCGGCCGGCGCCGCGCCGCCCGAGGGCCCGCGCCCAGGCCTCGCCGAGGGCCACGTTCCCGTGCGAAACAAGCTGTTTCGAGTCGCCCAGGCGCTCGGACAGCTTGCCCTTTGCCGCCTTGCCGACGACCTTCCAGCCGGCGTCGGTCACCCGCGCGAGGACAGCGGTGACGACCATCGGTCCAAGGCGGGGACCGAGCCCGTTCTCGTCCGCGCCGATGCGGTAACGAACCTGTTCATCCGGTCCAGGCATGGTGTTGCCCCTTTGCCACACGAGGCGCCGGGCGTCATCGCGCGTTGCATCGCACCCCCGACTCGGATCATACTCTCGCCCTATGTCCAAGCGCGCGCCTCGTCGATTCTTCCTCGCCGCTCTTGCGGCTCTCGCCGTGCTCCCCGTGATCCCCGGTCTCTCGGAGGGCACCGCCCACGCCGAGGGTCTGGTCACGCTCTTCCAGATCGAGCGCAGCAAGAACACCAACGAGATCCATTACGCCGCGCAGGTCGGCAAGGACGGCACGCTCAACGCGAAGGAGCCCGTCGCCGCGTTCTGGGTCATGAAGGCCGAAGACGGCCGCCGCGAAGGCCTCACGTTCATGGAGCGAAAGATGGCGTACGGCGTCGACGCCACCGCGAACGGCGCCGACTTCGACGTCAAGCTCGCCGCCGCGCCGGAGCGGGCGATCAAGCTCATGAACGTCGGCGGCCGCTGGCGCGCGCAGACGCTGCTCAACGGCAAATCGGCGTACCTGTCGCGGATCTTCATCACCACGAAAGAGGGCGGCGTGATGCCGACGGTGGTCTCGATCGATCTCTACGGCGAGGACGCCGCGAGCGGGAAGACGATCCAGGAGCACGTCAACAAGTAGCCGGCGCGGGCGGCGCGGGCGGGTCGATTCTGATAGCGTGGCGTTCCCCATCGAACCGACCCCGAGGCGCCGCGATGACTGAGCATAGCCGCCGATCACTCGCTTTTTTCCCTGCGATCGTTGCTGTGGCGGCGATCGGGTGCGGCGGCCCGGTGCTCACCAAGGACGGCCAGCTCGCGTTCCCGCAGGGCGGCGCGCGCGGCGCGTCGGTGCTCACCGCGAACGGCGTCGAGTTCCTCGATCGCAAGGAGATCCCGCAGCCGGTGCTGCGCCGCAGCGCCGACGAGCCGTGGCGCCCCGCGACGGGCTTCCTCATCCCCGCCAGCGGCGTGTGGCGCGCGACCTCGGTGCCGATGCCGATCGAGGGGCACGGCCTCGCCGTCGTGCTGCGATCGAGCGACGAGCTCATCCCCTCGTGGGGCGGCGAGATCCTCCTGCGCCTCGACGTGATCGCGCCCGCGGCCGCCTTCCCCGCGGCCGCGCCGTCGGTGCGCGCGCCGCTGCGGTTGGCCATCGTGCTCGACGGTCCGATCGCCGACACCGCCGCCCTCGTCGACGCGGCGATCGAGAACTCCGGCGCCTCGGATCGCGTCGGCCTGATCGTGTCCGGTCCGCGTCACCCTGTCCTGCCACCAATTGCCGGATCGCACCGCACGCTCCTCAGCGCCGCGACCGAGCGGTTGATCGCCCAGTCGGCGCGCGCCCCGCAGCGCGGCCCCGATCGCGATCTCGCTGGCGCCCTCGCGCTCGCGCGCAAATGGCTCACCGTCTCGGCGCCCGGCGACAGCGCCGCGACCGATCGGCGCGTGCTGGTGATCTCCGACGGCGCGGGCGTCGTCAGCGGCGGCGCGCCCCTCGCGAGCGAGGTCGCCGCGCTCGCCGCCGCGTCGGTGCAGCTCGTCGGCGTCGGCGCCGAGCGGCTCGATCCCGCGATGCTCGCGCCCCTCGGCGAGGGCATGCACGCCAGCGGATCGCTCGACGATCGCCGCGCCGCCGTCGAGGCCGCGGTCCCCGCGCCGGGCGACGTGGTCCTCGACGACGTCGAGCTCTCGCTGGCCTCGGTCCCCGCGCCGGCGCGGGTGATCGAGACCTCGGGCGGCCACAGCGCCCTCGGCCTCGATCGCGATCGGCTGATGCTCGGCGAGCTCTACGCGGGCGAGGCTCGCACCGAGGTCATCCGCCTGGTGCTCCCGCCCTGGGTCCCCGGCGAGCCTCTCGACCTCACGGTGACTGCCAGTTACCGGGATACCGCCTCTGGTCAGCCCTTGACGGCCAGCACCACGATCAAGTGCCGTTACTCGGCCGACATCGAGGCCATCGCCGAGGCCCGCCGCGGCGACGTGATCGCCTATGCCTCGGCCCTCGCCATGGTCCGCCGCCTCCACCGCGCCTTCCTCGGCAGCGACGTCGACCGCCTGGGTGGTTTACGCCCCATGGCCGCCTTGCAGGCCCGCTCGCTGGTGAAGCTCTCGCAGGCCAACGGCGATCCGGCGCTCTGGGCCCAGGCCGAGGTGCTGACGACGCTGCTTGGTGTGGTGGAAGAGTAGAAGCGCTCGATTCATCGCCGCGCTGCGAGTATCTTCCCGCGCATGCGCGTTCTCCCTGTCCCCTGCCTCAGCGACAACTACGCCTACCTCGTCACGGCCGACGGCTCCGACGAAGCCTTCGTCGTCGATCCTTCGGAGTCTGCACCGGTCGTCGCGGCGATCGAGCACCATCGTCTCCGCCTGGTCGCCATCGTCAACACGCATCACCATTTCGATCACGTGGGCGGCAACGAGGAGCTGCTCGCGAAGTACGGGGCGCTGCCGGTCTACGCGCACCTCAGCGATCGCGGACGCGTCCCCGGGCAGACGGTGAGCGTGGAAGAGGGCAAATCGTTCCAGGCGGCCGGGCTCGAGATCAACGTGCTCCACGTCCCCGGGCACACGCTCGGCGCGGTGGCCTACGTGGTCGACGGCGCGGTCTTCACCGGCGATACGCTCTTCGTCGGCGGGTGCGGTCGCCTCTTTGAAGGGACGCCCGCGCAGATGTACGAGTCGCTCTCGGGCAAGCTCGGCAAGCTCCCGGCGGCCACCCAGGTGTACTGCGGGCACGAGTACACCACGAGCAACCTGCGCTTCGCGGTGCACGCCGAGCCCGACAACCGCGCTGCGGCGGACAAGCTCGTCGCGGCGCAGGCGATGCGCGAGCGCGGCGAGCCCACCGTGCCTTCGACCATGGGCGAAGAGCTCGCCACCAACCCGTTTCTCCGCTGCGACGAGGCCTCGATCGCGGCGCGCTTCCCCGGCGCAAATGGTGCAGAGGTGCTGGGCGCCGTGCGCAAGGCCAAGGACGGCTTTCGCTGAGGTCCCGCCCGAGGACGCACCGCAGCAACACGATCTCTCTCGCGCCGCGGCCGCAAATTCTCTACTCCTTGGGTCCAAACCATGGACCCCAGCGCCCCGATCTTCGGCTTCAACGACGCCCGCGCAGACATCGTCCGGACGGTGATCGATCGCGTCGTCGCCGGCACGAAAGACACGCTCCTCGCCCTCAACGACGCGGCTTATCACGAGACGAAACGGCTCGAATCGTCGCGTAAACCGAGCGATCAGAAGGAGCTCGCCGAGTGGCAGAAGCTCGCCCGATCGCTGGGGCGCCTCAGCGCGAGCGACCGCAAGGGGCGGCTCGACGAGCTGGCCAAGCGCTACGGGTGGGACGTCGCAGGGAACTTCAATCCCCGCGTTTTCCAGCTCTCCACGCGCCTCCTGCCGCCGATCGTCACCGCGCTGCTCGCGCCGCGCACGCTCGCGTCGCTGGTGAAGGATCCGGCCAAGGCCACCAGCCTCGAGGCGCTCGACGACAAGGTGATCGTCGAGGGGCCGCTCGAGAAGCTGCGCAAGCTGGTGCAGATCGGGACGGCGGTCTACGTGCCGACGCACCTCTCGAACATGGACTCGATCGTCTTCGGCTACGCGCTCGAGCGCGCCGGGCTCCCGCCGGCCACCTACGGCGCCGGGAAGAACCTCTTCACCAACCCGGTGCTCTCGTTCTTCATGCACAACCTCGGCGCGTACCGCGTCGATCGGCGCATCCGCCACAACCTCTACAAGGAGGTCTTGAAGACGTACTCGTGCGTGCTGCTAGAGCGCGGCTATCACTCGCTCTTCTTTCCCGGCGGCACGCGATCGCGCTCCGGCGGCATCGAGCGGCACCTCAAGCTCGGCCTCGTCGGCAGCGCGATGGAGGCCTACGCGCGCACGCTCATGGCCGGGAAAGAGCGGCGGATCTTCTTCGTGCCGGCCACGATCAACTATTTGATCACCCTCGAAGCCGAGACGCTGATCGCCGATTTCCTCTCCGAGGCGGGCAAGGGCCGCTTCCTGATCGAAGACGACGAGTCGAGCCGCATCGGCCGCGTCGCTTCGTTCATGAAGAAGCTCC
>JBDTXR010000048.1:0-32285 GCA_040006075.1 Byssovorax sp. | reverse complement strand
CCGCCCCACCAGCGGTCGATCACGCGCACGATCTGGTCGTAGTCCGCCTTGGCGAGGGGGCGAGTGTCCATTGCCATCCATCCTCCGAGTTGCGGCTCCAGCGCTGGCCGGGCGCGGCTGTCCAAGAGCCGACGCTAGCAGGTTACGTGCACGACGGCGGGCCGCTTTCTCGCCCCGCGCGGACGTTCTCCGGCACGCCGGATCCGTGCGCCCGAGCCCGCGCCGCAGCGAGCATCGGCGCGGACGCCGTGCTAGGCGCTGGGCCGTGCAAACGACGCTGATCGCGCCCTCGATCCTCTCCGCCGACTTCGGCCGCCTCGCCGAGGACGTGCGCGCCGTGGAAGAGGCCGGCGCCGACTGGATCCACGTCGACGTGATGGATGGACGCTTCGTGCCCAACATCACGGTAGGACCGCTGATCGTCAGCGCGGTGCGCCGGGCTACGAAGCTGCCGATCGACGTGCACCTGATGATCGTCGAGCCCGAGCGCTACGTGGAGGACTTTCGCAAGGCCGGGGCCGATTGGATCTCGGTCCACGTCGAGGCCTCGCCGCACCTTCATCGCACGGTGCAGCAGATCAAATCGCTCGGCGCGAAGGCCGGCGTGGTCCTCAACCCCCACACCTCGGAAGAGTCGATCCGCCACGTGATCGGCGACGTCGATCTGGTGCTGGTGATGAGCGTCAACCCCGGCTTCGGCGGGCAGTCGTTCATCCCCGAGGCGCTGCCGAAGCTCCGGGCGATCCGCGCGATGATCGACGCCTCGGGGCGCGACGTGAAGCTCGAGGTCGACGGCGGCGTGAGCCAGGCGACGGCGGGCGAGGTGGTGGCGGCCGGAGCGCGGGTGCTGGTCGCGGGATCGGCGGTGTTCGGCGCAGTGAAGCCCGGCGAGACGGCGAGCTACGAGGAGCGCGTGCGGCGCTATGCGGAGGCGATCGCGAAGATCCGCGACGGCTACCGCGACGCCGGCGGGCGCTCCCGGTGAGGCTCGCGCGCGCGATCGTCGCGGCCTCGGTGATCCTCGCCGCGTGCAGCCCGGCCGCGCCGATCGCGGCGCCCGTGAGCGCGCCGCCCGCGCCTCCGCCGCCGCTTGCCGTGAGCGCACCGCCCGCGATGGCGATCGCGCCGCCCACGCCCGCCGAGATCGAGCTCCTCCGCAAGGTGCGGGCGATGATCACCCGTGTGTCGCGGGCCCGCGGCCTGCCGGCGCTGCGCGAGGTGCCGATCAAGGTGCTGAACCGCGAGCAGATCCTGGCGAAGATCAAGCTCCACGTCGACGACGACGTCCCCAAGGAGTCGATCGTGGACGAGGGCGAGGCCCTGGCCGCGCTCGAGCTGGTGCCCTCGGCGTACGATTTTCTCGAGGGGTCGTACAAGCTGATCCAGGGCCGGATCGCCGGCTTTTACGAGCCCGAAGACCGCACGATGTACCTCGTCGACGACCTCGACGACGACGAGGCCGAGGAGACGCTGGCCCACGAGCTCGACCACGCGCTCCAGGATCAGACCTACCCGCTCGCGCCGATGATGAAGTACGCGCCGAGCCAGGCCGATCGGCTCGGCGCGGCGCACGCGCTGGTCGAGGGCGACGCCATGAGCGCGATGTACGACGTCGTCGCGGGCTCGGCCTTCAACGTGAGCGACACGCTGTTTCAAGGCCTGGCGACGGCCTCGACGGCGCTCTCGGCCGAGGGCTCGGCGGCGCCTTACGTGCTCCAGGCCTCGCTGATCGCTCCGTACTCCGACGGCTTCAGCTTCGTTCAGGCGCTGCGGATCCGCGGCGGGTGGCCCGCGGTCGACGCCGCGTGGCGCGCGCTCCCGGACACCACCGAGCAGCTCCTGCACATCGAGAAATACGAGGCGCGCGAGCCGGCGATCGCCGTGGCGATCCCGGCGACGGACGCGCTCGGCGCCGGGTTCCGCGCGACGCTCGACGACGTGATGGGCGAGCAGAGCCTGCGGATCGCGGTCGAGGCCTGGGCGGGGCGCTCGGTGGCCGTCGCCGCGGCCGCGGGCTGGGGCGGCGATCGCTACGTGGTGGCCCGGCGCGACGTCGGCGCGAAGCACGAGATCGCGCTCGCCTGGCACCTGGTGTTCGACGCCGTGACCGACGCCGACGAGATGGCCGCGGTGCTCGAAAAACGCTTCGGAAAGGCCTGTCGCGAGCGCGAGCTGCTCGGGCCGATCAGCTGGGCGCGCAGGGGCCGCGAGCTGGCCATCACCGGCGGGCCCTTCGAGCGCAGCGCCGCGGGCGCGCCGCCGAAGAGCGCGGGCACGTGCAAAGCGCACGCGGGGTGGGCCAGAGCGCTGGTCGCCTCCGCGACGCCGTGAGCCGGGGCGAGCGCGGCGATCGGCTCGATTTCACGGCTCGTCCGATCCTGATAGGCTCTCGCGCCAAGTGCTCGTCGCCTCGCTTTGCTCGTTGCCCGTTGGCGTGCTCCGGTGGCGCGGGCCGACCCCCAGGCTCACGGTCATCGTCAAGGCGACGTACGCGATCGCCCGCGACGGCGAGGCCGAGCTCGCCGCCACGCAGCTCCCGCTCTCGCTCGACCTGGCCGATCCGCACGGCGACGCGAGCGCGCTCTGGTACGCCTCGGATTTCGTGCCGCGAAAGGCCCGCGCCGACGTCACGCTCGTGGGCGGCGCGTTCGCCGATCCCGCGTCGGCGCTGATCCCCGTGCAGCTCTTGCTCGACGGCCTGGAGCGGCGGTTCGTCGCGCGCGCCGGGGCGCCGTCGCCGTACATTCCGCTGAGCGAGAGCTACCTGCACGCGTCGCTCGCGCGCAACGCCGCGACGGTGGCGGTGGGCCCGCGGAGCCTCGCCGCCCGCGCGCTCGGCGACGCCGCGGCCGCGCTCGACGCCGCCGGGCTGCCGGCCGGGCCGCTCGACGAAGGCTTCGATCACGGGGCCTTCAACGCCGCGCCGCGCGAGCAGCAGATCGCCGCGCTCCGCGCCGACGCCACGATCACGCTGGTCGGCGCCACGCGCGACGGCGAGCGGCGCACGGTGCGGCTGCCGGGGCATCGACCGCGCGCGTTTCACGCGGGCGCCGGGGGCCCGGGCGGGACGCCGAACGAGATCACGCTCACGCCCGACACGCTCTGGATCGACAGCTTCACCGAGATCGCCGTCGTGGTCTGGCGCGGCGAGATCGCGCTCGCAGACCTGCCCGAGCGGCCGGAGGAGATCTTGCTCGCGCTGGAGCAAGGCCCGTCGCGCTGGATCTGGCCGGAGCTCCGCGCGACCTTCGCTTCAGCGCGGCGCGTGCGCGCGATCGAGCCGGGAGATCTCGGGGCGATCCAGATCGAGCCGAACGACGACGCGGCGGTCGAGGTCGTCGACGACGAGGTGCTCGACGCGCGCGACGACGAGGGCGACGAGCTGCCGACCGATCGCCCGCCGCCGCCGCCGGCGATCGAGATCGAGATCGAGGACGAGCCCACGCCGGCGCCTCGGGAGCGGGCGGCGCACGCGATCCCCGCCGAAGAGCGGACCGGCCTCGTCGATCTGGCCTCGCTCCAGCAGGCGCGCACGCTGCCGTTCGGACCGTCGAAGCGGCGCACGCAGCCGGCGGCCGAGCACACCGGGATGGTCGATCTGGCGCAGCTCCGCGCGATGCAGACGCTGCCGTTCGAACAGCTGCGCGCGCTGAGCACGGCGACGAACGCCGAGGCCGATCGCCCGGCCCCCGATCTCTCGGCGACGCCGTTCGATCGGCCGAGCCGGCGCAACGATCCGCTGATCCAGACAGCCCGCGTCGACGACGTGGCGCGCGCTCTCGCGCCGGCGACCCCGTTCGAGCGCTTCGCACCTCAGCCGCCGCGCGACGACGCGCCGCGCGCCGCACTCCCCTTTGCGCTCCCGTTCGCGCCGACGCGCGCGGCGCTCCCGTTCGCACCGCCGCCGCCCGTAGCGCACGAGCCGGAGTCTGCACCGCGCTTCGTCCCCGACGAACGCTTCACCTCGTCGTCCGTGATCTCCAGCCTCGCGCCGATCGAAGCGATGCCCACGCCGACGAAGGCCGCGCCCGTCGCGACGCCGCTGCTCGATCTCGAGACGTACGCGAAGATCAAGGCCGAGCTCTGGCAACGCTCGCCCCTCGCGCTCCCCGCCGTCGCCGCGGAGCACGGCCTCACCGAGGTCGAGTGGCTCACGCACGATCTGCGCTACATCGAGGCGATCGACGCGCAAGCGAAGGACGGCAGCAGCGCGATCGCCGCGAGCGTGGCGCGCGCGATGGCCGCGGCGAAGCGCGCCGGCGCCGCGAGCGACGATCTCGACTTGACCGATTACCTCGCGTTGAAGAGCGAGATCGAGGCCGCCGGAACCGCCGCGATGGCGCTGAAGAAGCGCGGGTTGACGCGTCGCGCCCTGCGTCGAATCGAGCGTCGCTGGCAGCCGAAGACCACGCCGTGACGCGGCTCCGGTAGCGCTTGCCACTGGAGGGGCAGCCCGATAGCGTCACAGGTTGGGCCTGGAGGCGCTGTGGATCTCGAACGCCTGTGCGACTGTCGCGCTCCCATGACGGCGCGCTGTCTACCAATGGACGACCGCAGCGGTCGCGACGTGATGGTCGTGATCGCCAAGCTCACCTACGCCGTCGGGCCGGGTGGCAACGTCTCGCTCGCCGTCCCGCCGTCGCCCATCCGCGCTGTCGACGTCCCCAATTCCGACAAGCCCAACGCCTCGATTCGCTTCCCTTCCGACCTCGTCGACGACAAGCCCGGGACCGACGTCGTGCTCCTCGGCACCGCGTATCCGCCGCGCGGAAAAGAGGTCACCGAGCAGGTCGTCAGCCTCCGCGTCACCGGCCCCACCCACGCGCTGAGCAAGTCGGTGAAGGTCTTCGGCGCGCGCGTCTGGCACAGCGGCCTGCTCGGCGTCACGCCGGGGCCCGCGGCGCCGCTCGGCCCCACGCCGCTCGTGTACGAGCTCAGCTACGGCGGCGTCGACGATGGCGATCACCGCGCCGTCACCATCGATCGCCGTAACCCCGCCGGCATCGGGCACGTCTCCGATCGCACGCGCCTCCTCGGGCTCCCCGCGCCGCCGATCGAGGGCCTGCGTCCCACGCTCGGCACGTCGAGCCCCACGCCCGCGGGCTTCGGCGCCATCGCCGTCGGGTGGGAGCCTCGGGTCGCGCGCTTCGGCACGCCCGACGTGAAATGGCGGCGCGATCGCGCTCCGGCGCGGCCCCTCGATTTCGATCTGCGCTTCAACTCGTGCGCCTCGCCCGACCTCTGGAGCGAGACGCCGCTCCTCGGCGACGAGGTCTTCGAGATCGTCGGGGCCACCCCGAGCGGCGGCTGGCGCTTCCGTCTCCCGGCGTACCGAGCCTCGTTTCGAAGCGTGATCCGCGGCGTGGCGACCGACCTGCCCACGCACCTCGATCTCGTGCTCATCGACGCCGACGCCGGCCGCGTCGAGCTCACCTGGCGCGCGAGCACCCCGATGCCCCGCCGCGTCGACGATCTGGAAGCGATGCAAATCTTCGGCGAGGGCGAGCTGCCCGAGGCGATGATTCAAGAGGTCTTGCGCGCGAGCGCGGCCAGGAGAGGGACCGAGGCATGAGCACGCGCACGATGAGTTTCGATCTCGAGCTCGGGATCGACCAGCCGTTCAGCCTCGTCTCCGCCAAGGTCACCGAGGGCATCTCGGTGCTCACCAAGGCCGAGGTGATGATCGCCGCCCGCGACGAGCTCGACGTCTCGAAGGTGCTCACCACCGCGGCCATCCTCCGGATCCGCCTCGACGGCCACGAGGCCCGCAAGTGGTCGCTCAAGGTCGGCGCCCTGTCGTTCCTCGGCGTCGAGCAAGATTCGCTGCGTTTTCGCCTCGATTTGCACGATCCGTTCTGGCTCCTGCGCTTCACGCAGAACACGCGCAAGTTCCGCAACCTCACCACCGAGGCCATCGTTTCCAAGATCCTGACCGAGTGCGGCGTGCCGTTCTCGTGGAAGACGACGCGCCCCTGCGACGAGCGGAGCTACTGCGTGCAGTACCACGAGACCAACCTCGCGTTCATCTCGCGGCTCCTGGAATTCGAGGGGATTTACTTCACGACCGATCCCGACGGCACGCTCGTCTTCGCCGACGCCTCCGGCGCCTCACCCGATCTCCCCGGCACGTTCGATCTCCTCGACGCCTCGGGCGCGCTCGATCGCGACAGCGTCGGCGTCCACGATTTCCGCCGCGGCGCGCGCGTCACCAGCGGCAAATCCACGGTCAACGACTGGGACTGGAAGAAGCCGCAGTCGAACCTCATCGCCGCGGCGAGCGCCGACGGCGACACCGATCTCGAGGTCTACGAGTACCCCACCGGCTACCGCAACGTGCCCCAGGGCAGCGCCCTCGCGAAGCTCCGCGTCGAGGCCCTGCGCGCCGGCGCGTCGTTCGTCGAGGGCCGCGGCAACGCGCCCTCGTTCGCGCCGGCGCACATCTTCACCTTCGACGGCGATCCGGCCTTCGAGGGCGACTACCTGCTCACCAGGCTCGAGCACGAGATGCACACGCCGGGCTTCGACGCCGCGGGCGCGGTCACCTACGAGAACCGCTTCGAGGCCATCCCCCGCGCCGTCTCGTTCCGCGCGCCGCTGCTCACCCCGCAGCCCACCATCGCCGGCAACCACACCGCGATGGTGCGCGGGCCCATCGGCGAAGAGATCCACACCGACAAATACGGCCGTTTCCGCGCCCAATTTCACTGGGATCGCGAGGCGAAGAGCACCGACGACGACTCGCGCTGGATGCGGATGCTGCAAGAGTCCGCCACCTCGATGACCCTGGCGCGCGTGAGCTGGGAGGTGAGCTGCGGCTACATCGACGGCGATCCCGATCGCCCGATCGGCATCGCGCGGCACATCAACGGGGTGATGACGCCGACCTATGGAACGCCTGCGAACCACACGCGGATGACGATCCGCACGCCCACCTACCCGGGCGGCCTCGGCTACAACGAGCTGCGGATGGAAGACGTCGCGGGCTCCATGCACATGGACGTGCGCGCCGAGCGCGACCTCAACGCCAAGGTCGAGAACGACAAGACCGAGACCATCGGCAACAACGAGACGCACATCGTCAGCAAGAGCTTCGAGCACAACGTCGATCGGCACCAGAAGGTGCACATCGTCGCGGTCTCGGACACGACGGTGAACAAGGAAGACCGGCTCACGGTGCTCAACGATCGGATCATGATCGTCGGCGGCAACGAGAACATCGACGTCAAGAAAGAGTACACGGTCACGATCGGCCACAACGACACCGAGAAGGTCGGCGGCTCGCGGGTCACCATCGCCGGCAGCTTCAAGGTCAACGTCGCCGACGCGAAGGACGTGCTCGCGGGCGTCGCCAAGGGCGCGATCGCCGGCGCCGGCTTCGCAGCCCCGGTGGCCACGGTGCTCACCAGCGCGGTGTCGGGAGCGCTCGACGGCGGCGGCGCCGGCGCGATCGCCGGCATGATGACGGTCCACGGCGCGGGCGGCGGCGGCGCAGCGACGGGCGGTGGAGGCGGAGGCACGGCCAACGCGCTGGGCAGCCTCCTCGGCAGCGCGGGCGCGCTCGGCAGCCTCGTCGGCAACGGCGGCGCGGCGAACGCGCTCGGCGCCGTCACCAGCGTGCTCAACGGCGGCAGCCCCGCGAGCGCGATCTCCGGCTTGCTCGGCGGAGGCGGCGCGGTGACCGCGATCAGCGGCCTGGTCAGCGGCGGAAGCCTCGCCAGCGCGGCGAGCAGCCTCATGGGCGGCGGCGGGCCTGCGGGCGCGCTCGGGAGCCTCCTCGCGGGCGGCGGCAAGGCCGGCGGCGCGCTCGGCGGCCTCCTCAGCGGCGGCGGCGCGGCGTCGCTCGCGGGGGCAGCGAAGGGCGCGGTCACGGGCGGCCTCAGCGCGGCCACGCACGGCCTCTCCGACGGCATCACCCTCGACAAGATCATCGACACGCTCTGCAGCGGCTCGATCGATCGTTCGACCACCAAGCATCTCGGCCGCAGCGTCGGCGGCGCGTACATCGCGCTCTCGCTCGGCAACATCACCAACGGCGTCGGCTTCGGCTACGCCGAGACGGTGGGCGGACTCAAGCTCACCATGGCCGGCGAGGGCGTCGGACAGACGGTCGGCGGCCCGCTCGCGACCACCGTCGGCGGCCTGATCATGCGCAAAGCCAAGGGCAACATGAGCGTCACCGCCGAGAAGACGGTGGTCCGCGTCGGCGCCACGGCGACCCTCTCCTCGGAGGAGCGCATGGAGATCCACGGCGAAGAGATCTACATCGAGGCGGCCACGTCGCTCACCTTCGGCGGCGGCGGAATGAGCATGACGATGACCCCGGGCAAGCTGGCGATCGAGGGGAAGATGAAGCTCGACGCCGGCGACAAGATCGTCGTGACCGGCAACAAAGACAACCTGACCTGAGGCTGACATGAGTGAGATCGCCGCCACGCGAAATTCCGAGCATGTCTCCCTGGCCGTAGGCGGAGCGCCGTTCGAGGTCGTCTCGCTCCGTGGAGGGCAGCGCGTCGCGCGCCTCTTCTCGTTCGAGCTGATGTGCCGGACCCACGCCGAGGGCCTCGACGCCGCCGAATTCCTCGGCAAAGAGGCTGAAATCACGCTGCGCGACAGCTTCGGCGCGCACCTCATCATGACGGGCATCGTCGCCGAGGCGGCCACCGAGACGTTCGACGACACGTCCGGTGTCGTCACGTTCACCGTCGCGCCCGAGGTCTACCCGCTCACGCTCGGCCGCACGAGCCGCGCCTTCCAGAGCTGCACCGTGCTCGAGATCGCGCAGCAGGTCCTCGCCGGCAAGCGCTTCCGGGTCGCGCTCACCAGGAGCTACCCGATGCGGATCTACACCGTGCAGTACCGCGAAGACGACTGGACGTTCCTCTCGCGTTTGTTCGAAGAAGAGGGCATTTACGCGTGGTTCGATCACGAGGGCGGCACCACGCTCGTGCTCTCGGACAACTCGGTCGCCGCGCCGCACCTCGTCGGCGGAGCGCTGGTCCCCTTCAAGTACGAGTCGGGGATGCGCGCCGAGACCGAGCTGATCGAAGAGCTCGCGAGCGAGGTCTCGGTCGTGCCGACGCGGTTCACTGTCGCCTCGTTCGATCCGCAGCGCCCCGCGCTCCCCGTCACCGCGACCACGGGCCAGGGCCCGCTCGAGATCTACACCGCCCCCGGCGGCGGGCCGACGACGCCGGCGATCTGCGCCGCGCGCGCCCAGACCATGTCCGAGGCCGCTTCTTCCGCCGGATCGGGCGTGGCCGGACTGTCCACCAGCGTGCGCCTCGTCCCCGGGATGGTCTTCGAGGTCATCGATCACCCGCTCCCCTCGCTCGACGGGCGCTATTTCGTCACCGAGGTCGAGTTCGAGGCCAATCAGCGGGTGCGCATGGGCGGCTCGGCCGACATGCGGCCTTACGGCTGCCGCTTCCGCGCCATCCGGCAGAGTGCCTATTACCGCCCGCCCACCGAGACGCCCGCGGCCAAGCAGGCTGGTTTGCAGACTGGCATCGTCGTGGGCCCTCCGGGCGCCGAGATCCACACCCATCAAACCGGCGAGGTGCGCGTGCAGCAGCACTGGGATCGCGAGGGCACGCGCGACCACACCTCGGGGAAATGGATGCGCGTCGCCCAGCGCGGCACCGCCAGCTCCATGCTCTTGCCGCGCATCGGCTGGACGGTGCTCACCTTCAACGAAGAGGGCACCGTCGACGCGCCCAACGTGCTCTCGCGCATCCACGACGGCGAGCATTTGCCGCCGTACGGCCTGCCGGCGCGCAAGACCCGCGTCACCTTCAAGACCGCCACCACCCCGGGCGGCGGCTCGCACAACGAGATCTACTTCGAGGACATCCTCGGCGCCGAAGAGATGTTCATCCACGCCTCCAAGGACCACAACGTCCTGGTCCAGCACGTGAAGCGCGAGGCGGTGATGAACGACTCGACCCGCAAGGTGGGAGTCGACCACAAGCTCACGATCGGCAAGGACAAGAACGAGGGCGTCAAGGTCAATCACACCATGCTCATCAGCGGTCGTGAAGAGATCATGGTCCACGGCGAGCGCAACAAGACCATCAGCGGCAACGAGAGCATCACCATCGGCGGCTCCCGCGAGATCCACGCGCTGAGCTCGGCGCTCCAGGTCGGAGCCACGCGCAACCTCAAGGTCGGCGCGGCGCTGATGGACCTCACCCTCGGGACCCAGAGCGCGGCCTCGCAAGGCACCTTCACCATGAACGTGGGCGGCGCGGTGGTGAAGGTCTCGGCCAAGGCCATCAGCGAGCAGGTCGGCAAGGTCACGGTCCAGACCATCGGCGGCGCCAAGCTCGAGTACGCCAAGAAAGACCGCGTCCTCGACGTGCGCACCAACCACATCGAGACCGTGGGCGGCGCGATGATCCTCAAGACCAACGGCACCTTCATGGACCACGCCGACACCACCACGAGCTTCACGATCGGCGGCGCCATGAAGGCCACGGCGCCGGAGATCTACATCGAGGCCAAGACCAAGATCGTGCTCCGCGTCGGCGGCAGCTCGATCACCATCTTGCCCGACAGCGTGGAGATCAAGGCCGCTTCGCTCGACCTCTCCAAGTCGGGGAACCTGCACTCCGCCACCCAGACCATCACCCACAACTGAGGCATTGCCATGAGCACCAGCACTCCGCTTCGGTACTGGGTCGACGTCGCCGGCCGCTCGTTCTCCTGCCGTGAGGTCAAGGGCGAAGAGCGGCTGTCCACGCCGTTTCGCATCGAATTGCGCTTCGTCATCTCCGAGGGTGGGCCGCTCGATCCGCACGACGTCGTCCGCAAGCCCGCGGTGATCCGGCTCGAGCGCGACGTTCATGTCCGCTCGATCGAAGGCCTCGTCACCGAGGTCTCGGTCGGCGCCGTCAAGCGCGGCGCGGCCGAGGTCCACCTGGTGATCGAGCCCTCGCTCGCGCTCCTCCGGCACCGCACCGACATCCGCCTGTTCCGGCAGAAGACGGTCCCGGAGATCTGCTGCGAGGTGCTGGGCAGATTCGGTATCTCGCCCCAGCTCTGGCTCAGCCGCTCCTACGAGCGCCGCGAGTACACCGTGCAGTTCCGCGAGTCGGATCTCGACTTCGTCAATCGCCTCCTCGAAGACGAGGGCGTCACCTACTATTTCCTCGAAAATGGCTCGATGGTGCTCGCCGACTCGCCCGCGGCGTACGACCCCATCAGCGGCGATCAGGTGATCCCGTTCCGCGGCGGCGTCGGCCTCGATCGGCACTCCGACGCGATCATCTCCATGGGCAAGCGCGCCGCGCTGACGACAGCCAAGGTCTCGTTGCGCGACTTCAACGCCGAGAAGCCCAGCCTCGACATGGATGTCTCGGCCGAGACCGGATCGCCTTCCGGCGTCGAGTGGTACGATTTCCCGGGCGAGTATCAGGATCCGGCCTACGGCGCCAAGAAGGCCAAGCTCCACGCCGAGGCGTTTCAGCGCGCCGCGGCCCAGCTCCACGGCAAGACCCTCTCGGGGCGCATCTTCCCGGGCTGCAAGTTCACCCTGGCGCTCGCGCCCGCGGGGCTCGACGACGGGGCCTATGCCGTCATCGCCGTGCGCCACGAGTGGAGCCAGGTCAAGGGCGGCTTCAACCTCGGCTTCGACGCCGTCGAGGCCTCGTTTGCCTATCGCCCGCCGCGCACCACCGTGGCTCCGCAGATCTTGAATCCCGTCACCGGCTTCGTCACCGGCCCGGCCGGAGAAGACATCTACACCGACGAGTGGGGCCGCGTGAAGGTCCACTTCCACTGGGACCGATTGACACCCCTCGACGGCGAGTGCTCGTACTGGATACCGGTGCTCCAGGACAACACCGGTCACTCGTGCGCCATGCCGCGGATTGGCTGGGAGGTGCTGGTGCACTTCCTGGAGGGCGATCCCGATCGCCCGGTGGTCCTCGGCCGCGTCTACAACGCCACGGACGAGTTCCCCGAGGTCCTCCCGGTGCGCAAGACGCGCTCGGCCCTCAAATCGCACTCGTCGCCCAGCCGCGTCGGCATGAACCAGATCCGGTTCGACGACGCCGCCGGGGCCGAGGAGATCAACATCCACGCCGAGCGCGACCAGAACGTCATCGTCGTCAACAACAAGACCGAGAAGGTCGAGGACAACGAGAGCCGGATGGTGAAGCGCGACGAGCAGATCAAGATTGGCAACAACCACACCGAGAAGATCGGCGGCGACCGCTCGGTCACGGTGGGTAACGACCAGCGATGGACGGTGGCCGGCACCCGCAAGCGCCAGGTCCAGGGCGCCGACGCGGGGAGCATCACCGTCAATCGCAGCGTGAACATCGCTGGATCGCACAACCTCCGTCTCACCAAGACCGAGTCGGCCTCGGCGCCGGTGCTGGTCGAGAAGGTCGGCGCGATCATCCTGGAAACGTCGATCAAGGGCAATGGGACCGAGGTCGGTATGGCCGCGGCGCTGACGGTGGGTGGAGCGATCGCCGAGCTCGCCAAGAGCCAGAAGAGCGAGCTGGCGAACCTGGCCCGCGTCGAGACGATCGGCGGGCTCACCTACTCGCAGTCCGACGTCGAGACCACGGCGCGCATCGGCAAGCGCCGGATCACCACCATCGGCGCGCTCCTCAAGATGGCGTCGAAGAAGCAGATGACGTTGATCGGGGTCAAGCGCTTCTCCACCAAGTCCGCGACCGGCCAGATCACGGCCGACAAGGCGATCATGCTCAAGGTCGGAGACACCACGCTGGCCATGAAAGACGGCCTGATCGAGATCAAGACCAACCAGAAGATCCTGATCACCGTCACCGGCGAAGGCAAGCTTGGCGCCGCCACGTCGACCCAGATCTGAGGACTGAACGATGCCTCCGACACCGTATTACTACCAGGTCTCTCACGGTCCGCCCACGCGGCTCCGGCTCTTGATGAACGGCGTGCCGTTCTACCGGTGCGTGCCCGAGACCGAGGGGACGACCCACGGCGCCGCCGCCAATCACCTGCTGATGCCGAGCGGCAACGTGCTCACGCTGGAGGCGCTGGAGGCCGACACCTTCTTTGCCATCGTCGTCGAGCTGACGATCCAGTTCGATCACACGGCCTCTGTCCTTCGCATGGACTGGCCGAAGATGTGGAAGGGCCTGCCCGACGAGGCCAAGATTGTCCCCTTCCGCCACGACATGCCCTTCGAGGTTCATGGTGTCAACTTCACACCAACCTACGTGAGCGCCCCCAAGGCCGAGTTCGATCACCGGGGTACACCCGAGCTGCGCGAGGCCGTGCGGCAGTATCACGAGACGATCGCTCGCGGCGACATCGACGGCTTCATGGCCCAGAACGCGCTCAAGATCGAGGAGTGCGACCGCGCCTACGAGGGGCACCCGGCCTTCGCGCCCGGCGCGCTGCGGCAGCCCATGGCCGAGCGCTTCCAGGCCGGGGTCGAGGCCCGCCCGCTCGATTTCGACGAGCTTCAATTCGAGTCGTTCGCCGGGGGGCGCGTGGCCTACGTCACGCGCCTCGATGGCGGACACGCGCTGGCGGCCGCGTCCGAGAACGGCGACATGATGACCACCGATCTCTGGCTCACGCAGCAGGGCGGGCTCTGGCGGGTATTCCGGTAGGAGGATCGATATGGCCGACACAGTCAACAACCACGGCGTCATCATCGCTACCGCGGGTACCGGGCACATCGCGCGCGCGGCGCCGGCCAGCGACGTCTGCTGGCTCCCGACGTACCAGGCCACGGTCCCGGCCAACAACTACATCGCGACCACCGAGCTCTCCAGCGGCAAGACGACCAAGACGCTGATCAACAATCAGCCGATCTGGACGAGCGTCGGAAAGCTCGACAAATCCCCGTCGATGGCGCCTCACCCGGGCACCGCCGGCGGCGTCGTCGACGCGGGCCAGTACCTGAAGCATGCCTGGCCGCTGGCCTACTCGAAAGACGTCCTCGCCGAGGGCAACGGAGTCGTTCGCACCAACGACGCGACCCACCAGAACCGCTCCAACACCTTTGGTATCGTCGACGGCTCGGCCGCGCACCCCGCGGAAGACGACCTCTCCGACGCCTTCAAGAAGCGCTGTGTGATCGTCGAGGTGGAGGGCGAGGAGATCACCCCGCCTGGAACCGAGGAGCCCAAGGGCGGAGCGCGCAAGCTGGGTCCGCCCCCGCCCACCAAGGCCGGTCGAGCGGCGGGTGGGCCCAAATCGACCGAGGCCACGTACCTCGGTGTTTACAGCGGCAGCAAGATCAAGCTCAAGGCCACCCGCGAAGACGCGACCACGGCGGTGAAGGGCCCGGCCAAGTGCGTGCTGGGCACGCACACCTACTGGACCGCGGTCACCACCGGCAACATGTTCTGGGTCCTCAACTGGAAGGACACCATTCAAGATCACGAGGGCGACGCGTGGACTCTCGTGCTCCCGGGCGGCAAGAGCAACATCCCCAAGATGTCGCCGCACGAAGAGGGCAAGACCAAGTTCATCGGCCCCGAGGCGAAGGACGCGCGGCACGAGGCGAAGGTCACGCTCGACGCCCAGAAGAAGGCCGCCCACGACGCCGGGGTGAAGCTCCCGAAAGAGGGCGAGGGCAAGACCAAGGCGGCCATGGGCATCGAGCTCTGCCTCGATCTCGCCAAGGCCTATCGCCTCTGGAAGCTCTACGAATCGCCTCCGACCTGCACCATCACCGCCCGCGCCTGCGGCGGCGCCAAGCAGGTCAAGCTCCAGATTTACCCGGAAGACGAGGTCACCTTCGACCTCTTCAGCGACTCGATCAAATCGGCTCTGGCCTTCATCAAGGGCATCGCCAAGTGCGTCGAGTGGGTCGGGAAGACCTTCAAATTCCCCTTCAAGTTCGAGTTCCTCCAGAACCCGAACCTGAAGCTGAAGATCGCCTACAAGGAGCTGACCGAGGACAAGAACGGGTTCATCAAGCAGCAGGTCCGCCCCTCGTGGTCCCTGGTGTTCTCGTTCGAGCCGTTCCTCCGCGCGATGATTGGCCTTCACGTGCCGGTCACCACCTTCATGGCCGCGCTCGCCAACACCATGGCTCCGGGCGCGGGCACCGTGGTCATGAGCACCATCCAGTGGTGCCTCGACAAGCTCGGCTGCAGGGCCGACTGCGTCTTCGAGGTCGAGCTGGAGCTTGCCCCCGAGGTCTCGCTCACCGTCGACGAGTACAACGACATCGTCTGGCTGAAGAAGTCCGAGGCCAAGCTCACGCTGCGCTTCGTCGTCGGGTTCGAGCTGGCCTGGCCGAGCTTCAGCCTGACGGTGAAGAGCTACATGGAGAACGGCATCGTCGCGACGGACTGGGAGCGGAGCAAGGACGCCGACAAGCTCCTCGAGTTCAAGGTGAAGGGCTATATCCAGCTCGGCATCAAGGGCTCGATCGTCATCGACTTCTTCAGCTGGTTCAAGAAGCCCACGGCCAAGGACTTCGACTGGAAGCCCACCTTCCTCCGCTTCCCCGAGGGCGAAGGGAAAGACTTCGGGACGCGGTACATCCCGATGCCGAAGAGCGGCCAGACGACCGCGCCCGACCCCGTCAAGACCGAGTGATGCGGGTCGTCGTCTTCGAACCCGGACGCTTGCCCGTTGGCATCGTCCGGTGGCACGGTCGTCGGGCTCGCCTCAGCGTGATCGTCAAGGCCACGTTCGATTTCCCGCGCGAGATGGATGGCCTGCTCACCCTCGCGGAAGAGCAAGAGCCGCTCTCGACAGGCACCCTCGTCGAGGGCGGCACCGCCCAGGTGGCCTATCCAAACGACTTCGTGCCCCTGAAAGCCGCGGCGGATGTGATCGTCACCGGCTCGGCGCACACCACGCCGGCAAAGGCGCGGATCGACGCCGCGGTGCGGATCGGCGAGTGGGCGCGATCGTTCTCGGTCAGCGCCGGGCGAGCCGAGGAGGCCATCCCGCTCACGGCGCCGTACCTCTGGATCCCGGACGAGGAGAGCGCCGCGGCGAGCGAGACCCGGCGCGTCGCCACGCCGGATCAAGACTTCTTCCACGCCGAAGATTTCGATTACGGGCATTTCAACGCGGCGCCGGCGGCGCAGCGCCTGCCGGAGATCCCGTTCGACGCGACGATCGAGCTGTTCTCGCTCTCGACCCGGGCGACGAAGCGCACGCTCGGTCTGCCGGGGCTGCGGCCCACAGTGTACGTCGAACACGATGACAACCGCGTCGAGCGCCACGATCCGATCATCGACACGCTGTGGATCGACGTCGAGGGCGAGCGCTGCGTCGTGGTCTTTCGCGAAGATTTCCTGGTGGTGTCCGCGCGCGTGCCCGACGTCGATCGGATCCTGATCGGCGTCGCGCTCCGGGAGATCGAGCGCGAAGAGCTGTTGCCGCTGTTGCCGCGGGTGGCGCCGCGCTTCGGCGTGGAGGCCACCGAGCCGCGCGCCGAGGCCGTGGACGAGGACGAGGCCGACGAGCTGATGATGGCCCGCTACGCGACCTGGAGCGAGGCCCCCGCGCCGACGATGCCGTTCGAGAAATACGCGGGCGTGAGCGCCGAGCTCGCGGAGAAGCGCGAGCCGCGCGAGGCGCTGCTGCGACGCCACGGGCTCGACGAAGACACCTGGACCCTCGAAGAGCGCGCGTGGCTCGGCGAGCTGGCGCGCGGCGCCGTGCAGCACGAGGGCGCGGCGGAAGATTTCGGCGAGCGCTACCTCGCCGCGCAGGACGCAGCCGCGGGCCCGGAAGAGGCCTCGTGGACGCTCGCCGACTACGCCGAGCTCACCGGATCGCTCGAGCAGGCCACCGACATCCACAAGGTGCTCGCGCGCCGCGGGCTGACGATGGGCGCGTACCAGCGCATCGATCGCCGCTGGACCAAGGCCATGCGCGACGATCCGGCGATCGCCGAGGCCTACGAGAAGCACCTCGACGCGGCGCGCGGGCGCGTCGTCGCCGACGCCGAGAGCGAGGAGCCGGGCGCGTGAAGGCCTCGATTTCACCGGTGATCCTCGGCCTCGGGGCGCGCTCGCCGCTCGGGCTCAACGCGCTCCAGGTGGCGATGAACGGGCGCGCGCAGCGGCTCGAGCCGCGCTCCAGCGACTTTCAAGATCGCAAAGGGTACCTGATCGGCGCGGCCCGCGCGGAGTGCCTCGACGACAGCGTGGTGGGGTGGGAGCGCTTCGCGGCGCTCGGCGCTCCGGCGCTGCGCGAGGCCGCGTCCGGGCAGACCGCGCGCTTCCCGTTGATCGTGGCGCTGCCCGATCGCGCGCGGCCCGATCAGACCTCGCGCTTCGACGACGAGCTGCTCTCGGAGCTGGCGCAGAGGAGCGGCGCGGCGATCGATCTCGCGGCCTCGATCAGCGTGCGCGCCGACAACGCGGGCTTCGCGCTGGCGCTCGAAGAAGCGGCGCTGCGGCTCGCGGCGGGCGCGCCGGGCGTGCTCGTGGGCGGCCTCGACAGCTATTTCGATCCGGCGGTGCTGGCCTATCTCGACGATCAACGGCGGCTGCACTCCGAGCACGCGGACTCGGGCTTCGTGCCCTCGGAGGGCGCGGCGTTCTTCTGGATGGGCCGCGCCGACGCGAGGATCGAAGGCGATCCCGCGCGCGCGGCGCGGCCGATCGCGGTGATCTCGCGCCTCGAAACCGGCCGCGAGGAGGCCGTGGTGACGGGCGAGCCGATCCTCGGCGCGGCGATGACCGAGCTCGCGCGGCGGGCGCTGGCCGGCGCGGGGCGCTCGGTTTCGTGGGTGGTCACCGACGTCAACGGTGAGCGACATCGGGTCCGCGAGCACGCCGCGGTGGAGATGCGGCTCATCGACGATCTCGGGATCGATCACCGTCACGATCGGTTCCCGGCGATGCTCGGCGAGGTCGGCGCGGCGACCGGCGCGCTCCACCTCGCGGTCGTGACGACGCTCTTTCGCGTGGGCGCGGCGCCGGCGCGGTCAGCGCTGCTGCTCAACTATTCGGAGGGCGCCGAGCGCGCGGCGATCCTCGTGGAGCCGGTGGCGTGAGCTCGAATCCCGATCCGCTGAACGAGGCGCGCAAGGAGGCCACGGTCGCGCGCGAGGTACTCGAGGGGCTGCTGCTCTCGCTCCCCGAGCTTCCACGGGCGATCGATCCCGCGCCGATCGCCGCGGCGATCGAGGCCTTGATGACCGGGCTCGCGCTCTGGGCGGAGACCGATCTGCATCACCCGCTCATCCACGTGCGGCTCGCGGCGCTGCGCGACGGGGTCGCCGCGACGAGCGCGCAATTCACGGCGATCGAGGGCTCGCCTTCGGCGCTGCGAGCGCTGCGATCGCTGGAAGGGATCGCGGGCGCCCTGGTGCGCGCGACCGAGCAGACGGTCGACGCGATCGTGGCGGCGCAAGATCTGATGCGGCACGGGCCACGTCCCGCCGAGGCGCCCGCGGAGCGGCCGTTCCGCAGCAGCGAGGGGACGCCGAGCTTGCAGCTCCTCGCGCGCCGCGCGGTGGCGCCGGTCCTCGCGGTGCAGCCGGCGAACGATCACGACGACGAGGATGCGCTCGATCGGGCGTCGCGCGAGCCGGCGCAAAATAGCTCGGATCCAGGGGAAATGAAGCAGCTTCAGCGGCTCGCGCGCGACGCGATGGCCGACCTCGGGATCTTCGAGAGCCTGCGCCACCGCAACGGCGACGAGCCGTGGACGTCGGTGGCGACGTTCGAGCAGCGCCTGCTCGACAACGTCGACGCGCTGCTCTCGCTCGAGGTGGTGGAGCCCGGCGCGGAGCGCGCGCCGGGCGCGCTCGCGCAGCTCGTCCGCGAGGCGACGGACACCTCGTTCCCCGATCCCGGGCGGGCCTTCGCCGCGACGTTCGCGCTCGGCTGCGTGCAAGGCGAGGACGTGGTCGATGTGCTGCTCCTGGCGCTGCGCCAGGCCGACGCGCTGACGCTGGCGGCGCACGCCACGGCGCTCGCGCTCGCGCCCTCGCCGGCGATCGAGCTCGGGGTCCGCCGGCTGCTGCGCCAGGGCGAGCCGCGGCTGCTGGCGCTCGCGCTCACGGTGCTGCGCGAGCGGCGCGACGCGACGTTCGCCGACGCGGCGGTGCTGCTCAATCACCCGCGCGTCGAGGTCGCGGGCGCGGCGGCGCGCGCGCTCGGCGTGGCGCCCGAGCAGCGCGCGGCGATCGACGCGCTCGAGGCTTTATTTGCCGAGGATCCGGAGGACGACGTCGCCGCGGCGATCGCCGAGAGCCTGCTGCTCCTCGACGCGCCGGTGGGCCTGACGATCGTGCGCGAGCGGCTGGCCGAGTCGCTGACCGACGTGCCCACCGCGGCGCCGAGCGAGGAGCTGCCGCGCTTTCGTCGGCTCCAGGCGCTCGCGGGGTCGGCCGTCGACGTGCCGCAGGCGATCGCCGCCTTCGCGCACGCGCCGCTCGATCCCGCGCCGCTCGGCTGGCTCGGCCACGTCGACGCGGTGCCACCGCTGGTGGCCGCCCTGATCCAGGAGATCGCGGAGCACGGCTCGTGGCTGACGCGGACCGAGCGCGAGTCGGCGCTGATCGAGGCGATTCATCGCATCACCGGCGCTCCGATGCTGACGCCGCCGCGGCTCGGCGTGCCCGCCGAGCGGTTCGACGAGGAGGCCTTTGCGGCGTGGTGGCAGGAGCATGGCGAGCGCTTCGCCCCGCACGCGCGCTACCGCTTCGGGCAGCCGTATACGCTCGCGCAGAGCCTCGCGGAGCTCGAGTCCGAGACGTCGTCGATCGAGGCGCGCGAGCACGCGGCCTTCGAGCTGGGCCTCGGGCTCGGCCCGACGTCACTGCTCCGCACCGAGGACTGGGTGGCGCGGCAGGCGTCGGAGATCGAGGCGCTGCGAGCGCGCCTGACGGCGAGCGAGGGCGCTCACTTACGCGGGGAGTTTCTCGGGCATCGCCTGGGCGGGCGGCGGCGCGCGGGGGAGATCACGCCGCAACGTCCGCGTTGACCGGAGCGGCCATGGCACACAGAGCCCGTCGCGGTCGATCGTCCTCGTCCGTAACGATGCATTTCCAGCGGAACAATGGTCGACCCAGCGCGAATATCGTCGATGATTCCGCACCGCATGCACACGTTGACGACGCGGTGCTCGTCCGAGACTCGGCCCCTCATTTGACGCCGGAAGCTCACCCCTCCACACGCCGGGCAGCCGATCACCTCTGCCCGGAGAAAGGCCTGCTCCGGGACAAGGGTGCTGGGACAGGGCGGCGGTCAGCCAAGGCCGACGCGCGAGCGAACTTTGGTCATCGTCGCTTCCGCCTCGCCGCGCACGCGGTCGGCGCCGATTCGAAGGATGCGGTCCAGCTCGCCTTCGTCTTGAAGGAGCTGGTTCGTGCGCTCGCGGATCGGGCGAAGGCCCTCGTTCACCGCCTCCGCGACTTCGGCCTTGAGGGCGCCGTACCCCTTTCCCGTGAAATGGGCCTCGACGCTTTCGCGCGTTCCTCCCCGGAAGCCCAGGTAGATGGTGAGGAGGTTGTTCACGCCCGGTCGATTTTCATCGAACAGGATGTCGCTGCCGGAGTCGGTCTTGGCGCTCTTGAGCTTCTTCACGACATCTTCCGGAGTATCGAGCATCCGGATGGCGTGTCCCCACACGGGGTCACTTTTGCTCATCTTCTTCGTCGGATCGTCGAGCCCCCTGACGCGCGCCCCCATCGCAGGGATCACGGGTGCGGGCATTTTGAAAGTTTCGCCGAAGGTGTTGTTGAATTGTTGTGCGAGATCTCGGGTGAGCTCGACGTGCTGTTTCTGGTCGGCGCCGACGGGAACGGCATCCGTGTGATAAAGCAGGATGTCCGCGGCCATCAGCGTCGGGTAGGTGAACAGTCCGACGCGCGCATTCTCTTTCGCGGCATCGGCCTTGGCCTTGAACTGGGTCATCCGCGAGAGCTGCCCCATGGAGGCGACGCAGTTCAGAATCCAGGCGAGCTCACAATGGGCGGCGACGTGCGACTGAACGAAGAGCGAGCACTTCGCCTGATCGAGCCCGCTCGCCAGAAGAATGGCGGCGACCTCCCTGATCTGACGGCGGAGCTTCACCGGATCCTGCGGCACCGTGATCGAGTGGAGGTCGACGATGCAGAAGATGTTCTCGCTGAGCTCCAGGCCAGTGATCCACTGCTTGATGGCGCCCAAGTAGTTGCCAATGTGGAGCTGGCCGGTGGGTTGGACCCCCGAGAATACACGCCGCTTGGTGTTCACGCCTTGATCCTCCTGCGCCTGGACGTACGCGTTCAGCGACAGGGCGCGAGGCGCGACGCGTACCACGCGCTTTTGGCTCAGTCAAACGTCGCGACGATCTCGCGCTAGTGCCTCGTTCCGGAGATTGGCGCGATCGTCGACGGCACCATGGTCATCAGCAGGTCGAGCAGCTCATTCGTCCAGAAGATGGCCGGGCACCGGAACCTGACGAGGACCCCGGCACCACGTGCATTCCTCGAGGCCGACCTCGACGATGCTGCCCGCCGACTGGACGACGAGCCGCGGGCGGAGTAACAGCGGGGCAACGGCCTCCCCGCGCCTCGCCAGGCGTCGCCCGGATCGCCCGCAAAACGCAGTCGTTCGAAGCACCTGGAGGAGTGGCCGAGTGGTCTAAGGCAGCGGTTTTGAAAACCGCCGATGGGAAACCATCCAGGGGTTCGAATCCCCTCTCCTCCTCCCTGATCTCGCTGATTTTTCGGATGATCCCGCGCTCGCCCGCCCGCCTGCGCCGGGAGCGATCGCTCGCAGCCGGCAGGAAGCCCGGGAGAACGACGAGCGCGCCCTTCAGCTCGAGAACGCCTCTTCCGGCGTCATCTTGCCCATCGCCATCGCCTCTTCCACCGAGGGCGCGCTCCGCTCCATCATCGTCGTCAGCGTCATTTCCCCATCGGGCACGGCGCCGTGGGACTCTTCGCCCGCGGCCGCCGCGAGCTCGGCCTTGATCGCCGTGACCACGCGGCGCCGGTCCTGGACCGCCAGATCGGGGGACGTCAAGGCGGTCCAGATCGCCACATCGCGGTACGCGGCGAGCCTCTTCTCGTCACCCGTCACCGTGGCCTGGATTGCCTGATCGAGCGGCTCTTCGATGCTGCGGAGCCTCCTCCAGTCGTCGCGATCGAGGCGAGCCTCGATGAAGAAGAGCATGTAATCGTGGCCGACGAGCGGCGCGGCGGTGGCGCCCGGCTTCGCCGCATAATAGAGCTGGTCACTCCGCACCCAGAGGCGCGAGGCGTCGATCTCGGCGGCGCTCCCGCGGATCACCACGTGATAGCCGGCGCGGAGCGGGTTGGTCGTCGCCGGGCCACCCGAGGAGAACGCGTCGTGAAAGCCCAGGTGAAGCTCGCCGCCGGTGGACTTGAACAGATCTTCGATTCCGCTGGTGACCTTGTCGGCCACGCTGATCGCCGTGGACATCGGCGGCCCGACCAGCTCGGACATGCTCTTCAAGATCTTGATCGCCGTGATCAGGTAATTCTGGCCCTGGAGCGCCAGGAGCGAGGCCTCGATCTCCACCACGCCGCCGCGAAACGGGAGCAGATCGGTAGTCGCATAGCCCTGGAGCACGCCCGGCCCGAGGTTCTGCGAGTCGGTCCCGGTGACCCGGGTGAACGTGGGAGTCGAGCCGGCGCCCTGCGGGACCCGGACCGAGCACGTCACCGCCGGATACCAGGTCTTGAACCATTTGCGGGCGTCGCCCAGGAACATCTCCTTGAGCCAGACACGAAAATAGGATTTGTCCGCGACGAGGGGGCGATCGTCGAAGGCGACATCGCACCTCTCCTTGGGGATCCGGACGTAAATGTTGTGCACCGCATCGGTGTGCGTGAGATCCTTGATCGTGTCCCAGAAGCTCATGGCGTGGTCTTTCCGCCCCGGAGGGGGCCTGTTTCGGCAGCGAACAAGGTGATGTCGTAGGCCAGCTCGGAGAGCTCGGCGGCGTGGGGGTCCTTCGGGCGGAGGAGCAGAGAGCGGAGGTCTTCGGTGATCGAGAGCAGGTGGTCGAGCGAGGGCTCTTTCTGACCAAATTTCTTCGAAAGGGCGGTGATGAGCAGGGTCGCGTCGTCGTTCGTCAACGCCGGGAGCACGAGCACGAACGGCGTTCGCGAGGTCGCGGTGTCGAAGCCGAGCTCGCGCAGATCGGCGACCTGCTGGCGGTCCGTCACGCCGCGCTCCAGCGAGTCGACCGTCGGGAGCTGGAGGACCAGGAAGGTAGCCCGAGCGAGCTGCTCCGAGAGGAGCCTTTCGTCGGGTTTGTCGCGGCTGATTTGCAGTCGCATCCCGCTCGTGGTCCGCACCGGAATGCCAATCGCATGGACGATTGTCGGGCTGCCCTTCGCGGGCTCGGGCGCCCACACCGGCACGAACGACGGTGACCAATCGGTGGTGGCGCCCGGGAACAGCTTGAGGCCTGCGGCTCGGTGCTTCGACTGCGCGCGCGAGGGCTCTTTCGACGCCGGGACAGGGCGATAGAGCCACACAGCGCTCCTGATCTGCGTCGGCGAGAGCGCGCTGCGCAGGTAGGCCTCCCAGGGCAGCACGGCCTCGCTCCGCGGGGTGACGATGGGCACGTGTCGGCGCGTGAAGAAGCCGCGATCGATGGCCTTGAAGCCCGCGACCGGCTGCGCCGGAAGAGTGGCGCTCACCGCAGCACGGGAGTCGGCAAGCTCGGGGCGAGCGAGCCCTGCGCTCCAGCTCTCGACGGAGGGCGGGCCGTCGAGCGAGCCTCGAAATCGGGTGTGGCGCTCGATCCGGAGCGTGAGCAGCGGTGATCCCTTGTCCGGGGCGTCGAGGTGAATCGCCGCGTCTCGACGGAAGAGCAGCGCCCGTGGAAGCTCGATGAAAATGTCGCGGAGCACCTCCATGACATAGCCGAGCTTCTCGCGGCGATCGGAGGTGAGCAGGACAACCAGCGCGAGGACGGCGACCACCACGCCGACCTGGACCGGGCGCGTCGCGAGGAAGAATTTGAGGAGGAGGCGGTCCGACGCGTGGTCGAAGTAGAACATGGCCGCGATGACGCCGACCGTGAACACCACGACGAGCCCATTGATGATCCAGTTCTCGAGTCGAGTGGTCGGAGGGATCTGGTATTTCGCGGGTTCTCCTGTGACGGGCTCCGTAGCGCGGCCCACGCCCGTGAAATGCAGCTCGGCGGGGATCTGCGCTCCGTAGCGGGCCTCGAGGGCGGAGGCGAGCACGCGGTCGTCCGTATCGCCCTGTCGCCCCGGGCGGGCCCGGTGCAGACAGACAATCAGGCGAAACAGCCATTCTTGCCAGCCCGCGGGGGCGCTCTCGATCAGGGCGACGCCGGCCAGGAGATCGTTGCTTTGCAGCGCTTCGTGATCCGGCAAGACGCCGTCGGCAACCAGGGCGACGACGCTGGGATAGTGCATCGCGACCAGGGCGTGCACCATCGTCGTCTCGGCGGTCCGGGACCGCGCTCGGGCCGCGGCGAGCGAAGCCGCGATCGCCGCGATGAGGGCGCCGACCGCGTCGCCGCCCCCCGCGAACGCGTTCGCGGCCTGGACGAGCTCCACCGCGCCCGCCTTCGCGTCGCGGAGCGCGAGCTGCTCGGCCGCGAGCAGCGCGCGCTCCGCCAGCGCGCGTGGCTGCCGGTGCGCCGCGATGTCCTCCGGCGCGCCGCCGAGGCCGAGCCACGGCGCGGCGCTCGCGGAGTCGTCCGCGACCGTGAGCAGATCGGTGAGGTCGGCCGCGCCGGTGAGCGCGAGCGCGCTGCCGGCCGCGAAGCGCAGGTGCGGGTCCCCCTCGTCGAGGAGGCGCGTGGCGAACGCGCCCGGATCGATCCGGTAGCGCTGCATCACCGCGAGCTTGGCGCGCTGGACCGCGACGATCGTCGGCTTGTCGTGGCCGTTCTCGGTCGCCGCGTCGAGGCGCGCGTCGAGGAGCGCGAGCGCGCGCGCCGGATTGCCGGCCGCAGCGATCGCGTGCGTGGCCGCGATCAGCAGCCGAGGCGTCGCCCGGTGCGCCTCGCACGTCGGAACGCGCGCGGCGTCGTACGTCTCGTGCTGGAGCACATCGTTGACGATGTCGCCGGGGACGAGACCGCGCGCGAGCCGGCGGAAGATCATCGCCGCGACCCAGCGCTCGGCGTCGATGCTCCACGGGCGCTTGGTGACGTCGGCGAGCTGCGCGCGCAGATCTTCGTCGGTCCTTTCGGGCGCGACCACGCTGCGCTCGCGCTCCAGGCGAACGCGATCGGCGAGGTTGGCCGGAGGCGTCCAGTCGAGATACCCGGTAAGTTCGGTGTCGACGTGAGGGGGGTTCGCTATCTGAAGCGCGGCGTCGAAGAGGGCTGTTGCGCGATCGGTCTTCGCGGTGCGGACGCTGCGGCGAGCGTCGAGCAAGGTGACGAAAGCCACGAGGGACGACGGCACTCGACGAAGATTTCTGAAGCGCGTGACGAGACTCGGTATCGAGACCTCTGCTCCCGTGTCGAGCGTGGCGTCGACGGCGGCGGCGAACGCCGCGAAGCGCTGATCGGCGAGGAATTCGTCATCGGGCTCGGGCTCGCCGAAAAGACGGATCAGCTCGTCAATTTTCTCGCGCGAGGGGGCCTTGCGCGTCACCCGCGAGGCGGCGATCTGCCCGGCCACCGCGCGCAGGTGGAGCGACGCCATCCGCGCATCGTCGGGGTATTTGAGCGCGCCGCGATCAATCTCTTCCCACGCCGCGTGGAGATCGATCGTCGATTGCTCATGCGTGATCGCCGAGGTGTGCGTGGCCTGGATCGCGACGCGCAAAGGGCCCTCTATCGCGGCGGCAGCGCCGTCGCCGAGGAGCCGACCGGCGACGCGCACCGCCCAGCTGAAGGCGCTCCCGAGCGCAATTCGTCGCTCGAGATCGGCCCACAGCGCCGCCCCTTCCGCGGCGGGGGCGGCTCGCAGCGCGGCGTCGATGGTCTCGATCCGACAGTCTTGCAAGGGCGTCGCGCGGAGCAGATCCGCGAGCAGCGGGGCGAGCTTCGCGCGGGCGGCGTCGAGCGCGTCGCGGCGCATGGGATGCTCGAAATAGGCGGTGATTCGCGGCGAAAGCGCGCGGTTGATCTCCAGCGCGCCGCCGCTCCCGTCGGCCTGGTAGTCGGTCCACTCCTGCTCTCCGAGGAGGCGGTAGAGGCGATCGATCCGGCTCTGATCGCCGGGAAAGAGCAGCGCGAGGGCGCCGCGATCGAAGCGGCGGAGCAGGGTGAGCGCGGGCATCGCGTCGCGGAGATCGTCGCTCTCCAGGCGCCGGAGGATCCGCAGCTCGACGTAGGGATCGGTGTCGAAGCGGGCGATGCGGGCGAGATCGAGCTCGGGATCGGCCTGGATCCAGCCGGTGTAGAGCGCGACGTCGAAGGGGTTGTAGCGCGGCGAATCGTCGGGGTTGGCGATCGACGCGAGGCCCGCGAGGCCGCCGGCGTCGGGGCACTGCGCGAGCAGCGCGGCGCGCGCGTCGCCGGTGAGCGTGACGTTCTGCGCCGCGAGGTAGGCGTCGACCTCGCTCGCGGAGAAGCCGCGGAGCACGTGGAGCGCGAGGAAACTCCGACGCTCGGGGAGGCGGCGAGTGTCGCGGCCAAGGCGCTCGAGATCGACCGTCCATCCCCCACCGCCCTGCGCGAGCAACCGGCGCCCTGCGAGGAGCACGCGCAGCTCGGGCACCAGCACGTGCAGGAGCTCGAGCATGTAGAGCATGGCCTCGACGCCGGGGATCATCGCCGAGACCGGATCGATCTTCGCGAGCTCTTCGCAGGTGTCGAGGATGAAGAGCGGCCGGCGCGGGAGCGATCGGAGCAAATCGGCGAACGCGCCGAGGATGCGGCTGAAGAGCGGATGCCGCAAATTCCCGAGCGGATCGTCGGGCGGCGGCTCGGCGCTGAGCTGCTCGTTGAGCTCGGCGACGTAGCCGTGAAACGAGGTGAGCAGCGACTGCTGCCGCCCGCCGTCGAGCTGCGACGAGAGCTCTTCGGCGAGCGCGGCGAGGAGCTGACCGGGCCGGCGGACCGGGAAATCAGGGTTCAAGTGATCGAAGTCGACGCGCGCGACGATGGCTTGCTGCCGGTCGGCCTGGGTCACGGTGACGTGACGGAGGAGCATGGTCTTGCCGACGCCGCCCATGCCGAGGAGGTGCAGCGCCCAGCAGGGCGAGTCGGGCGCGAGGAGCCGCTCAATCGCCGCGTTCTGCTCGGGCCGCGCGAGGAACGACTCCAGGTGTCGGCGATCTTGCCCGAGCCGGTAAATCAGCTCGATCCGGCGCTGCGAGAGGGTGATCTCCACGCCGTAGCGCGCGCTCACCAGGCCTTCGAGGTAGCGCGCGGAGTCGAGCCAGCCGAGCGCGTCGCCGGCCTCGCCGCGATGGAGCGCCTCGCGGACCTGGGTGCGCAGATGGGCGGGGCCCTCGAAGCTGCGCGACGCGAGATCGGCCCAGCGCGCGAGCGGCGGCGTGAGGAGATCGCGCGCGGGGCCCAGGAGACCACGGGCGATCCGATCGGCGTGCTCGTCGAAGAGCTCCCGGGGAAATGTGGCGAGGAGGAACGCGCTGGTCTGCGCGCGCTCGGCGTCGGGCATCCAGAAGGCGTGCTTGCTCCGCGCGCAGAGGCCCACGCGGCAGAGCTCGGGGAAGAGCGAGGGGACGTTCGCGGGGAACTCGCAGGCGCGCGCCAGCTCCTCGGTCCACGAGGGGACGAGGACCATCCAGGCCAGCGCCGCGGGATCGAACTGCGCGAAGCGCTCGCGCTTGCGCCGCGCGACGCGCTCCTCGATCCGCCGCTCGAGCTCGGCGTCTTCGCTCGCTGCGTCGATCATGCCGGCGCCTTCCGGAGGCCTCGAAGGATGGCGTCGTCGTCGGCCGAGACCACGAATCCATCTTCCTGGGCTTGATCGGCCACGTCGTGAAACAGGGTGCTTGTCGCCAGGCTCGGGATGCCCTTGAGAAAGCGGCGGAAGCCTCGCTCGCCGCGCGCGGTCTGGTCCGCGTCGAGTCGGTAATTGAAGGCCCGGGGGACCGCGGACTGGGGGGCCGCGCGCGGATCGTCGAGCGGGTTCATGAGCAAGCGCTCGTAGGCGAGCAGGTCTTCTCCGGTGCTGAACTCGTTCAGCGCGTGAACCATCCAGGCGCCCTTCTTGCGCTCGTAGACCTCTTTCAGGCCCTCTTTCTGGGGGCCTCCGTAAAGGAAGGTGAGCACGACCGGGAAAGGCTCGCTCGGGGTGCCGAGGCCCGAGTTGCCAATCACCGTGCGGAGCAGCGGATCGAGGGCGTCGCCGTAGTCGTCGACGTCGTCGAAGAGGAGAAGCGCGCGGCTCGGCGCGCGGACGATCGTGGGGTGCGCGGCGCGGGCGTCGGTGATCAGCAGCCCGAGATCGTGCTCGACGGCGAGGCGGACAACCTGCGGCGAGAGCGAGAGCGCGCCGGGCGAGAGCGCGCGATCGCTGGCGATCCGCTTCCTGATCCCGGAGGCGAGATCGGGATCTCGAGCGACCTGATCCAGCGATTTCGTGGGATCGAGGAGCAGCGGGATCTGCTCGGGTCCGGGCGATGGCACCGAGAGGGCCTCGCGCGCCGAGAGGATGGCCGCGCCGATCGCCTGGAGCAGCGCGCGGAGGTTGCGCGGCGGATCTTGCTGCCCCGGGATCCAGGTCATCAAGCAGGGGATATGGCCCGAGGTGAGCGCGCGGACCGTCAGCTCCTTCAGGAGGTGCGTTTTGCCGTACTTGTTGGTGCCGGTGTCCTTCTCGGTGTACGCGGCCAGGACCCGGTGCCCTGGATCCGAGAGAGCGGTGTTGAAGGCCTCGAGCAGCTCGAATCGACCGCAAAATACCGGGGCGATCGCCGAGAGGCCATAGGCGTCGAGCCAGCTCTCGGTGAGGCGGATCCCGGCCGGTGGCGGCGACGTCTGGATGTCGGGAGGGACCGAGTCGGCGAGGAACAGAGTCGGAAAGGCCCAGTCGGCGGAGCTGTCGGGGGGATCTCCCTGGCTGAAGGCCGCGCGGCGGCCCTCTTCGACGGCGAGGACGATGGGCTCGCCGGCAATCAACGCTTCGCTGAAGCGACGGGTGAAGAGGCGACAGGCGGAGTCGGCGATCCGGCCCGCCATGCCCACGACGATGGGGACCCCGCGCGCGACGATCTGCGCGGCGAACGGGCCGGTGTGCTGCTCGGTGACGACCTCGCGCGGGAGGAGGTCGTCTTCCGAGGTGCCGGAGTAGCAGGCGCTGAGGACGACGACCGAGGGCAAGACCGCGCCGCGGGTGATGAGATCGACGATCTGATCGGCCGAGCGATAGCCGCTCCCCTCGGCGTCGGGCTGGAGCTCGAGGACCGTCTTTCCGCCCTGAATTGCGCCGTGGCAGACGAAGTGGACGACGTCGGGCTCGAAGCGCACCACAGCCTCGCGGAGGCGGCGCGGGGTCGCGTCGAGGACAATCTCGCTCTGCCAGCCGCGTGGCCCGGCGCCGAAGACATCGCGCTGCGGGCGGAGCGCCTGGAGGAAGCTCAGGTATTCGGCGAGCGGCCTGATCTTGCCGTCGGAGAGCTTGCTCCCGGCGACGAAGAGCACGCGCGGCGTGGTGCCGAGCGCGAGAGTGCCAGTCGCGGGGGAGGCCACGATCCGGGTGATCGTGACCCGCTTGGCCGCGCCGCGGGCGAGGAAGCCCGTCTCGCTCCGCATCAGCTCCCAGTTGAGGCGGTTGAGATCGGCGTCGGCCGCGTCCCACCCGAGCGCGAGCTCGATCAGGCCCGCGCCCTCACCCGCGATCCTGTCGGCGCACGCGAGGAGATCGGCCCAGAGGGTCGGGCCGAGGAGCGCCAGGAAGAGCAGGTATCCAAAGCGCTCGATGTCGCCCGATCGCGGCTCGCGCTGGGCGATCCGGTCGTGGTGCTGGGCGGCGAGCGTGCCAGTTGCGTCGGCGAAGAGGGCTTTGCGCGCGGCGTCGCCGGGGACCGCCAGCGCCTCGGTCTCGGGCGGCAACGGGAAGCTGCGGCGCCTCCAGGTGGCCTTGCGCATGGCCCGCGCGCGCGTGAACGTGGGGTCCAGAGGACAGGTGACGACCACGTTCCAGGCAGCGTCGACGCGGACGAGGAAGCGGAGGACCTTCACGGCGCCGGATCTGCCTGGAGCAAGTGCCACAGCGTATCGCCCAGCGGCACCGGCATCGATTCGAGGCTGCCCGGAGCGCCGGCGCGGGTGGCGACCTCGCGGCTCTCGGTCAGCATCTTCAGCGTGCTTTGCCGGAGGTGGTCTTGCCGCGCCGCGCGGGCGCCGTCGTCGGGGATTTGCTCGTTGCGACTCCAGGCGTCGATGGCCGCGCTGATGATTAGCCGCGGGCCGCGCAGCGTCTTCTCGGGAAAGAGCTCGCCGGCACGGAGCCGAGTCGACCATCCGCTCACCTCACCGCCGGCCTCGTGCTCGGCGGCGCGCCAGGCGAGGAGATCGGCCAGCGTCCCCGCGTCGCCCAGCGGGCCCGTGAGGATGGCGTGGGCGATGGCGGGCACGGCCGCGAGCTCGGCGGCGGCGCGGGCGCGGAGATCGGCCGAGCGGCCGGAGATCGCTGGACCCTGGACCAGCGCCGCCGGATCGATCCCGCTCTTCGCGCCGCCCGCGTCGGCCCCGAGCCCGGCGCTCACCGCGGCGAGGAGCGCGATCCGCACGGCAGAACAAGGGTATTTTGCGCTGCCCGAGTCCAGCATCTTCGCCTCGTCCGCGAGCTCGAGCTCGGCGATGACGCGGACCGCCGCCGGCCCGATCGCCGCGACCGAGAACGCGTCGGCGAAGACCTCGTGGTGGTAGAGCGCCCACGCGTCGGCGCTCTCGGGCGGCGCGGCGGCTTCGAGGAGCTGTCGGAACGCGGCGATCAGCGCCGAGGCCGGCAGGAGATCGTACTCGACGTGATGGCCGACCTCGTGGGCGAGGAGCGCGAGCTGCCACGGCTCGGTGACGACGCTGGGCGGCAGGCCAATCAGCGGCATGGGCAGCTCTTTCAGGAACGCGGCGATCACCGTGTCGGCGGAGCGGAGATCGGCGGGCGGATCGGCGCGTGGGATGGCGCGCGGCGAGTAGAGCGACTCGACGTACGGGAGCGGCGCGGAGCGCGGCGCGCGGCGGAGGCTCTTGAACGGCTGCGCGAAGAGGCTCCAGGTGAGCTCGTCGGCGGCGCGGAGGAGCGGCCCGAGCGCGGGATCGTCGCGCTGGTCGAACTTTTCGCGGAAGTAGCCGAAGATCCGATCGACCGTGAGCGCGCGGCGATCGTGCGTGGCCGCGGCGCGGTAGACGTCGCCCGTGGCCGCGTCGTCGGCGTGGATCCCGTCGAGCTCGGCGCGGATCCGCGCGAGCGGGAGCGAGAGGGCGTCGCCGAGGACCTGGAGCTGCGTGTGGTACTGCCCGAGCTCGTCGGCGTCGCGACGGCGCGCGAGCCAGGCGTCGATGGCCGCGCGCGTGCGGTCGACGATCGCCTTCGAGCGCTGGATCCGCAGGCGATTCTTGAGCGCAGCCCCGGGATCCACCCCCCGAGGGGAGGCGGATTCGCCGCGACTGTCAACAAGGTTTCACCGGGTGGGGCCGGCGCTACGCGGCCTCGATGCGGGCGGGAACATGCTTGTGCCACGGCGTCCCCGCGAGCCAGTCGCGATCGGCCGAGGCGGTGAGCTCGTTGGGCGCGACGCCGCTCGCCGCGCTCGCGTCGTCGCCGAGCGACGTCACGCCGAGGCCGTTCGGGAGGCTCGCGTGGCCGGGCTGGAGCGTGTCGGTGATCTCCACGGGGACGACGGCGCTCCCGCGGCGCGTGGTGACGCGGGCGGCGCCGCCGGCGACGATGCCGAGGCGCGCGGCGTCGCTGGGCGAGAGGCGGAGCGCGGCGTCGGCGGGCTTCTTTCGCCAGGCTGGATCGCGGAAGATCGTGTTCGCTGTACCCGATCTGCGCTCGCCCGCGGCGAGGATGAAGGGGAACTCGGGATCGCGCTTCGTCGGGTCTTCGGAGGCCAGCTCGCGCAGCTCGGCGAGCAGCTCGGGGATCGCGAGGTTGACGCGTTTGTCCTTGGTATCGAGGCGTTTCCACGTCTCTTCGTACTCGTCGACGGTGAAGGTGATGCCCGATCGGTGGGTGAGCATGGCGTCGAAGAGCTGCTCGCCCAGCTCGCGCACCTCGCCGGTGAAGCCGGCCCGGCGGACCGACTCGGAGTAGGTCATTGCGCAGAGGTGCGCGGCGCCCCAGAGCACCGCGGCCGAGGCGGCGCCGTCGGGGAGCGTGGGCCCGAGCGTCTCGTAGAGCAGCACGGGCGCGAGCGGCATCAGCGCCGGGTTGGCGGCGGTGACCTGGAAGAAGGCGTCGGCGAAGGCGTCGCGCCCCTCGG
>JBDTXR010000047.1:0-32344 GCA_040006075.1 Byssovorax sp. | reverse complement strand
TGGCCTCGTAGTTGTGGAGCGGCTCGCCCATGCCCATGTAGACGACGTTGCGGAGGGCCTCGCCCTCGTCGAGGAGCGAGCGGCCGAGCAGCACCTGCGCGGTGATCTCCTCGGCGCCGAGCTGACGCTTGAGGCCCGCGACGCCGCTCGCGCAGAAGATGCACCCCATGGCGCAGCCGACCTGCGTCGAGATGCACTGGGTCACGCGGGTGTGCGGCGAGCTCCCGTGCGGCTCGGCCTCGTCCTCTTCGTCGTCCGCTGAAGCGGCGTCGGCGTCCTGGCTCGCGGCGGATCCGGGGCCCGAGACCGAGGGCAAGAGCACCGTCTCGATCAGCGCGCCGTCGCGCAAACGGACCGCGATTTTACGGGTCCCGTCGCTCGACCGATGGATCTGCTCGGGCACGCAGAGGCCGGGCGAGAGGCCCTCTTCGGCGAGCGCGGCGCGGAGCTTCGGCGAGAGGTTGCTCATCGCCGCTGCATCGACGACGCCCCGCTTCTGGATCCAGTCGAACACCTGCTTGGCCGCGAAGGCGCGCTCTCCGCGGGCGGCGAGGGACGCGCGCCATTCTTCGGGCAGTCGGGCGATCGGATGCGTGGGTGCGGCGGGATTCACCGCGTGCAGGTACTCCGCAAGCCTCGGGTCCGCAAGGCTCACGGTGGAGAGCGGGGCGCCACGATCGTCCGCGGAGGCTCTCGTGCTAAGGGACGGCGCCATGTCGCGCCCCTTCGATCCCGTCGTCGCTCCCCCGCTCGCCGATCAGGTGGGAGCGAGCTTTCCTCGCCTCGTCGAGCTGATGCAGCGCCTCCTCGCGCCCGATGGATGCCCGTGGGATCGCGAGCAGACGTTCGCGTCGCTGCGCCGCTACGTGATCGAGGAGGCCTGTGAAGTGGTCGACGCGATCGACAGCGGCGACCGCGGCGAGATGCGCGCGGAGCTCGGCGATCTGCTGCTGCAAGTGGTCTTCCAGGCCGAGCTCGGTCGCCAGGAGGGCGCCTTTGGACCCGACGACGTGGTCGCGGCGATCTGCGACAAGCTGGTGCGACGGCACCCGCACGTGTTCGCCGACGGCGACGCCGCTGACGCGAAGGAAGTCCTGCAAAACTGGGAGCGGATCAAGGCCACCGAGCGCGCGGGGAAGCCCGGGAAGAACCGCGGCGTCCTCGGCGGCGTGCCGCGCAGCCTGCCGGCGCTGACCCGGGCGCAGCGCGTCGGCGAGAAGGTGGCGCGCGTCGGCTTCGACTGGCCCGACGCGCGCGGCTCGCGCGCCAAGGTGGCCGAAGAGCTGGGCGAGCTCGACGCGGCGATCGCCTCGGGCGACAAAGATCAAATCGAGGCAGAGCTGGGTGACACGATCTTCGCGCTGGTGAACCTCGCGCGGCACGTGGAGATCGACGCCGAAGGGGCGCTCCGCCGCACCATCGACAAGTTCACGAAGCGCTTCGATCACGTCGAGTCACGCGTCACCGCGACGCACGGCGGGTGGCCCGCGTCGGCCGCCGACGACCGGCTCACGCTCGAAGAGCTCGACGGGTACTGGGACGAGGCCAAGCGCGCGGAGAAGATAGGCTCGATAGACTCACGCTGACGCCGAGGCTTGGTTTCCGGCACACGCTCGCCTAGAAGCGACGATCATGTCCGACGACGTCCTCCTCCTCGAGCGCCACGGCAAGGTCGCGGTCCTCACCCTCAACCGGCCCAGGCAGAAGAACGCGCTCAATACCGCGCTGCTCACGGCGCTGGGCGCGCAGCTGGTGGCGCTCGGCGAGGACGCGAGCGTGCGGGCGATCGTGATCACCGGCGCGGGCGGGGCGTTCTGCTCGGGCGCGGATCTGAAGTCGGCGATGGCCGACGGCGGCGGCGTCTTCGACAAGCTCGACGCGACGCTCGACTCGTACCACGCGATCATCCGCGCCATCGTCTCTGCGCCCAAGCCCGTGGTGGCGCTCGTCGAGGGCGGCGCGGTGGGCTTCGGCTGCGATATCGCTCTCGCCTGCGATCTCCGGGTGATGGCCGAGGGTGCCTATCTGCAAGAGAAGTTCGTGAAGATTGGCCTGATGCCCGACGGCGGAGGCACCTTCTGGCTCCCGCGGCTCATCGGTATCGGTCGGGCGATGGAGATGATCTTGATCGGCGATCCGGTCTTTGCGGCCCGGGCCGAGACTCTGGGCCTGGCCAACCGCGTGGTCCCTGCGGCCGAGCTCCGCGAAGAAGGGATGAAGCTCGCCCACAAGCTCGCTGCCGGCCCTCCGCTGGCGTACGCCGAGATCAAGCGCGCCGTCCGCGCCGGCCTCGGCGGGACCATCGATGTGGCGCTCGACCTGGAGAAGAAAGGGCAGTTGAAATGCCTGACCTCCAACGACTGCTTCGAGGGCGTGGCCGCCTGGATGCAGAAGCGCGAGCCGGAGTTCCAGGGGAAATAGAGGGATCCATGGCCGAAGAAGCAAAGCTCGGCGATCTCCAGGTCCGGGGCGTCGGCGTGATCCTGATCGCGGCCGGAGCGCTGCTCCTCAAGGTTGGCCTCTTCGACGTGCTCCGCGACGCCGAGGCCCACTCGGGCCTGGTCAAGACCTCGATGACGGCGCTGATGTTCGCGCCGGCGGCCATCCTGCTCGGGCTCGTGGCGGTCACGCTAGGCGCCAGGGCGCGTGGGCCCGACAGCGCGATAGCGCGGTCGCTGAACGGCGTGGACCGCCAGCCGAGCCAGGTGCGCAAGGTGGTCACGACGATCGTGCTCATGTTGCCAGGGCTGCTGCTCTATGCGTGGCTGAGGAGCCGGCTGTCGGCGCTCGGCTTCGAGTAGCGCAGACCTTCAGTCCGAGAAGACCTCGTCGGCGGTCGCGGCGCTCATGGCGCGGAAGAGCCAGCGTTGCAGCGTGGTCGCGTCCGAGCACGAGGCGAGCGTCGCCCGGGCTGCGTCGGAGCACGCGAGGCCGCGCTTGCCGAGCAGCGCCGCGATGCCCTCGCGTAGCGCGGTGAGGGCTTGCGTGGCCTGCTCCTGCGCCTGCGTGGCCTGCTCCTGCGCCTGCATGGCCTGCGTCGCGGCCTCTTCGGCTCTCGCCTCGAGGTCGGTCACCATTCTGTTCAGCCGGCCGATCAGATCGCCGCTCCCTGGCAGCTCGGCCGTGCCATTGAAGAACCGGAGCGCTCCGCCTTCGATGCCCAGATCGAGACCCAGCACACCCGAGGCATGGCGGCCGAACTGCGGCACGATCCGCTGGTAGCGCCGCGCGCGCTCGCCGGTGAGGCGATAGCCGTAGATGAGCTGATGGAGCCGGTCGTACACGAAATACTCGGGGATCCCGAGCTTCGAGTAGCGCTCGACGTTGTCGATCAGGTCCTTGCTCCGGCTGCCGTGGTGAAGCACTTCGATCACGAGATCGAGCCCTTTCCCTTCGTCGGCGACGACCCACGCCATGCGAGCGTCGTCCTCGGGCTCGACCACGTCGACCACGGCGAGCACGTCGGGCGAGAACACCGCCTCTCCCGGGTACATGACGGCCATCTCTTCGGCGAGGTAAACGGCGCGCCCGATCGTGCTGAAATGAAGGCCGAGAGCGTCGATGGTGCGGGTCTTGGCCTTCTTGTGCCGTCGTCCCTCGGTCATCGCCGAAGCGGGATCGGAGAGGGCGTCGAGGACGCGGAGAAGGAAGCTCTCGCGCGCGGCCGGGCGCATCGCGCGCCAGGCCTCTTCGGTCGGCGCGATCACGGGGAGCGCGAGCGGGACATCGGGGAGCGACTGGGCCATGAGGCTCAGGCATACCACGTCGCAGGGACGAGCGGCGCATCGCGCGGACCTCTGGCGGGCCCTCGACGTGGCGTTTGCCGCGCAATGGCCTCCAGGCTTCGCCTAGCTCGCCCGTCCGTTCGACAGATGGAGGATGACCCGCGCCATCGCCGCGGCGACCAGATTGCCATTCAGCGCAATGGCCTCCTCCAGCCAACTCCGCTGCTCCTCGCCGGCCGTGAGCGAGCCGCCGAGGGCGACGAGCAGACGGGTCCTCACGTCCCGCTCCTCGGCGTGCTCCAAGCCCTCGCGGTAAGCGGCGCTGGCCTCGTCGCCTTGCTCCAGCGCGCGGAGCGCGTCGCCGAGCGCGAGATGGAGGGCAGGGAGCTTCGGATACCGTACAATCGCCTGGCGGGCGAGCCTCACGCGCTCCGCGGGGGCGAGCCCGCCGTCGACGAGGCTTCGGATCGCGAGGAAAGCCCCGTGATCGAGCTGCCCGGCGGCGATTTGCCGGGCGAGCCAGAGATCGGCGCGGCAATGAAACCAGCCCGGCGCTCGCATTTCCACGGCTTCGTAGGCCGTTACGGCCTCGGCGTGGCGCTCCAGCGTGAGCAGGACCAAACCCTCCTGATACCGACTCTGCGGATCGTACGGATCGGCCGCAGCGGCCGCGCGGAGCGCCGTCAACGCGCGCTCGTACTCTCCTTTCGAGGCGAGCTTCATGCCTTGCGCGGTGAGCTCCATCGCCGGTCGGAGCGAGATCCGGTCACGCTCGAAGATGATCTGGACGCGACCATTCAAGGTGGGCGGGAGCTCGTCGAGCTCGTGGCGCCGCTCGTCGAGGAGGACGACAGCGCGGCATTGCGGCGCGCCGGCGCGCGCGATCCGCGCCCGCGTCCGCCAGATCCCCTCTTGCATCGGATCGCCGCCCTCGCCGTCGAACGCGCTCGCGAGCTGATCGGCGTGATCGGCCGCGCCCGCGGCGTCGCCGAGATAGCGACAGACCTCGTAGAGATCCCCGTGATACGCGAGGAACCCCTCGCCGTCCTGGTGCTGCTCGCAGAGGCGGAGCGCCTCGCGAAACGGCTCGAGCGCGCGCTCGGCCTCACCGCCGTGAAAGTGGCACTCTCCGAGGAAGCCGAGCGTGAGCGGGAGCAGCTCGTCCACTGCCGGGCCGGTGAGCCCTCGGGTCGTCTCTCGCGCCTTGGTCAGGATCTCTGCTGCTTCCTTGTAGCGCAGAGCCTCCATGAGCTTGCGCGCCTCACCGAGCTGCTCTTGCCAGAGGGAGATGGGGTTTTCCTTCGGGGGCCCCGAGAGGCGCTCGAACAGGCTCGAATCGTCGAGCTTCTCGGCGAAGATCCGCGCCACGCCGATGAGCCCGTTGGCGTACTGCTGGACGCGCGACGGATCCGCCCGCAGCTCGGGCGGGACCTTGGTCCACGTCGGAAACGACGTCAGGATGGCTTCGCGGTGGGTCCGACAGAGCTGCTCGAACGCGCCCGGGTCCCCGGCCGCCGCGGTGAAGAGCAGCTCGCGCAGCTCTTCCGGGGTGGTGATCTTCGGCGGCTTACGCCCGAACAGCTTGTCGAAGAAGGACATGATCAGACTCTCACGGAGCGGGGCAGCTCACCGGTTTGTCGTCCACCACCAGATCGTCAATCCACACATCGAGCGGCGCGTTCATCGCGTGGAAGCTCCAGGCGCCGACGAAGAGCTGGGTGACGGCCGGGCCATACCAGGGAGAGCTCACCGAGGTCGGGGCGACACAGCCCTTGCCGTGATCGTCGACCGACAGGATGGGATCCACCGCGCCGTCCTTGTACATGCGGAGCTTGCGAGCCACCGAGTCCATCTCGAAGGAGACGCAGGCCCAGCTCGTCGGCATCGCCGTCATGCTCTGGGACGAGCAGTCGTGGAAGCCGTCGTTGCCCGAGGCCTGGAGCCCGTAGACGAAGCTGTAGGTGTTGACCCCGTTCTTCGGGAGCGAGCTCATGATGTACGAGGCGGTGCGGCCCACCTCGGGCGAGCTCGGCTCGGCGTCGCCGTTCACGCCGAAGAAGGTCCAGTGAATGCTGGTGCCGTTGGGCTCGATGTACATCATCATGCGCCCGTAGAGGTGCGTCGGTTTGTTCGCGAAGATCGGCTGAGCGCCGTCCGCGAAGAGCCGGCCTCCCGCGGTCACCGTGGTGTCGATGTGCACGTGGAGCGCGCTCGATCCCGACATGGTGTGGGCCCCGTCGAGGCTCATCACCGCACCTTGCTTGAGCGCGGCGTGCCACGGGCCGAATTTCTGCTTGTCGGCGATGTCTTTGACCCCGGCGTAAGCGTCGAATTTCTCGCAAAAGAGCGCGGTATCACAGGGATCGACCGGGCCGGCGTCGGCGCCCGCGTCGCCCCCGCCGACGCCGGCCGTCGAGCTGGCCGCGCCGCCCGCGGACGTGGTCGTGGACGTCGTCGCTCCGCCTGAGCCGCCCGAGCCCGAGGTCGTGGCCCCGGTTGAATTGCTGGTGCCCGTCGAGCCGCCGCCACCGCAGCTCGCCAGCGCGATCGCGCTGCAAATCAGGGATCCGGTGCAACTCCATCGCAAGAAACCACGCATGATGAACCTCGTCTGCTGGGAAGCCAATGGGTCGGTCCGAACGTCGCTCAGCTCCGGAGCCCGGAGTCGGGGAGGGTGGTGGCCAGCTCGACCGTGGCGGCCTCGCCGGCGCGGATCGCCGCGTCGTGGACCGCGCGACGGACCTTGTCGCCGAGGGCCACGTCCGCGAGCGTGCGGGCGCGATCGGCCGGGGCCAGGCGCACCAGATAGCGTGTCAGCGGCGTCTCGGCCCCCGGCGCAAAGGCGGATTCGAGGCGGGCGCGGCCGAGCAGCGCCGCGGCCGGGCGATCGCCCATCGCCTCGAGCAACGCCGCTGCTCCCGCGAGGATCGCCTCCGGATCCGGTGACTCCACCGGTCGATGACGGACGGGCGCCTCGCGGTAAGCGCCGGACCACGCCCGCCCGTCGCCGGGCAAAGCCAGCTCGACGTGGAGCGCGAGCAGCTCTGTCCCGGGGGAGCGCATGGCCTGCGCAAAGGCCTCTTTCACCGCCTCGATCCGCGCGGCGTCGCTGGAGAGCTCGAGGAACGCCGGGGCAGAGACCACCAGCGCCACGCGGTGCGCCGTCACCGTGCGATTGCCAATCGACCACGGCTCGCCTTCGCCGGCGATCTCCACGTGAGCGCGCGCCGCGAGCTCGGCCAGGCGCGGCTTTCCGCGGGCGTAGAGCAGGCTCGCCGCGGCGGCGCCGAGCGCGGCGAGGACGACGCTCACCGCGTCCGCGAAGCGCCGAAAGGCCGCGCGCCCGCCGCCTCGCTCTCGGCCTGGGCCTCGGCGATCGCCTCGGCCTGGGCCTCGACGTCGCGCTGCGCGTCGGTCTTCAGCGCGCCTTCGCCCTTGGAAACCCGGATCTTCGCTTGCTCCGTCGCCGAGGCCTCGGCCATCGCCACGGCCGTGTGGCGCACGTCGTCGAAGGGCTTGGCGAGATCGAAGATCACCTTGGTGTTGCCGCTCCCGCTCAGGTTCGCCAGCGCCTCGAACCGCCGGAGCTCCATCGATCCCGGCGATCGCGCGAGGATCGCCGCGGCCTCGGCGAAGTTCTTGGCGCTCTCGACGTCGGCCTCGCTCTTGATCACCACGTACTTTCGCTCGCGATCGGCGATGGCGACCTTGGCCAGCACCTCTTGCATCTGCGGCGGGAGCTGCACGTCTTGCAGGCCGATCAGCTCGACGTGGAGGCCCCACTGCGCCACCACCGTCTCGACCTGCGCGCGCACCTTGGCGGCGACCTCTTCGCGGTGCGAGAGCAGCTCGTCGAGCCGGGTCTCGCCGACCACGTCGCGGAGCACGACCTTGGCTCGATCTTTCACCGCCGCCTCGTAGTTCTCGACCGCGAGCGTGGCCTTCTCGGGATCGACGACGCGGTAGTACACGAGGGCGTCGACCATCATCGTGATGTTGTCGCGGGTGATCACCATCTGCCGGAGCAAATCCCGGTTGCGCGTGCGGGTGTCGACCCGCTTGAGCTGCTGGAACCCCGGCAAGAACACGGTGATCCCCGGCTCGACGCGCCCGCTGTATTTGCCGAGCGTGAACTTGAGCCCGACCTCCCACTGGTTGATCTGGCGCAGACCCGCGAGCACGTAGACGAGGACGAAGAAGCCCAGGATGAGCAGGAGCGGCATGGGCCGCATTGAACCACGAATGCGGGCCTTCGCGCCGGGAGCGAACGAGCCGCCGTGTCGGCTATCGGCGCTTCAGCGGCGGCCCTTGCTGCGCTTGCGGGTCCCCGGGACGATCTTCGCGGCGTTGCGATCGGGGCGCGCGCTGGCGACGAGGAGATCGACCAGGCGCTTGGCTTCGGCGTTGGAGATCCGATCCTTGCGCAGGGCGCCGATGGCCTCGTCGACGACCTTGCGCGACTCGGGGCGCTGGATGCGCGAGACGCGCTCGATCCAGGTGATGGTCTCGGGGAAGCGGGCGGCGAGCGCGGCGATCTGGCCGGGCATCCGGTCGCGGAGCGTGCGCACGCCCTGCGATCGCTCGGCGGCGCGGGGGGATTTGTCGGCGAGGGCGAAGGCCTCGTCGAGGCGCGCGAGGATCGGCTCGGCGTTGTGGAGCGAGTCGAGGATGGTGCGATCGGTGAGGGCCTCGAGCACCACGTGCGCCTGGAGGTAGCCGTCGGTCCACGCGGCGAGCTCGCCGACGAAGGGCTCGCCCTTCGCGAGCAGGAGCGTGCGGAGGGCCTCGATCACGCCCTGGCGCACGCCGACGCGCGCGTCCTCGGCGACGTCTTGCAGGCCGGCGAGCGCGGCCTTCGGATCGTGCCCCGCGAGGTAGCGCGCGGCGAGGGTCATCGCGGCGACGATGCGGGGGTACTCGCCCTCGTCGGCGATGAGCTCGCGCAGCGCCGGATCGGCGCGCTTGCCGTGCGTCGCCAGCGTGAGGCCGACGACGCGCGCGAGATCGATGTTCGGTCGCGGGCCGGGGAGACCGGAGTTGCGGCCGAGCTGATCGAAGAGATCGCGCGTGTCCCCCTCGGCGATGGCGCGGTCGAGCGCGGCGACGATGCGCGCGTTGCGCAGCGTCGACTCGGCCTGGGCGCGGGATGATCTCGGTATGCTCATTCGGTCAGAACCCCAGGGCGAAGCCGGCCTCCGGGGTGATCACCGGGACGACCGAGGGAAACGTGATGCCCCCGCGTACCGCGAGATGAAAGGCGATGCCAGGGCTCGGTGCGATCTGCACGCCGGCGCCGCCGGCTGCGAAGCCGAGGCCGGCCTGCTTGTAGGCTGAAACCGTCTGCTTGCGGGGCTCGAGGAAGCCGTCGCGGCTGGGCTTGGTGCACTGGCTGCCGGTGTCGCTCGGCTTCGACGCGACGCAGGCCTTGCCGTCCTCGAGCACCTCGACGTCGACGCGAGAGTCGATCTGCGCGACGCCGGCCGCGAGAAAGAGGAAGGGGCGCACGCCGGATCCGACGAAGGGCGCGACGCCCGGCCACACGCCGAGGCGAGCCTCGAAATGCACGGGGAGGAAGCTGGCGCCGCCGTCCGACGCGCCGTTGAAGGCGAAGCCGAGGCGCCCGCCGAGGGTGATCCGCTCGCCGATCAGGTGGTCGTAGCCGAGGGTGATCCGCATCGTCGCGAGCACCGCGCCGGTGTTGATGTTGTCCGCGTTTCCGAGCGTCGGCGTGCCGACGTAGTGGGTCGCGTCCTTGCGGGTGCAGAAGATGTGATCGCCCTCCTGCGAAGCCTTGGAGCAGACGTCGGTGCCGGAGACGAACGCGACGTCGGGCGAGAAGGCGAGCGTGATCCAGTTGCGCCTCGCGGCCGCGGGCGGGGGCTTCTCGGGCTCGGAGGGTTTGTCGAAGTCGGGCTTCTCGTGATCGGGGTGATCTTTCTCGACGACGGGATCGGCGCTGTCTTTCTCGACGACGGGCGCGACCTTCTCCGGAGCAGGCTTCTTGTCGGCCTTGGCGCCGCCGATCCCGAGCCGTTTCTTCGCTTGATCGAACGCGAAGGTGACCTCGCTCGAGGCGAGATCGGGATCGATCTTGGCCTTCGGATCGAGCGTGAGGGCCTCGACGAAGGCGTCGCTCGCGTCGGACAGCTCTTTCTTCCCGCCCGCGAGCACGCTGCCCAGCGCGACGTAGAGCTTGGCCGTCATCGCGTGCGAGCAGGCATCGCCCCCGCAGGTCTTGATTGCGGCGCGAAGTCGGCGATCGGCGTCGTCGAAGCGGGTGTCGAGGTAGTCCTCGTCGAGGGCTTTTTTGCGCTCCAGCTCGGCCTGGGAGTCCTTCGGACCCGCCGAGGCGGACGGGGCGAGCCCGAGCCCGGCGAGCGTAGTCGCGAGCGCGATGAGCGCAGATCGATGATGCCTCACGGGAGCTGCGCCTCGGTCACCATGGGGAGGCACACTACTGCGCCCGCCCGCAGAACCGCGAACAAAGCAGGAACAGCGCCGCTGTGGACTCCGGATCCGGACCCCCAACGCGTCATCGAAGCCGACAAAGGCGTGCGTCGCGCGCCGGGGTTTGGGGCCGCTTGCGGCCCCATCGAAAATGGAACGCAAAAAGCGGCGCCGGAAACCGGCGTCGCTTTTTGCGGGAAATCTACTTGCCCGCAAGGGGCGCCCAGGCGGCGCTTCACCTCTTCTCGACCTTTCGGTCGAGGCGAGCCTCCGTGCGGCGCGCTCCGGCGCGGCACGGCATCGTCGTGGTGGGTCGGTTCCCGGCGGCGGGGCCCGGCAGTTCGCGCTGCGGGCAACCTCGCGCCGAGTATCACGGGATTTCACCGTGATAGCTTTGGCCCGTTCTGGCCGGTGCAGCACGAGAGGCGCGATTTTCGCGATCTCGGCGGCTGCGGACCTCCTGCGCCCTTCGGCTGGGGAAGCCTTCACCGGACACCCGGAACCTCTGACGTCCTCTGTCGTGCGATGGCGCGAAAATCGGGCGCTCCCGACGCCGATCTCGGCAACTCCACCTCACCAGGCCAGGACCGTGTCCGCGCGGGTTTAGCGCGTTGACGCGATTCGAACCAGGACGCCTTCCGTTGATGGGATCCCTCACCTTGCAGTGAAGGCAGGCTCGCATGGGCTCACTATTCTGTTCGCCCGCTCGCGCCTCGCACCCTTTTGCCCGCCGCGAATCGGACGCTCGTCGTCGCCGAGGAGCCCGCCGTGGTTGGCTACCCCGCAGAGTGGTACCTGCCTTTCGGCCGGCCCTGCCCCGGGGGGAAGATGCGTCGTTTCAACGTCTGCAACTGACCCACGTACACGAGCACCCGACGGATCGTTCGATTCACGACTTGCGTCGTTCGAGGCTGCGCTTGACGACGCAGCCAGGGCTTTCACCGACTCATGCGGGTCCCTGGTCTCCCGGGGAACATGCTCTGCCCGATCCTGTGAGGGCCCTTGATCGAGGGTCCCTTCCGGGCAGCGCACCCTGCGCCCTCGGCGTTTTCGGCCGTGGGGAGGGGCATGAAGCGGCTTCTGACTCCTCTGTCGCGCCCCACCCACCGCAGGACGAGCCTTGCGGTGGCCGGAGCGCCAAGCCACTGTCCGCCGCCGTCTCGCCAAAGACGGTGGTTTCGAGGGGCCGAGGGGCCGGTGGTCGACGGGCTTGGAGGCCCGAAAACCGTTTGCTATCGAGTGCGATCCGCGAGCACGACCCCGGATCGAGCGAGCCCCGCGTCGGTGTTCCGAGGTTGCCCTCGTTACTCGACGTCGGGTGGAGGCTCCTCCGTGAAGAGGACCCTCCAGCCGGGTTGCTGCGAATTCAGGGGCCCTTCTGGCTTTGGGCCAGTCCGGCGCCGCACCTTTCACGATTGCTCGTGAGAGGAGCGGGGCTACCCCGATCCGTTTGACCCGGACACCTTCTGTCGCAAATTCGTGGAATAGGCCGAGTGGAGAACCCGGTGCTTCCGAAGGATGCCGCACACGTCGCGCTCGACCAGGCAAGCCTGATCGAGTGAAGCCGTGAGCTGACACCGACCTGCTACGAATCTGCCGGGGGCTAGACAAACTTGCCCCGACGAGCACGTTCACACGAGGCTCGCCGCCAAAACCCCTGGTTTCCCGAAGGATCTTGGCCTGAGGGCCGCCGCTTGAACGCCCCCGCGAAGGAGTGCGCAATCGGTTGAGCCCAAGGTGCCTTCTGTCGTCAGGTGGATCTCCAGCGAGAGGAGGCGCGAGCACGGCGCGAGCCGCGATCCCGCTTCATCAACCAGAGTTGGTGGGTTTTCCACAGGTTGTCACCAACCTGTGGAGAGTACACCTGCGCCTTTGCAACCGTTGCCCAGACCTTCGCCTCGACGGGCGAAGGAGAGCAAGGGCTCGGATACCCGCTCACAGGGCGGCTCGAGAGCCTGACTGTGGCAGGTGTCCGCAGCGTCCCGGACGACTTCTGCGTTCGTTCGATCCGCGGCGGATGTGCCGCAGAACTTCCGAGAGCCAAGGTCTCTCTTTTGACATCTGTTTGCAACCGAAAAATTGCCCGGGAGCTGCTGCGATTCTCGTCCACGGTTTATCCACAGGTTAGACGCTCACCGCGGGATGAAATCCCCCTCTTGTCCACTGGTTTATCCACAGCTCGGCAAGGTCGTTGACAACCGCGTGACGTTGCGTTTTCAGCCGCGCGGACGGCGTGCTACGGACGCGGGCCGTGCTGGAACGTCGATCTTCGCTGCTGCGATCCCCCGTCCGGGGCGAGGCGCTCCTCGCTTCGCACGACGCGGCCTCGCTCGCGGCGCTGCTCGAACGAGCCGGAGGGCCGGCGTCGACGGCGCGGGCCACCGCCGCGAAGATCCTTCGCCACGTGTACCGCGACGCGGGCGCGTTCACCGACGCGGCGCTGCTGGCGATCGGCGTGGGCGCCTGGGCGCGGCCGGCGCTGCTCGCGCTCGACGCCTCGCTCTCGCTCGAGATCGCCTCGGAGGCGCCCTCGGAGGACACCACGATCCGCCTCGCGCTCCGGGCCCGCGACGGCGCGCTGATCGAGGCGGTGATCATCCCCGGCCCCGCGCGCACGACGCTCTGCGTGTCGAGTCAGGTCGGCTGCGCGCGCGCGTGCACGTTCTGCGAGACGGGTCGCCTCGGCCTGATGCGGCAGCTCTCGGCGGGGGAGATCATCGATCAGGTCCGCGTCGCGCAGCGGGTGTTCGCGCCGCGCGTGGCCGAGGGCGCGCCGTCGATCGGCAACCTGGTGTTCATGGGCATGGGCGAGCCGTTCGACAACCTCGCCGAGGTGACGCGCGCGATCCGCTTGCTCACCGACGCGCGCGCGTTCGAGCTCGCGCCGTCGCGCGTGACGGTGAGCACCGTCGGCGTCGCCGAGAAGCTGCCGGCCTTCTTTCGCGACTGCCGCGCCGAGCTCGCGGTGAGCTTGAACGCGCCCGACGACGCGCGGCGCACGGCGATCATGCCGGTGAACGAGCGCGTGCCGATGGCGGCGCTGCGCGCGGCGATCGCCGAGCATCTGCCGGCGTCACGCAAGGTGCTGTTCGAGTACGTGCTCTTCGACGGCGTCAACGACGCGCCCGAAGACGCGGAGCTGCTCGCGGCCTACGTGGCGGGCCTGCGCTGCCGGGTGAACGTGATCCCCTGCAATCCAGGGCCGGATCCGCGGCTGCGGCCGCCGACGGCGGAGCGGGTCGACGCGTTCGTGGCGCGCTTGAGCGGGCTCGGCGTGACGACGCTGGTGCGCAGGCCTCGCGGGCGCGACGTGGGCGGGGCGTGCGGGCAGCTCGCGGGGGCGCTGCGCGAGGCCTCGAAAGGTGCTGGAGCGGTCTGACGACGACCGGTACAGTGCCGGCCGCACGCGACGCTCGACTCCCCACTCTCCCGAAGGCCAGAATGACCAGCGCAAACGACGTCTCCGAGAACGAGTTTCCTTTGACGGGGCTGCCCACCTCCGCGATCGGGACTGTCGTCATGCTGCTCCTCATCGTCGGGCTCGGCGTCTTCTTCCTGTTCGACGGCATCCGCGGCGCGTTCGCGGGACTCGGGGTCTCGTTCCTGATCAAGGAGATATTGAAGGGCGTCGCGGTCTGGGGGATCGCGGGCTATCTCTTCGTCGCTCGCAAGGTGCCTGGCATTTTCAGCGCGCGCGACCGGATCCGCGACCGGCCGGGCGACGTGGTCTGGGTCTTCGAGAAGGTGATTCACCGCGGCGGCGCAATCTCGCGCGAGCTGATGATCGGGTTCATCGACGGTCAGCTCCTGGGCTGGTCGCTCCCGGCGCCGCTGGCGGAGCAGCCCACGGTCCGGGGCTGGGTCGAGAGGCATTTGACGCACGCGACGATCGGGCACACTCCGGAGCGTGCGCGGCAGTTCGCCGCTTCGCCGCGGGATCTGCTCCATCCCTGAAGCAGCTCGGTCGGGACCTACCGGGTCGCGCGGGCGATCCGCACGGCGCGTGTCACGTCGATGCTCTGGCAAAAGTCCGGGATGCCGCTGGAGCGGAGCCTGCGCCAGAGGATGCCTTTCGACCTGCTGCCAGATACGCCGGAGAGATCGGTCAACGTGCAGCAATACCGTCCAAAGCGGGTGATTTGCGGCCCGACTCCAGCGGTGGGTCGCTTTGTGGGGATTGCCCGGAAGCCCGGCGCGCGCCTCTCCAGGCTCCTACTGCCCCTTGTCGAGCGAGCCGATCACGCCAAGAAGTGCCTCCAGAGACGCACCAGCGTCTGGCGACGATGCCCGCGTCTTCTTCAGAACACCATCAATGGCGTCGTCCATCAACGTCCATTTGTCCGGATTCATGGGCTCCATGGTCGCCTGGCTCTTGTCCCACGCGCTCTCGAGATCATCGGCTCTCGACTTTGCGCCGTTCCGGTCACCGGAATGCACGAGGCTCAGCATGTCCTCCGCAATCGTTCGGAACGCAGCCAGATCTCCCAGCGGGCGATCGGGTGAAACGGAGGCTTGCGCCTGCTTTTGAAGCTGCGAACGACGCAAGGAGTAGCCCGTGACGCCGAGGCCCACGAGCACGGCCACCACCACCACGACCTGCAGGAGGGCACTACGGCCTTTCTTCTCCGTGGGCGACGGCGCAGCCGGATCTTCGATGAAGTCTTTGCGGGTGACGGCGAGGTAGACGACGACCGCAAGAATCGCGGTGAGGAATACCGCGCTCGTCGTCGTCGCGCCGAGGCCGAGCCCGCCTGCGGTTCGCGACTGGGAGAGGTAGTCGCCGAGCGATGCTCCCAGTGGCCGGGTCAGGATGTAGGCGATCCAGAACGCCAGAACCGCGTCCAGCCCGCATCGCCAGGCGATCCCCGCAGCGGCAATGACACCCACGACGAGGAGGCCCGTGCCGAGATAGCCGACACCGAGCTTTTCGGCGACCAGATCTCCCGTCGCGGTGCCCAGCGCAAACGTGAACAGGATGGCCAGCCAGTAGAAGGCTTCGCGCCGGCGGGTGAAAATGGAATGGATGGAAAGCGTTCGCTCCTTGGCGTACCAGACGGCGAAGGTGAGACCCAGCGCGACGCTGAAGATGACAGTGCTCGCCTCGAGCGGGAGCTTGAGGCTGTCGGTCAGAATGTCCGTGATCAGGGTGCCGAAGACGCTGATGAGCACGACGGCGAGCCAGTACACTGCGGGGATGTACTTCTTCACGCGGAGCTGCACGAAGAGCACGATCGCCAGGCACACCCCCGCGGCGATGGATGTGCCCTTCAGCCCCAGACCCATGTTGACGCTGAGGAAGTCCGAGGCCGTTTCGCCGACCGTCGTGCATAGAACCTTGATGACCCAGAAAAAGAAGGTCACCTGAGGGACTTTGCTCAGGAGCAGGCGCCGAGGTCCATCCAGTCCAGCGCGAGCCCCCGAGGGATCCGTTATCGATTCACCGTCCGTCATGGCGTCCCTGTTCTCGTGGCTGGAGCCGGTGCTTGGCGACCCTGGTGATCGGACCCGGGATCCGGAGCTTCGATCGAGGGGCCAGGAGCTCGCCGCGTACCGCGGGCATGGCCCTCTCGATCGCTGATCGGCATTTCATGGCGCTCGCACGCTAACCCGATGCGCTGCTCGTTGCGAACGAAGAGCAAGCTTTGCGCAGATCGCGTCCACTCGGCGTCTGCACCTCGTCAAAAGCATTTTTGCATCTCTCCCGCGGAGCCCCCTCATCGTGCCGAATTGTTCGGGTCTCCAAAAAGGGCCGCGGGCCACACGGAGCGTGTACTCTCGCTCCCACGTGGAGGTCCGCATGTCCCTGCCTCGTAGCGCCTTTTTCCTCGGCACAGCCGCCGCGCTGATCTGGTTCTCGACGACCGGCGCCTGTACGGCCGCCCCCAGCGGCGGCTTCGGCGGCAGCGGCCCCGCCACGAGCAGCGTGTCGAGCGCGTCGAGCGACGTCGGCGGTGGCTTCACCACCTCGTCCGCGGGCGACTCGACCGGGACCGGCGGCGCCTGCGTGGGCACCTCGGCCAAGGCCGCGCTCAGCCCGCTCGACATCTTCGTGATGCTCGATCAATCGGGCTCGATGCTCCAGGACGCCGGCAACAGCCTCTCGCGATGGAAGACGATCCAGAGCGCGCTCGCTGCGTTCGTGAAGCAGCCCAGCACCGGCGGCATCGGGATGGGACTCCAGTTCTTCGGCTTGCCTCAGCCCGCCGTGCCAGGGTGCAGCGCGCATCCGTGCATGCAGGACAGCGACTGCGTTGGCGGCTGCACGGTGTGTCTCCCGCAAGGCCTCTGCCAGGCCCCGTACAACCCGGACATCGATTCGTGCGACGCCATCGACTACGCATGGGCCGAGATCCCGATCCAGCCGCTCCCCGGGGTCGGGAGCGCGATCCTCGCGTCGATCGCCGCGCACGCGCCTGGCACAAATACGCCGACCGCGCCTGCGTTGCAGGGCGCGATCGATCACGCGACCGCGTGGCAAAAGGCCCATCCCGACCGCCTCACCGTCGTCGCGTTCGCCACCGATGGCCTGCCGAGCGAGTGCGACATCGATCCCGTGCACCTCAACGCGATCGCGGCGGCGGGCCTCGCCGGCACGCCGAGCATCAAGTCTTTCGTGATCGGCGTCGGCCCCGCATTGCAAGCCCTCGACGCCATCGCTGCCGCCGGTGGGACGACGACCGCGTTTCACGTCGACGTCGATCCCCAGGCCACCGATCAGCTCGTGAGCGCGCTCAACACCATCCGCGGCGCCGCGATCCAGTGCACCTACCAGCTCCCCGCTCCGCCCAGCGGCAAGACGCTGGACTTCACCCTCGTCAACGTCACGTACACGCCCGGCGGCGGAGCCGCGAAGTCGATCCCCAGGGTCGCCGACGCCGCGCATTGCCCCGCGAGCGGCGACGCCTGGTACTACGACGCGAGCGCGCCACCGACCCGGATCCTGCTCTGCAAAGCCACCTGCGCCGAGGTCGAGAAGGATCTGATGGCCGAGGTCGACGTCGTGCTCGGCTGCGCGACGATCGTGAAATGAGCTCCGCGTCTGTCTCGGCGGGCCTCCCGGCGCCTGGTCTTCTGGTGTCCACACCCGCCGATCGGATCGAGGACATTCGCGTCGCGTGGGAGCGCGATCTCGAGCGCACCTTCGCGTCCTACCCGATCGAGGCGCGCGACACGACGCCGGATCGCGGCGCGCGAGATCCCCGCGTCGTCCTCGAAAAGAGCATGGCCGAGCGGGTGCATCGCGTCGCGCGGGAGGCGGCCGAACGGCTCGGGTGCACCGAGCCGTTCGTCATTTACCAGACTCCAAACCCAGCTCACCTCAACGCCCAAGCGCTCCTGTCCGACTCGCCGTTCGCCGTCCGCCTCATCGGCCCTGTCGCGAAGCTCCTCGACGACGCGGCCTTGGCCGCGCTCGTGGGCCACGAGATCGGGCACTGGATGGCGCTCGGCCCGCTGGCGAAGCCCGAGTCCATTCTCCTCCAGGCCGGGGAGCGTGGAGCCTCGGAGGCAATCGAGCAACACGCCATCATGGCGTCCGAGCTCACCGCCGATCGCTTCTCCTTGCTCGCCGCCTGCGGTGAGGTCGAAGCGGTGGTGCGCCTCGAGGTCGCGTTGAAGACCTTCGATTGCCCGCGCGCCATGGGCTTGAACGAGATCGAGTATCTCGACGAGGTCCGGGGTCGCGTCGTGCGGGGCGAGGACGAGATCTTCGTGGAGCGATCTGGCTACCCGACCCCGGGATTCCGGCTCTACGCCACCTGGCTCTTCTGGCGATCCGAGGTGCACCACCAGCTCACCGGCAAAGGCCCGTCCGATCTCGCGCTCCGGGTCGTCGACGCGAAGCTGCAAAGGATGTGCGACAATCGCCTGGCGCGAGCGCCGGTGCGCAGGGAGCCGCGCGTTGACGCCGCGCGAGCGACAAATAGCGTCACGAAGGGCGAAAACCCGCGCGGGCCTGCATCTCCCTCCGAGGCCACCCTGGGTGATCGCGCCCGCGCGGCGGCGTCGTCCGTGGCCTCCACGGTCGGCCGCTTCGTCGACCTCGCCGTCGTCGGTCGAGGAGCGAGCGTGCCAGTCGCCGATGCCGAAGACGACGACGCCGCCTCGGGACTCGACGAGCTCGACGACCTCGAAGCCCGCTTTCGCGAGCTCGAGGCGCTGGATCGCACGAGGTGAGTCGGCGTTTCCCGATCAGGGCGTGAAGCGCGCGAGCAAACCCCAGAGCCCCGGAGTCGCGGGGAGCGGGCCGCCGCCGAGATCGAGCACGCCCTGATAGCTGAGCGCCACCAGCAAATCACCGCCCGGGTTGATCGCAGAGTCGATGACGAAGCTGCGGTTGGTGGGGGCGAGGTTCACCCCGAAGGCCCGGCTCGCCAGGAGATCGCCGCTCGGAGAGAGCCTGGCGACCACGGTCCGTAAGCCGTTGGGATCGCCGCCGGCGGGCAAGAGGCCTCCGCCCAGATCGAGCGATTCGACGAAGCTCCCGAGCACGAAGGTGTTGCCGTCGCCGTCGACAGCAATGCTCCTCGGTCCAACCGCATCGGGAAGGCGAGGCCGAGAGCGAGGACGAGCGCGCCGCGGAGGCGTTGGTTGACCATGGAAGGAGCATGCCCGCGCCCGGCGCGTTTCGATCTTACTCGTCCCTTAACCCGGCGCGAGCCGCTTCCCCCGCCGCCGTGGGCGCAGGGAGAGTGAGCGTCACCGTCGTCGCGCCGCCCGGCTCGAGCTCGACGGCCTGCTCGGCCGCCGGGCGCCCGCTGCCGGCGGTGGCGATCTTCATCCGCCCTGCGGGCACGCCGTGGAGCTCAAAGCGCCCTTGCTCATCGGTCCTGGTGAAGAACGGGTGTCCAAGCACCAGGATCTGTCCCTCGGCCTCGGCGGCGCCGGGATGCACGTTGCAGTGGAGCGTGACCAGGCCCTCGGCCTCGCGGAAGCCCACGTGGCTGGGCTCCCCTGACGGGAGGAGCGGGGTATTGAAGAGGGTCCTCCCGTCCTTCACGGCAACGAGGGTATGCAGCTTTCCATCGGCGGATCGGGCGAGGATCGGCTGATTGACCTGGACCACCGCCACGGGCGGGATCTCGGTCGAGCCGGCGCGCGCGATCCGCACCGGGGCGCTCGGCACCGCGAAGACGTAGTCCTCGAGCCCGCCGGAGATCCACACCAGGGCTCCGGCGATCGGGTGGCCCGCGGCGTCGGTCGCGGTGCCCGTCAAGGTGCCTGTCTTCGCCGGATCGATCGGAGTCGCCGCGGGCGCCGACTCGACCGCGAGGGTCCGCGCGCCCTGCGGCGAGGCCGCCTGGTGGACGGGGGCAGGGAAGGGCGTGATCTCCCAGAGCACCAGCGAGAAGGCGAAGGTGCAGGCGTACTTGAGCAGCGTGAGGGTGAGCGCATCGATCACGAACGCCCGCACCGAGAGGCGCTTCGACCACGCGAGAGTGCCAATCACCAGGAGGGGAATGGCGACGTAGCTCCAGAAGATCGCCCGGTTGAGGAGCTCCATGTCCCACGGGTGCCGCCAGACCGGGCCCGCCTCCAGGAGGAAGAGCGTGAAGGCGACCGCGAGCGCGAGGCCGAGCTGGGCGCGCGACATCCGCGCGGGCGGATCGGCGTCCGGGAGGGGAGATCCGGCCGTTGACAAGGGTTTCATGAGGGACAGGCTGAGCAACTCCGGTGCCGTGAAGATCGCCCTGAAATCAGGCTGTGGTGGGCCCACGAACCCACGACGAGCCGCGGTGGCCACGACATGTCGTGGGCCCTCATCGACGGGGGCGCTCGACGCCGAAGCGGAGCATTCGCGAGCGGAGCGTGCTCGGGCGCAGGCCCAGCGCCGCGGCGGCGCCCGCGGGGCCCTCGATTTGCCACGCGCTCTCGACGAGGACGCGCTCGATGTGGGCCCGCTCGATCTCCTCGATCCGGCGATCGGGCTCGGGGTTCGCCGAGGGGGGCGGCGCCTCGCGGGGGCCGGTTAGATCGGGCAGCTCGGCCGCGCCGATCCACGCGCCGCGGGCGAGGATCGCGGCGCGCTCGATCACGTTGTGGAGCTCGCGCACGTTGCCGGGGAAGGCGTAGGCGGCGAGCTTCGCGGCGGCCTCGGCGGTGAGGCCGCGCAGGGGCTTGTGAAGCGCGCGCGCCTCGCGCTCGATGAAGGCCGACGCGAGGAGCGCGACGTCGTCGCGGCGATCGCGGAGCGGCGGGAGGGTGATCGGGAAGACGGCGAGGCGGTAGTAGAGATCGGCGCGGAAGCGGCCGGCGCGGACCTCGGCGGCGAGATCGCGGTGGGTGGCGGCGACGATGCGCACGTCCACGGCAACCGACGCCGATCCGCCGACGCGATCGATCTCGCGCTCCTCGAGCGCGCGCAGGAGCTTGGCCTGCGTCTCGAGGGGGAGCTCGCCGATCTCGTCGAGGAAGAGCGTACCGCCGTGCGCGCGCTCGAAGCGGCCGAGCCGCCGCGCGAGCGCTCCGGTGAAGGCGCCCTTCTCGTGACCGAAGAGCTCGCTCTCGATCAGCGACGGCGCGATCGCCGCGCAGCTCACCTTGACGAGCGGGCCGTCGTGCCGCGGGCTCCCGTCGTGGATCGCCCGCGCAAAGAGCTCTTTTCCGGTGCCCGTCTCGCCGAGGAGCAGCACCGTCGAGGGCGTGGGCGCGACCTGGCTCAGCTTGTCGAGCGCCTCGCGCAAGGCCGCGCTCTCGCCGAGGATGGCCGAGGGCGCGCGCTCGCTCCGGAGCTCTTCGTGGAGGTAAGTGTTCTCGTCCACGAGGCGCGCCTTCAGCGCCGCGAGCTCGGCGTGGACGCGCGCGTTCTGCACGGCGATCGCCGCGCGGTTGGCGAAGCGCGCGAGGCGGGTGAGCTCGACCGCGGTGAGCGCGCGGCGCGCGAACATGGCGAGCACGCCGAGGAGCTCGCCCCGGAAGAGCAGCGGATAGCCCGCGAACGAGGCGAGCCCGTGCTGTTTCACCCACGTTTTCTCGGTGATCCGCGGGTCGTCGTCGAGCCCGTCGAGGCACACTGCGCGGCGCTCGGCGGCGATCTGGCCGATCTTGAGCGCGCCGACGAGGACGCGCGCGTGGGCCCCGTCGAGGCGCGACGAGAGCCCCGCGCTCGCGGTGAGATGGAGCGTCGGCGGCCCGCTCGTCCGCGCGTCGAGGAGCCAGATCCGCGCGAGCGCGGCGCCGAGATCCTCGACGAGGCCGGTGGTGATCGTCGCGAGCACCTCGTCGAGATCGAGCGTGCTGGTCATCTGCTCGGTCACGCGCTCGAGCGGATCGAGATCGAGAGCGAGATCGGGTGAGGCCACCGGGGACGTCATTGGCGGCGAGGATAAGCGAGCGCGGGCGGGTCGAGGCGTTCCGGCGCGGCGCGCACGCCGACGTACTCCGTCGAGATCTGGATTTCGTCGGGATCCGATGCCGGCCCTTCGCTCCCGATCGTCGCGTCGCTCCCGCGCGCGCGGATCACGAGGTCCACGATCACGAGCGGTCCGGTGGCCTTCACCACGCGGCGCGCGTGGCCCAGGAGACGCTCGCGCTCGTCCGGCGCAGCGCGGGCGACGACGTCGCTGAGGATCACGCCGCACGCGTGGTTTGCCGGCAGCGCGGCGAGGCCCGCCGGGCACACCACGCGGGTCGCGAGGCCGCACACGCGCAGCACGTCGTCGGCGATCAGCTCGGCGGCTTCGCCGACCACGACGACGCCGCCGTAGAGGCCGCGCAGCTTCGGCGCGGCGACGGCGCGCACGGCGCGCACGAGCTTCGTTCGCGCCTCGATCGCGTCGGGGGAGCAGTCGGGAAGGGGGCCGCTCGGGGCGGCGTCGAGGACCGAGGATCGCAGTCGCGCGCGCACCGCCGACAGCCGCTCTCGCCACGTTCGTGCGCCCTCGCGGATCTCCTGCGCGCGGAGTCCGTGGGGGCCTTCCGCGAGGCGCGCGTCGAGATCCACGCGCTCGCGCGGCGGATACGTGGCCTGCACGCTCACGAGCAAGCGCGCGTCGATGAGCCCGGCGCGGTGCACGCCCTGGATCCCCTCGAGGAGAGCCGCGCGCGCGGCGCCGACGCCGGCGAACCGCGCGTCGCCTTCGACCAACCCTTCGACCAGGCCGCTCCAGACCACGGGCACGCTCTCGATCTCGATCTCGTTTTCTACCGCGGGCGCTCCGGAGCGGGGTGCGCCGGGCGTCGTCGCCACCCGCGCGCGCGTCGTCGCGATCACCGCGGGGAGGCCGCGCGCCAGCGCCGCGTCGTGCTCGCCGAGGACCCGCTCGACGGCCTCGGGCGAGAGCACGACCCCGGCGTCGAGGAACCACATCAACGGCGGGACGCGCGCGGTCTCGCTCGGGCGCTCCACGATCTCCACGCCGAACGGGTGCGCGTCGGGCTCCACCGCCGCGTGGATCGCGCCGTCCGGATCGCCGTCGACGCAGGCCACGAGCACGGTGAACGACGCGGGATCGGCCGTCTGCGCGCGCAGCGCGAGCACCGATCGGCGCACGAGCTGCGCGCTCGACGTGGCGCACGAGAACACGAGAGCGAGGCGCGCCGTCGTCGTCGCGCCGCGATCGAGCCTCCGATCGACGGCGGGCGCCGCGCGCAGAGGCCGCTCGTCGAGCACCTCCCACAGCGTGGCCAGGAAGCGCTCGCTCTCGCCCAGGAACGCGTCGCGCGCGGCTTGCTGGATCCGTCGCAGCTCGCTGTCGGTGAACGCCGCGCACTGCTCGACCGCGTTGCGGAGATCGTCCGGCGCCACCACGTGGGTGCGCACCAGGCCCTGTCGTCCCGCGGGCCACGCCGGCATGCGCAGCGCGCAGCCGTCGATTTCAGCCATCGCCGGGGTGTCGGGCACCACGACGGCGGCGCCGACCGACAGCCCCTCGTGGAGGCCATGGCCCCAGCCCTCGTAGCGGGAGGGGCAGAGGTGGAATCGCGCCATGTTCTGCAGGAAACGCAGCCAGCGCGCGTCGGTCCGGCCGACGAACTCCACGTTTCGCGGCCGCCGGGACCAGCCGAGCGACGACACGACGGTGAGCGGATAAGGGATCCGGTGGCGCTCCCAGGCCGCGAGCACCGACTCGGTCCCCTTGGCGTTCGAGCCGCCGGCGACGTGCAAGAAGCGCCGGGCGCGCGGCACGCCGGGATCGCCGTGATCTTCCGACAAGAAGCCGAGATACCGGGCGCGCGGGGTGAGCGGTTGAAAGTGCATAAGCCCGTCGCGCGTCTTGCAGAGCACGAGCTCGAAGTCGCCGAGAGAGGGGTTGTCCTCGGCGCGCCACCACTCGGCGTTGGGGACAAGCCAGCGGCGGGGCGCGTGCTCGGCGAGGCGCGGCGCGTAGACCTCGAGGAAGATCACCAGATCGGCCTCGCCGGGCGGCTCCGGGCGCAGGTAGTGAACGCCGCGGACCCGGTGCCCCCAGCTCTCGAGCAGCCGGCTCAGCAGGCGATAGTCACGCTCCAGGCCCTTGCCGTTGTCGATGTTGGTGACGAGGTGGATCCTCATCGCGTCGCGCCCCGGCGCCGCGCTCGCCCCCGGATCATACCCACCCTCGCAGCGCCGCGTGGTGCTCGCCGAGGACGGTCAGCATCTCGCGCATCCTGTGGACGTAGGTGCAGCTCGATTTGACCCGCTCGTGCCCGGCGCGGCGGATCGCCTCGCGCTCGTCGTCGTGCTCCAGGTAATAGTCAATCAGGCGCTCCAGGGTCGCGAAGTCGCCGAAGGGATAGAACACCACGTGCTCGCGATCGCCGAGCTCTTCCTCCAGCCCGGCGATGTAGGGGTGGATCAGGAAGCCGCCGCGGCCCAGCGTCTCGTAGATCCGATCGGACCAGTAGCGCGGGTGATCGAAGCCGAGGCACAGGCTGTCTCCCACCACCACCTTGGCCGAGGCGTAGAGGCGGTTGAGATCCGCCCCGCGCACGCTGCTCTGGGGTGAGCCGTGCTTGGTGAAGCGGCGGCCGTAAGTCTCGGCCAGGAAGTCGACCAGGCGCCTTCGATACGGCCACTCTGGATGGTAGTCGTACGAGCCGACGAAGCAGACCTCGACCCGCGGGGTCGCCGGATCCACCTCGGCCAGGGTGCACTCGGCGCCGAAGACGCCGGGCTTCAGATAATGATGCTGGATGCCCTGCGCGCGGAAGAACCCGTCGCTCCCGCCGTCGGGCGTGAACACGTGCTGCGTGCGCCAGAACGGGTCCTGGTGCAGGTTGCGGCCGCGGGGAAGGCCGGCGTAGAGATCCAGGTGGTAAGAGACCGTGGGGAGCGGCAGCGAGGTGATCCAGCGGAGCGCGTCCGGATCGCGGAGGCCCCAGGTCCGCGTGTAGAGCAGCAGATCGACCTCGCCCATCTGCCGGTCGAGCGCCGAGAGCGAAGCGGTGCTCTCCTGGGCCTCGACGACCTCGACGCCGAGCTCTCGCAGGCTGTCGCGAACATGGCTCTCGGTCGAGAACGTCGGCTCGAAATTGCCAATGTAGAGGACGCGCTTGCGCATGAGCCGGACGCCTCAGGGGAGGGCGTCGAGCGGCCACGTCGCCACGAGGACCCGCGCGTCGGGCGTGAGCGCCCTGGAGAGGACGGCCAGAGTCACGGTGCGACCGGTGATGACCACGCACGGCGACGAGAAGGCCTGGGGCGAGGCCCCGCCCGGATCGACCTGGAGCGTTTGAAACGCCGCGCCTTCGGCCTTGCGGTGCGCGAGGAGCAGGTGAGCTCCGGCGGTGGCGACGATCACCAGATCGCCCCCCGAGGCGTCGGCGTCGAGCTCGAAGATCCGACGCTCGCCGAAGGGCGCGATCTCCGCGCCCGCCGCGCGATGGGCGGGATCGAGCGCGAACACCGACGCGCTCCCGGGCAGCGCCCCGCCGCGGGAGGCGCCCGGCGCATAGCGCTTGCACACCGCGGTTGCGCCGGACGATCCGGTGGTGATCACCAGATCGTTGCAGGCGGCGATCGGGTGCTCGGGCGGAGTCGCGTGGTCGAGGAGCACGGCCGTGGCGTCGTCGAGAACGGCCGTGACCGCAGGCTGCGCGGCGCCGGCGTCGCGCACGAACCGCGGCGCGCTGAAGCTGCCAAAGGGATGATGCGCGGTGAGCGAGCTGCGGTGATCGGTGGTCCCGTCGGTTTGAAACAGGGCGTTCAACGCCCCTCCGGCGAGCTCGACCACGAACGACAGCTTGCCTCCCGCGCCCACCGCGGCGTCCCAGCGCGGGGGGACGGGCAAGAGCTGCCCCACGGTGGCGACCAGGCCTGAAGGCCCGCTTCCCGCGAGGGGGAGCGCCTGGATCTCGGTCCGCAGCGGCGGCGTCGCGCTGTACGTCGTGGAGGCGAGCAGCACCGGCGCCGCGTCGACGGCGACGAGACGCAGCATTCGCACGAGCGGAGCCCCGGGGAGCGCGACGGGCGCGAGCACGAGAGGCGGAGGAGGGGATTCGTTCATGGGGTTGGATCCAGGGCTGGGCCGGCAAGCGAGGCCCGCGAGGCCCGCGAAGAGCAGAGCCAGAGGCGCCCAGCGTCGTTTCGTGCGAGGCGTCGGCGCGGGCGTCGAGGGGAGCGGGAGCAAGGTCAAATCCGGGCGTTCGTGCGGGTGTTCCACATCTGGACGATGTTCTGCGGGTTGGCCGATTTCTGGAAGCCGGCGAGCGGTCCCGCGAACAGGCCGTCGAGCGCGCCGGTCTCCCAGGTGGCCTGATCGGCGAACGGGCCGCCGCCATACGAAGGATCGTAGAGCTGGCCTCCGTGGGTGACGACGAAATGGTTGAAGAACGCCGGCGGCGGCTCGGGGTTGCGCTGCCCGGGAATGCCCGGCTGATTGACCACGTCGGTCCCCATCCGGTGGGTCCAGGGCGCGGGCTGCGTGGCCGCGTTCCATTGCCAGTTCTTGACCAGGAAGCCTTGCGTGGACGAGGTCCACGCCGCGACGGTGACCACCACAACGACCTTGTCGGCGCTGGTGATGCCGTGGAGCTTGTACATGTCGACCAGGAGCTCGGCCCACGAGCCGCACTGGCCGCTCCCGTCGGGGCTGGCGAGCAAGAGGCGCGTGTTCGTGCAGGTGGTGGTGTTGGGGCTCCAGTAGGTGAGGCCCACGCCGTCGCGCTTGCGGGTGAGGGCCCGGGTGGTGAACGGCACGAAGCTCCGGGTCACGACGCTGGCCTCGGTGCTCGCGCCCTGCGCCGCGCGGCACGAGAGATCGACCAGGGTCCAGTAGAGCGTGCCCACCGGGGCGCCGAGGACGGTGTACACGAGGTGCGTGGTGGTCCCGGCGCCGATCCACCCGGTGCCGGCCGCGTTCGCTTCCCAGGTGATCGTGAGGGGATCGTAGCAAGCAACGACGTTCGGCAGCGGCGCGCTGCTGGTCATGGAAGGGGTGGAGACGTTGACCGAGCCGGGCGAGACGCTGACCGTGCAGGTCCACTCCAGCGTGGCCGCTCCGACGGTGGCGTGGCCGCGCAGCACCACGGACTCGGTCCCTGTGGGCGCGCGCAGGACGCGCAGCACCACGGCGAGAGGCACGCTCGCCCCGCGCACATAGCAGATCGGGGACTGGTCGGCGTCCGCGCGGAGGCTCATCCACTCGGGGCTCGGGAAGTCGCCGAGGGTGTCTTTCTCGATCACCTGATTGGCCGTGAAGTCGATCTGGACGACCCCGACCGTGGCGTGGATGATCGCCGGCACGATCGGCACCGGCGGCTGCGGCGGAGGCGGCGCGGGAGGCGGTGGCCGCTTCGCGAGCGGCGCTCCTGGAGGCGCGCCGCGAAAGGCCAGGATGCACCGCGTTTGCAGGAGCTCGGCCACGCGCTCGCGGAGCAGATCCAGCTCGCGCGTCGGGTCGAGCGAGACCATGCCCGAGGCCGCGCCGCAGAGGTCGCAGAGCAGGCCGACGCGCTCGCGATGGGGGTCGTCGAGCGGGAACCACCCCGGGACCTCGAGCGCGGCGAGGTGAGGCTCGATCGGCTGCGCGCCCTCGGGCAGCGCGGCGCTGGTGCCACGGAGGAAGCAAACCTCACCGTACGCATCCACGAGTTGCCAGGCGGTGCTCATCGTCCCCGTCTCTCCGGGGTACCTCAAGCGCCTCTGCTTTGTCGAGCAGATAGCGTGGTACGGGGCGCATCAACGCCCGGGCCGCGGCGGGCGCCGGCCCAACAAAACCTGTCCCCACGCCCGGAGCGGCGTGATAGCGTCGACACCCGAGCTCGGGGCAGACGGTCGGGGAGGCTTTCGATGGCGGGCGATGCAATCGAGTTCGAGTTTGCCGTGAATGGCCTCAGCGATCCCTGGCGGGTCGCGCGAATCGAGGGACACGAAGGCATCTCGCGGCTGTTCCATTTCCGGGTCACCATCGCCTCGACCGACACCGCGATGGAGTTCAGCGGCCTGATCGGCCAGGAGTGCTTGCTCACCATCAAGCACGGCCCGTCGATCCGGTACGTGCATGGCATCGTCGCCCGGTTCGAGCAGCACGAGGAAGGGCGGATGGCGACCGCCTACCTGGCCACCGTCGTCCCGCGGGCCTGGCGCCTGCAACACCGCCACGATTACCGCATCTTTCAGGACGTCACCGCGCCCGAGATCATCGAGAAGGTGCTCCTCGCCGCCGGCCTCACCGCGGACGATTTCGTGATCTCGTCGACCCTCGCCTACGAGCGCCGCGAGTACAGCGTCCAGTACGCCGAGACCGACTGGGCCTTCATCAGCCGGCTGATGGAGGAGACTGGCATGTTCTGCTTCTTCGACCACAAGGCCGACAATCACGTCATGGTCTTCGGCGACGCGCCCTCGGCCCACGAGGCCATCGCGGCTCCTCCCGTGGTCCCGTACCGAACGGGCGGGTCGCTCAACGCGCAGGAGTCCGTCACTCGCTTCTCCACCGCCGAAGAGGTCCGCCCCGGCAAGGTGACTGTCCGCGACTACAACTTCCAGAAGCCCAGCCTCAGCCTCCAGGGCGACGCCTCGGCCGACCTCGACACCGATCTCGAGGTCTACGTCTACGCCACCGAGCACGAGGTCCCGGCCGAGGGCATCCAGGCCGCGAAGCTGCGGCTAGAGCAGCTCCAGCTCGTGCGCCGCACCGGCGAGGGCCAGGGCAGCGTGATCCGCTTCACCCCGGGATACACCTTCACCCTCGAAGATCACGGCCGCGATAGCTGCAATCGAGGCTACCTCCTCGCCCGCGTCGACCACTTCGCCGCTCCCGCGGTGATGGGCGAGTCGGCGGCCGGCGGCGGCGGGTACACCAATCGATTCCAGTGCATCCCCGACGACGTGCCGTATCGCACGCCGCCGCAGACGCCCAAGCCCACGCCCCGCGGCATCCAGACGGCCATCGTGGTGGGCCCGGCCGGCGAGGAGATCTTCACCGACATCCATGGCCGGGTGAAGGTCCAGTTTCACTGGGATCGGCAGGGCAAACGCGACGAGCACAGCTCGTGCTGGATGCGGGTGAGCCAGATCTGGGCCGGGGTCGCCTGGGGCGCCATGTACATCCCGCGCATTGGCCACGAGGTCGTGATCGACTTCCTCGAGGGCGATCCCGATCGCCCGCTCATCGTCGGTCGCGTGTACCACGGGGCCAACGTGCCTCCGTACGTGCTCCCGGCCGAGAAGACCAAGAGCACGATCAAGTCCAACTCTTCGCCCGGCGGCGGGGGCTCGAACGAGCTGCGGTTCGAGGACAAGAAGTCGGCCGAGGAGGTCTATCTCCACGCGCAGAAAGACTGGAACATCGAGGTCGAGAACGACAAGACCCAGCTCATCGGCCACGACGAGAAGCTGACCGTCGACCACGACCGCAGGAAGCACATCAAGAACAGCCAGTGGGAGAACGTCGACGGCTTCAAGACCACCCAGATCGGCCGCGATCACAACGAGAAGATCGGGGAGAACCGCACCCTGGGCGTGGTGAAGTGCGAGGCCATCGACATCGGCGAAGACACCAAGCTCAAGGTCGGAAAGAACCGCGAGACGGACATTGGCATCGACGACACCGAGTCGGTGGGCGGCAAGCGCACCCTCACCGTGGGCGGCGAGGAGGTCGTCAAGATCGGCGACCGCGCCGCGCTGGAGATCGGGGCCAAGCGCGACACCAGCATTGGCAGCGACGACACCACCGCCATCAAGGGCACCGAGACCCGGACCATCGACGGCGACTCGAGCGAGTCCGTGGGTTCGAAGAAGACGGTCACGGTCGGTGAGAAATTCACCCTGGTGTGTGGCAGCGGCACCATCGTCGTGGAGAAGTCCGGCAAGATCACCATCGAGGGCGCGGACATCTCGGTGAAGGGCTCGGGCACGATCAAGGTGGAAGGCGCCAAGATCGAGGTGAAGAGCGACGGCGACGTCAGCGTCAAGGCCGGATCGAACATCAAGCTGTCGGGGAGCGGCGTCGACATCAACTGAGGCGTCATGGTCCACGAGGTCGTCGAACAGCACGCGGCGATGGCGTCGTTCCTGTGGGAGCTGCGCGGGATGGCGGCGGCCTCGCACCATTACACGCTGGCCGATCTGGTCGAGCACGAGGACCGGATCGAGGCCCACCTCGACGGCCTGCGCATCGCGGGTGAGCCAGGCTGGGAGGTAGCGATAGAGGCCCTTTCCACGGGCGAGCCGGGAGCCTTCTTCACGGCGGCTGTCGCCGCGGTCGAAGCGCGCGATCTGCCCGGTTTCGCGGCAGTTCTTGATGCCACCAAAGAAGAGCCCGAGGCCACCGCCGGGGTGGTGGGCGCCCTGGCCTGGGCGGCGCCTGCCGACGCGTTCGCGATCGTGGATCCCCTGCTGTCGGGCGAGCACTCGCCCGCGCTCCTGCGCCTCGCCCTCGCCACCTGCACGGCGCACCGTCGCGACCCCGGACCGCTCCTGGTCAACGCGCTCTTCGGCGCCGACGCGCCGCTCCGCGCGCTCTCGTTTCGCGCGATCGGCACGCTCGGGCGCCTCGATCTCGCGGGCGATCTGCGCGAGGTGGCCCCCGCCGACGACGCGCCGGGGCGCTTCTGGTCGGCGTGGGCCGGCGCGCTCGTCGGCGTGGCCGGCGCTCCTGCGGCGCTGTGGAGCGTGGCGCGGGACAAGGGCCCGTTCGCCGAGGTCGCGGCGGAGCACGCGGCTCGCGTCGGCGCGCCCGGCGAGGCCCGCCAGACGCTCGAAGCCCTGCTGACGTGGCCCGGGCTCGAGCGAGCGTGCCTGTTCGCGGCCGGCGCGCTCGGCGATCCGGCGCTGCTGCCGTGGGTGCTCGATCAAATGGCCGTCCCCGGCCTCGCGCGCCTCGCGGGCGAGGTGTTCGCCCGGATCACCGGCGCGCCGATCAACGGCGTTTTGCGGGGATCTCCGCCGCCTGACTTCCAGTCTGGCCCCACCAGCAACCCGGGGGACTCGAACGTGACCATGGACCCGGACACCCAGCTCCCGTGGCCCCACGAGGCCAGTGGACGGGCCTATTATCTCGCCCACCGCGGGCGCCTCGCGGTGGGCACACGGCACCTCGAGGGCGCGCCGATCGACGACGCGGCGCTCGCCCGCGTGCTTCGCCTCGGGGTCCAGCAGCGCCGCGCGGGGGCCGCCTTCGAGAGCGCCGCGCGCCGCCCCGGCACACCGCTCCTCGACGTCACCGCGCGCGCCGATCGCCAGCTCGCGCAGCTCGGAGCGGCGCTGTGAGCGCGGGGCTTCGCCGGTGAGCGCGCCGCCCCTCCCGGTGGCCCGTGGGCACGCCGCCGCCGCGGTGCGGCCGTTCCGCGTCGGCGCCCGGACCCAGCTCGGGATCATCGTCAAAGCCACCTTCCAGATCGTCCCCGGGCGGGCGATGGTGCCTTTGCCGCCGGCGCCCATCGTGGCGTCCGACGTCCGCGCGGCGGCGCATCCCCGCGGCGCGATCGTCGCCGCCGCCGAGACCTCGCCGTACCTCGCGCGCGCCGACGTCCTGCTCACCGGACACGCGTGCTCCGCCGGGCGCCGGCCCGCGGCGAGCGTGCCTGTTCGCCTCAGCGTCGGTCTCGGCCCCAGGGTCCTGATCGACAAGACCCTTCATGTCCGCGGCGATCGCGGCGGCGACGGCGCCCCGCAGCCGTTTCTCTTCCTGCCGCTCTGCTACGAGCGTGCCTGTGGCGGCGCCGGCGACAGCGACAACCCCGTGGGGGCCGATCCGCGCGGCGCGAGCCCGCCCAACATCGTCGATCCCCGGCAGCCCGCCCGCGGCGCGGGCTTCGGGCCCCTCGCCGGCAACTGGCCAGCTCGATCGCGCCGCCTCGGGAGCGCGGATCCAAAGGCGGTGCAGGCGCCCTGGCCGACCTTGCCCGAGGGGTTCGACTGGTCGTATTTCCAGGCGGCCCCGGCCGATCAGCAGATCCCCTATCTCGAAGGTCACGAGTGGATGGTGCTCGAAGGCCTCCACCCGGATATCCCGCGGATCGAAGCGCGATTGCCGGCGCCGCTCGCCGAAGCGCGGCTGGCGCTCCCGGGCGCGGGGGCGCCGCAGCGCGTGAAGCTCGTGGCCGACATGCTGGTGATCGACGCCGATCGCCTGGTCTGCTCGCTGGTGTGGCGAGCGGTCGCGTCGCTGCCCGATCCCGCGGCGCTGGCCGGCGCGCGGGTGACGGCCTGGGTCACGCTCCCGGGCGAGACGGCCACCTGGGACGATGCCCGGCCGGCCCCCGCAGCTCGCCCCGATGAGGCGCCGCTGCCGTCGATGCCCGTGAATGTGCCAGTCAAGCAGGCGCCGCGCCGCGCGCCCGAGCAGGATCCGCTCGCGGGGACTGTCACTCTTCAGCCCGAAGAGGTGGGTCGCCCTTCGGCCCTGCCGTTCAAGAGCCCTGCGGCGCCGAGCGTCGCCGCGCGCGCCGCGCCGGCCCGCGCCGCCACCGTGGCTCTGCCCGCCTTCTCCGAGGCGCAAGGTGCCGAGTCGTTCAGCCGCGCGCTGCCCTTCGGTCCCCACGCGCCGCCCGGCGATCGCCACGAATCACCCCGTGCCGTGCCCGCCGCGCGGCCCTCGTCCGACCGTCTGGGCTCGACGGTCGCCGCCGACGCGCGGGTGTCCCCATTCTTCGTCGCCCCCGCCGTTCTCCCCTTCTCCCCCGTTCCCGTTCCCGTTCCCGTTCCCGTTCCCGTTCCCGCGACAGCGCCGCTGTCGCCGCTCCCGCTCTCCATCCCGTCACCGATCCCCTTCGTTTCCGCACCCGCGCCGCTCCCGTACACCTCCTCA
>JBDTXR010000046.1:0-32820 GCA_040006075.1 Byssovorax sp. | reverse complement strand
TCGCCGTCGTCGCTGCACACCTCCGCGGCGTTGCCGCTGGCGCAGGGCTGCGCCGTGCCGGCGAATACGCCGTTGACGCACTTGCTCGCGTTCGTGCTAGTGCCGGCGATGACCTTGGCCGCCACCATCCCGCCGCCGCCCCAGTAACGAATGCTCCCCAATGCGACGCTCGCGCCGCCGCTCTTCACGTTGACCTGCGTCTCCAGGCGCCCTTGACCGCTCTTGAGGACGAGAGGGATGCTCTTCCCGTCCGGGCCGAGGAACAGCTGATACTTCGCGCCCTTTTCCAGCTTCAACGAGAATTTCCCGTCCGCTGCGACGGCGACCGTCGACGTCTTCCCGGTGCTGCTCTTGAGGGTGATCGCGCTCACCGCCTTGGGGAACGACGCCTGCGCGACGCTGCCGACGAGAGTCGACGACGTCGCGACCGGGGTGGAGCTGCACCCGCCGGCGGCCGAGGTCGCGAGCGCGGTGACCGCCAGGAGAATGCGAGAGAAATGTTTCATGGTTCGCCTTTGTCGCGTCGGAGGTTGCGAAGCACGCGGTGGCCCGCCTCGTGATCAAGTTTCTGGTGACCTCCACAAAGCTTCAATAAAATAGTGTCGGCCCGGACCCGGGGGAAGTTTATTTCCCATTCCCGTGAAGGTCGCGGGCGCTCGTCGGAACTCCCCATGGACCGCGGCATGAGGACGGTGACGGCGCGATCGGATCAATGATCATGGGCTCTCGTGCACGCGCGGCGAGCAGCGTGTCGGGCCGCCTCACCTGCGCGGGATCCGGGCGAATTGGCGCGACGGTCGGCACCTCTCGGGTGATTCTCTCTCCACAGAAAAGGCTCTCATGACCTCATTTCGCTGCTCTCGTTTCCTCGCAGGATCATTTTCAGCGGCGCTGGCGCTGACGGTCCCGCTCGCGTCCGGGTGCTCGGGCGGCGGCGCGACGGGCACCTCCGGCGGCGGAGGTGCCGGCGGCTCGTCGCCGAATGCCTGCCCGCAGAACGGCGTCGTCCCGCCGAACATGCGCGACGTGGAGCGCAGCGGAGAAGGGCTCGTCGCCACCACCTTCGGCGAGTACCCGGCGCGCATGGCGGACTGGAAGCGCGCCGCGACGGTGCTCTCGATCCTCAAAGACGTCTGGACCAAGAGCAAGACGGCGTGCCCCGGCTTGCCCGCTGCCGGATCGAAGGCCGTCGACGACGCCATCGTGACGCTCGACAAGGCCATCGCAGCCCAGGATCAGAAGAGCGCTGTGTACGCCGCCAACGCGGTCGGGCTCGCCGCGCCGCCGCTCTTCGACTACTTCAAGCCCGACGCACCGAAGGAGATCGTCCGCATGGACGCGGTCTATCGTCAGGTCGGGATCGACGCGCACTTCGGGGACTGGGCGGCAACGCAGGTCTCTCTCGACTCGCTGTCCACGGACTTCACGGCGTCGAAGGCCGCGATCGAGAAGCGCGTTCCCACGTGCCATCGGGTCGGCGGGACGCAGACCATCGTGGGCGACATCGAGCAGAGTCTCGGGATCATGAAGACGTCGGTCCCCGCGAAGGACGTCAAGGCGACCGAAACGGAGACGGAGAGCGGCGCGCTCCAGATTGACACGCTGGAGCTGCTCTTCGATTGCCCGCCCGACGGAGCCCCGCCGAAGACGGGGCTCGGCGCGAAATGCAAAGCCACGTCCGACTGCGGCACGAACGAGGTCTGTGACACCGCGAACGCCGGAGGCACCTGCGCGCCGGACCCCGCGACCGCGAGCCTCGGCAACCCGTGCTCCACGACGGTCGACTGCGGGTCGGACTCGCGCTCGGCGTGCCTGACCGAGGCCGGCGACAAGTACCCTGGAGGCTACTGCGCGATGGAGCCCTGCGACGATATCCAGGTCTGCGCGCCCGGCGGCACGTGCGTCTCGCAGCCCTTCGAGACCCCCGGATGCTTGAAGGCCTGCAAGGCGGATGCGGACTGTCGAACGAGCGAGGGCTACGTGTGTCAGCTCTTTCCGACGACGCCGCCCGGCGGGTTCGGGCCGAGCGACCACGCCTGCGGGTTCCCGTGCACGGATGACGCGGGCTGCACGAGCCCCCTGAAGTGCACCGCGGCCACCGGGAAGTGTACGCCTTGAGCGAGGAGCTGCGTCAAGGGCTCTCCCGACGCCGCGCGCTGCTGGTGATCGCCGCGGCGGGCGCGTCGTCCGCAGGCTGTGGAAATGGCGGCGCGGGAGGAGCCGGTGGAGGAGGTGGATCGGGCCCATGCGCCACGCCCGCCGATGGCGGAACGGCGCTCGTCTATTGCCTGATCGAGCCGCGGCAGGTCCGCGCGCGCGGCGCGAAGCTCCTCGCGGTGGGCGAGGCCTTGCTCACGAACGTCGACGACAAGACCGCTGTCATCGTGGCGCGCGACGCGAAGGGCTGGCACGCGCTCTCGGCGATATGCACCCATGCTTGCTGCCTGGTCTCGCTCTGCCGCGACGCCGATTGCGCCGCGGCGACCTCGAATCCCGGCGAGTGCGGGACGAGCCCGCGCGTGGGTGCCGGCGCCGCGACGCTGAGCGCGGTGTGCCCATGCCACGGCAGCACGTTTCGTCTGAGCGATGGTGAGGCGCTCACCGGGCCTGCGAAGAAGCCACTCCCGTCGCTCGCGATGCGCTTCGACGGGGACGATGTCCTGGTCGACACCTCCACGCTGGCTGCGCCCACGGATCGGTCGTAACGAGCGATCGGGAACCAGCGCTACCGCGGCACATTTGCCGCAGTAGCGCTATCCGCGCCTGGCCAGCCTCTCAAAGGCAGGTGTTCTTCACGCCAGGAGTCGGCGTCGTCTGGACGACGAACGACTTGCCCAGGTTCTCGCTGGTCTCGTCGTGACCGGTGATGCCGTTGCCGCCGGTGAGCTTCTCGCCCGACTCCATGCTGCATCGCTCGACGCTCTGAAGGGGTGGCGGCGCGACGGAGCCGACCTGATTCGCAGGTGTGGTGTCCGGCTGATAGCCCGCGACACCCGTCTTGTCGGCGCGGGAGCCGGCCTCGAACACCGTGCCCCACGTGAGGTAGTCGACGTCTTTCGCGGCGGTGTTGGCGACGCCGTCCCACTTGAACAGCATGACCATCTCCCGCGGGTCGGAGAGGCCGCTACTCGCGGTGATGCTGCCCGCTTCGGTCGAGAGCATGGCGGGGACCATGGCGCCACCGCAGTCGACCGCGGTCGGCGACATGAAGAAATTGGGGCATTTCCCCGCGTACTGCGTGCTGTATCCGGCCTTGAACCCGATGACGATCACCTGGTCGGGGGCGATCGACGCGCCGGCCGGGAAGCGGCCGAGGAAGTCGGTGCCCGGGTTGTTGGTGATCGGCGTCCAGGCCTTGCCCTGGGCGAGCTCGAAGTAGGTCGAGTTGTCGGAGAGATAGTAGTTGTCGAGGGGAACGGCCGCCGCGGTCGGGTTCCAGATCTCGATGAACTCGCCGGCGACCGGGGCGACGCTGATCTCGCTGATGAGCAGGTGATCGGCCATCGCGCCCATCCCACCCCCCGTGCCGCTCGTGGACGAGCTCGCCGTCGCGCCGGTGGTGGCGCTCGACGACGACGTGGAGCCGGTGCTCGAGGTCGCGCTCGACGTGGTCGTCGACGCGCTCCCGCCCGCGCCGCCGCCCGCGCCCGTGGTCGCCGTCGCGTCGGAGGTCCCGCCGCCGCCTGCTCCGCTGGGCGTGGAGCTGCACCCGGTGCCAGTGGCAGCGAGGACGAGGGACGATACGGCAACGAGCCCGAGAGAAAAAATGGAACGACGCATTGACACTCTTTACACGGGTCCGCGCTCCGGCGACAGGATCAGCGCTCCGCGCTCACGTAAGGGTGAATCGCCAGCGTCGGCGCGGGGCGGCCGGTGACCAGCTCGACCGCGAGCCCGTCGTCCTCGTCGAGCACAGTCGCCATCTCCGCGGCGAGCGCGTCGCCGAGATCGAGCTCGTAACGACCGTCGTGCGCGGAGATCGTCGCGCCTTCGAAGCTCGCCCCGTTGAACTCGATCACCAGCGATCCGCGCGAGGCTCCCGTCGCTCGGAGGGCCCGCGCGTGCTCGCCCGCGAGGGTGATCCTCCGTCGCGCGAACGTGGCCGCGCCCGACCGCGACAACCACCACGCGTCGGTCTCGATCGGCGGCTCGGTCGAGGTCGACGCGCCCTCGGCCACGACGCTCGGCCGCGACGAGGCGACGGCGCGTGGGGAGCTCCGCGGCGGCGCCGAAAACGCCGGGTCATTTTCCTGGCTCCGGAACGCGGAGCGGCTGGTCGGGGATCCGCTGCGGTGGGGGCGAGATTGCATGCGTCCATCTGGACCGACGTTCAGGTCCGTGTCCAGGGCCATGATCGTGCTCCCGGACATTGCTCGTCCCAGGTCCGGCCGGCGTCGAGGCCCGCTCAGGCCGCGGCCGCGTCGCCGGGGACCGCCGCGGGAGGGACGCCAGAGCCCTTGCTCTCGTCCTTCTCCTCGATCGGGAAGGGCGCCTTCCAGGCGGCGATCACGCTGGGGATCGAGGCCACGAGGACGAAGACGAAGAAGTGCCTGTACCCCAGCCAGTCCGCGATTGGCCCGCTCAGCATCTGCGTGGGAGTCAGCACCAGGTTCATCAGCGAGGTGCAGAACGCGTAGTGGGTCATCTTGTATTTGCCGGGCGCGATCTGCTGCATCATGTACAGCATGTTGCCGACGAACCCGAAGCTGTACCCGAATTTCTCGATCGACACGAGGATCAGTATCGTCGTGAGCGAGAGCGGGTGATCGGGAGCGACGCTGTAGCTCAGGAACACGTAGCAGAGGTGGGGGATGTTCATGCAGAGCGCGAGGATCAGCAGCGATTTGCGGAGCCCGAGCCTCGCGGCGAACACCCCGCCCAGCAGCCCGCCTACCAGGCTCACCACGGTGCTCACCGTGCCGTCGATCAGGGCCTTGTGGGTCAGGCTCAGGCCCGCTCCGCCGGCGCTGGCCGAGGCCTGGAGGAAGAGCGGCGCCTCGACCAGCAGGAAGCCCTCGCCGGTGCGGTAGAGGAAGACGAAGATCAGCATTCCCCGGATGGCCTTCTTCTGGAAGAAGGCCTTGACCGTGTCGCCGAAGGTGGCGAACACCTCGGCCGCGCCCGCGGGGCGGCGGGCGACGACCCCGCTCGGCATCATGAAGGCGTGGTAGAGGCCGAAGGCGCCGAGGATCACGGCGCTGAGCGCGAGCCCGCACATCCACCCGGTCTTGATGTCGTGGAAGAAGTCCTTCATCACGCTCGCGAAGAGGACGACGACGGCCTGAGCGAGGATGCGGCCCACGTTCCAGCTCACCCCCTGCACGCCGATCCAGGCAGCCTGTTTGCTCTCCGAGAGCTCGGTGATGTAGACCCCGTCCACGCAGATGTCCTGCGTCGCCGAGGCGAATCCAAGCACCCAGAGCACGGCGATGACCACCGGGAAGTAATCCGGTAGCCGGAGCGCGACCGCGGCCAGCGCGAGCAGCGCGGCCATGAAGCACTCCATGGCGATGACCCAGAATTTCTTGGTCAGGTACATGTCGAGGAACGCGGCCCAGAACGGCTTCAGGGACCACACGATACCAATGCTCGCGGTCGACAGCGTGATCTGCGTGTCGGTGTACCCGAGGTCCTTGAACATGGTCGCGGAGACCCAGATCACCATCGCGAAGGGGATCCCCTCGGCGATGTACGACGTGGGAACCCACCACCCCGGGTGCCGGACAGGCTTGCTCTCGCTCATTTTGCTACCCGGGGTCGACGGAGTTCGTGGCGATGACCTTCTTGTACCAGAGCGCGCTGTCCTTCGGGATACGGACCTGACTCTCGTAGTCGACCCACACCATCCCGAAGCGCTGGCCGTAGCCGCGATCCCACTCGAAATTGTCCATCAGCGACCAGACGAAGTAGCCGTGGAGCGGCACCCCCGCGTCGATCGCCCGCCGCGCCGCGAGGAAATGCCCGCGCAGGAAATTGAGGCGCCGCTCGTCGTGGACCCGGCCGTCGGCGCTCGGCGCGGTCCCGTAGCTCGCCCCGTTCTCGGTGACGTAGATGCGCCTCGGGCCGTACACGAGGTGAACGCGGGTGAGCACCTGATTGAGCCCCTCCGGGTACTCTTCCCAGCCCATCTCCGTCCACTCCTCCTTCGGCGCGAGCTCGACCGTGCGAGGCTGATTCTGCGCCTCCAGCACCTTGTCGCTCCGGGAGACGACGCGGTTGTAGTAGTTGATCCCGAGGAAGTCGCACGGCGCGGCGATCGTCGCCAGATCGCCCGGCTTCACCACGGTGAGCCCCTCGGGCGGGAGGTGCCCGGCCGCGACGTAGTCGGCGATCATGTCCGCCGGGTAGCCTCGCCCGTGGACGGGATCGAGGAACCAGCGATTGAAGTATCCATCGAAGTTGCGACACGCCTCGTGGTCGGCGGGGCTCGGCGAGGCCGGGACGACCGGGGAGAGGTTCAGGGTGATCCCCACCCGCGCTCCCGGCGAGTTTCGCCGGATGATCGGGACCGCGAGCCCGTGCGAGAGGAGCACGTGGTGGCTCGCCGACAGGGCCAATCCCCAGTCCTTGAGGCCCGGCGCGTGGAGCCCGATCTGGTGGCTGAGCATGCTGGTGCACCAGGGCTCGTTGTGGGTGATCCAGTCCTTTACCCGATCTCCGAGGGCGCGGGTCACCACGTCGGCGTACTCGGCGAAGGCCTGGGCCGTGGCGCGGCTCGGCCACCCGCCCTCGTCCTGCAGCGCCTGCGGGAGGTCCCAGTGGAACAGCGTGGCAAAGGGCTGGATCCCGGCCTCGAGCAGGGCGTCGACCAGGCGAGAGTAGAAGTCGAGGCCGAGCGGGTTCACCTGCCCACGCCCGCTCGGGAGGACGCGCGGCCAGGCGATGGAGAAGCGATAGGCCGAGAGGCCGAGCTCCTTCATCAGCCGGACGTCGTCGCGGAAGCGATGATAATGATCACACGCCACCTCGCCGCTGGTGCCGTCCTGGACCTTGCCCGGGGTGGCCGAGAAGCGGTCCCAGATCGACTCGCCCCGGCCGTCCTCGCGGGCGGCGCCCTCGATCTGATACGCCGACGTGGCGGAGCCCCAGAGGAACCCTTCAGGAAAACTCACGTTGGGCATTGCGGAGGTCTCTCCTCGGCGAAAGGTGGCGCGCGCGCCCCGCGGCGGAGAGCGAGGCTAGTTCTTCGAAAGTGACGTTGTCAAGCCGGCTTCGACTATTCGTGACGCCTGGTCATGACGCCGAATCGGGATGCCGCGTCGCGTCGCCGGGCGGCTGTCTCTCGCAGTTGAATTTCGTGACGCAAGATGATGCCGCGGAATTGGAACGGCGCGCGGCGTCAGCTCCGGAAACGCGATCGAGGCCTCAATCGTCCTTGACGACCCTCCGGTCCATGCGCGTACGGTAGACGGGTCCGGCCGCGGATCGCCCCGCGCGCGGCGGGGGGTCGGGCGCCGTCGTCGAGTCGAGATCCGGAGGAGACGTCATGGGGATCAAGAGCGGGCTCGGACGATGGCTGAAGGTGGAGCGCGCCTCCGTGGTGGTGATCCTGGCGCTGGCCGCCTGCGCGACCGGCGTCGATCCGGTGCGGCCCGCGGGCGCGGGCACGGGCACGGGCGGAGATCCGGGCGGGAGCACCACGGGTGATCCGGTCGGTCCGTCGTCCAGCCAGAGCAGCAGCAATTCCGCGTCATCAACCACTGTCACGTCGAGCGGCGCGGCGACGAGCAGCGCCGCGTCGACCACCGCGACGTCGACCACCGCCGCCGGGAGCACGACCGGCAGCGCGGCGTCGACCAGCGCCTCGTCGAGCACCGGTGGGGTGGTGATGGGCCTCTCGCTCCAGTACCTGTGCGCCGACGTCAACGCGGCCGACAACCAGATGAAGCCGCACTTCAACGTCGTCAACGGCAGCCCGTCCAGCGTCTCGCTGGCGAGCCTGACCATCCGGTACTACTTCACGGCCGAGGGCAACCCGCCGCTGATCTTCGAATGCGACTACGCCAAGGTCGGCTGCGGCAACCTCGCCGGGGTGTTCGGATCGGCAGCCGGGGTCAACGCGGATCACTACCTGGAGGTCAGCTTCACCGCCGGCGCGGGCACGCTCTCGCCCGGCGCGGAGAGCGGCGAGGTCCAGGCGCGCTTCCACAACCAGGATTACTCCAACATCAACCAGGCCAACGACTACTCGTTCGATCCCACCAAGACCGCCTTCACCACCTGGGACAAGATCACCCTGTACCAGGGCGGCGTGCTGGTCTGGGGGATGGAGCCTTGAGCCCGTTGGCGTCTTCTCTGACTGTCGCGAAATGGAGACGGTCTCAGCGAAGCGGGGGCCAGGCGGTCGGAGCGCCCCGGCAGAGGCGCCCTCGCCCCTGGCGCTTGGCCTCGTAGAGCGCGCTGTCGGCGTTCTGGATCAAGCTCTGAGCGAGCTCCTGGAAATAGGCCGGGGCGATCGGGTGGCGCACGTCGGCGAGCTGGATCCCGTGCGAGAGGAGCACGCCGATCCCGAGGCTGCTGCGGATCGGGAGCTCGCCCGCGGGGCCGGCGATGCTCTTGTCGCCGAGGCGATCGAGGATCCGGCGGCCGACGTGCTCGGCGCCGTCGAGGCTGGTTTGCGGGAGCAGGATCGCGAACTCGTCCCCGCCGTAGCGCGCGACCACGTCGCCCTCGCGCGTGGCCTGCCGGAGCGCGTGGCCCAGCGTCGCCAGCGCCTGATCGCCGGCGAGGTGGCCGGCGGTGTCGTTGATTCGCTTCAAGCCATCCATGTCGAGGAGGATCAGCCCGACCGGCTGTTGCGAGCGGAACGCGGCCTTGATCTCGCGCTGGATCCAGCGCTCGAAGAAGCGGCGCGCGTGCACGCCGGTGAGCGGATCGAGCGCCGCCATCTCGTAGAGCTGCATGTTCTGGATGGCGATCGTCGCCTGGTTGGCGAAGACCTGGAGCAGCTCGGTGTCGCGCGGGGGCGGGGCCTTCGTCGCCAGGTAGATCACGCCGATGGGCAGCTCGCCGACGCGGAGCGGGATGATCGCCGCCGAGTCGGTGAACATGATCTCGCCGCCGACGAGCGCGCTGTCGACCAGCGCGCGCTCGCTGTCGTCGAGGTGCGCGTCGAGCCGCTCGCCCGCGTGGAATCGGCCCGTCCCCGACCAGAGGATCGGATCGGCGTCCTCCTGCGCGCCGGCGACGAAGCCCTCGGTGGACATCGGCGGCGGGGGCGCCGTGTCCTCGCCGGGGCGCACCACGACGAAGCTCTCGACCGCGGCGAGCAGGCCCGTGGTGCGCGCGAGGATGGTCTCGATCAGATCGGGCAGCGGCTGGATCTTGTGCAGGCCCGGCGTGGCGTCGAGCACGAAGCGCAGGCCCTGCTGGCTCTGGTAGAGGCGCTGGATCGTCGTCGCGGCCTTGAGCCCGGCGTCGGTCCAGAGCAGGAGCTTGTCGGGGCCTTCGCTCTTGTCGTAGTAGCCCTGGATGTCGAGGCGGCGCAGCATCTCGCGCGGCGGGCGCTCGTCGACGTAGCCCGTCTGCAAGATGATCTGCACGTACGGGTTGAAGGTGCGGAGCTCGACCACCACGTCCTCGCCGGTCATCCCGGGCATGAAGTAGTCGAGCAAGAGCAGGTCGGCGCGGCGCTTGCGGAGGAACGCGAGCGCCTCGTTGCCGTTCTTCGCGCAGAGCACCTCGTGGCCCTCGGACTCGAGCAGCAGCCGCGTCGCCTCGAGGTAGTCGGTGTCGTCGTCGGCGAGCACGATGTGGTAGCCGGACGACCGCGTGCTCCGGTATTTACGCGCCATTTTGCCGCTCCGCGAGGCGAGGGAAGCTCACCGTGAAGGTTGTGCCGAGCCCGGGTCGACTGTCGACGCGGACGGTGCCACCGAAGTCGCTGGTGACGATGTCGTGAACGATGGAGAGCCCGAGCCCGGTGCCTTGACCGAAGGGCTTGGTGGTGAACATCGGCTCGAAGATCCGCTCGAGGATATCCGGGTCGATGCCGGTGCCGGTGTCGGTCACCGTCAGATCGAGGAGGCCGTCGCGCTGCCCGAGCGCGACGGTGACGACGCCGCCGCCGAGGCTCGCGTAGATCGCGTTCTCGACCAGGTTCGTCACCACCTGGCCGAGGCGCACCGGCGAGCCGGTGAGCTCGATGTGCGCGGTCGGCGGCTCGAAGATCGCGCTGCAGCTCCCCTTGCGGAGCGCGTGCGCGAGCAGCACCAGCGCCTCGCGCACGCAGGTGACGACGTTGAACGGCAGGCGCTCGTGCGGCCCGAGATCGCGCGTCTGCGACTTGATCCCGCGCACGAAGAGCGCCGCGCGCTGCGCCGCGCCCGCCGCGAGCGCGATCGCCGTCCGCATCTCGTCGGCGATGGCGCGATGATCGTCGGCGGTCACCTCGGCGTCGCCCGCCGACGCCTGGTACTCGCCCACGAGCGTGCTGACCTCGACGAGCGCCGCGCGCACCGCGCCGAGCGGTGAGTTCATCTCGTGGACGATGCTCGCGGTGAGGCGCCCGAGCGAGGCGAGCTTCTCGGCGGTGACGAGCTTCTCCTGGTTCTCGCGGATGGCGCGGTTGGCGCGCTCGAGCTCGCCGGCGCGCTTCTCGAGATCGGAGAGCAGGCGCTCGCGCTCGCGATCCTTCTCGACGATCCGCTCCATGAGCGAGGTGGCCATCAGCGCCGCGCTGATCTGATCGCGGAGCGACTCGTAGACCGCGCCCTCGCGCGGGCCCATCTCGAGCAGGACGAAGCCGAGCTGCTCTTCCTGGAAGAACAGCGGCTCGAGGACGAACGCGGCGCGACGCTCGCGCGGCAGCGCGCCCGCCGGCGCGAGCTCGCGCGAGGCGAAGCGACGCGGGCCCGAGGCCGGCGCCGAGGTCCGCGTCGCGTCGTACGCGAGCAGGAGCCGCGAGGTCTCAGCGGGCGCGCCGCCGGGCTCGTAGAGCGACAGGAACGCGCTCGGGATCGAGAGCCGCGGGAAGTGCTCGGCGACCGCCTCCACCATCGCCACCACGCCCTCGGCCGTCACCAGCGCCTTGCTCGTCTCGCTCAGCCGGCGCGCCCAGCTCTGCACCTCGAGGCGGTGCTGCGCCTGCGCGCTCTCCGCGGCCTCGCCGATCACGAGGCGCACCTCGTGCCAGAGATCCTCGGCGTGGGCGCGGAGCTCGGCGTCGCCGGCGAGGCACGGCAGGATCCGGCGGCGCAGCGTCGTGAGCACGTCTTGCCACGCGCCGACGTCGGCGCCCGACGCGATCACCGCGCCGAGGATCTCCTGGAGCGCGGCGCTGAAGCCGCCGCGCGGGCCGCCGAGGAGCTCCATGGTGAACGCGTCGAGCAAGCGCGGAGCCCACCCCGCCTCCAGGGTCGCGAGCGACGTCCGCGCCGCGCGCGCGAGATCGGCGAGCGTGTCGTCGCGTCGCGCCGCGAAGGCCGTGAGGAAGTCGCCGCGCGGCGCGGCCGCGAGGAGCTCGAGCGCGCGGGACGAGCACCCGCAGCTCCGGCGCGTGCAGAGCTCGGTGCGGAGCGTGATCTGCTCGGCGATCGGCTCGCCTCGCCGCAGCGCCATCAGGATCTCCACCGCGAGCTCGCCCTGCTCGCGCAGCGGCTGGCGCACCGTCGTCAGCGCCGGCGTGGCGAAGCGCGCCTCCTCGACGTCGTCGAAGCCGACCACCGCGATCTCCTCCGGCACGCGCCGCCGGCGCGCGCGGAGCGCGTCGATCACGCCGAGCGCCATCGCGTCGCTGGCCGCGGCCACCGCGTCGATCGCCGCGCCGCGCTCGTCGACGAGGATCCGGATCGCCTCGACGCCGGAGCGCCGCTGGAAGTCGCCGACGACGACCAGCGCCGGATCGAAGGGCAGGCCGCGCTCGACGAGCACGTCGAGGTAGACGCGGTAGCGGCGCTCGGCCTCGGCGTTGGCCGCGGGGCCGCGCACGAAGGCCACGCGCGCGCAGCCGTGCGCCTCGATCAGGTGCAGCAGCGCGGCGCGCATCCCCGCGGCGTTGTCGACGAGCACGCTGGGGATCCCGGGGAGCGCGACGGCGATGCTGCACATCGGGAGCGGGCGATAGCGATCGCAGTAGCGCGCCAGCGCCTCGGCGCCGATGTGGTTCCCGAGCGCGCCCGACATGATCATCAGCCCGTCGACGTTCTCGGGCCCGGCGAGATCGTGGACGGCGTTGCGCTGCACGCCGTGCCGATGCGGCGAGCCCAGCACCCCGCCGGCGAAGCAGATCAGGTTGACGTCGGCGCGCCGGGCGGCGTCCGCGACGCCGGTGAGGACGCTGTTCTGGTAGCCGTCTTCGAGCCAGTCGACGAGGAGGCCGAGCGTGGCGCGAGCGCCCGAATGCATGTGAGAAGCTCTCGCGCCCATGTGGCCTTCACTCCCTGTCCCCCTGCAACCGCAGACGGTAACAGAGGCTCGCCCCCGGCCGGCGACTGTTTTCGAGTCCGCGCGCCCGGCGCCGAGGAGCGCGGCGTCGACTGCCACGGTGAAAACGTCTCTCCCGGCGCGACAAGATTCGCGTCATAATGACGCGACGCGAAAGTGCAACGCGCGGAGAGGTCTATTTTTGCCGAGCGAAACTGCTGATTGCTGTCTTTGTCGATTGCCATTCGTTTGCGTGGACGTGTAGGCTTTTCGGATGAACGGTCGCCGTCACTCCGCACTGTCGGTCGCGAGCGCGCTCATCGCCGTTCTGCTCGTGGCGCCCTCCGCGCTCGGCGCGGCTCCCGAGGCTGCGGCGCTCGACCTGGCGAAGAAGGCAATCTCCGTCGACTACCTCGACACCCGATTTCCAGACGCGGAGAAGAAGCTCCGGCAGGCGCTCACCCTCTGCGAGCCGGAGGCGGCCTGCTCGGACAAGGTGCGGGCCAGGCTCCACGCGGCGCTGGGCGTCGTCTACGTCGGCGGGATGGGCAAGCGCGACGAGGGCAAGGCCGAGCTGGTCGAGGCGTTGAAGAAGGATCCGACGGTGAGCCTCGACGCGGACCTCGTCTCTCCGGAGATCGAGGCGGCGTTCGCCGAGGCGAAGCGCAACCCCGGCGCGGCGTCGCCGGGTCCTTCGGCGCCCACGCCGACGTCGCCCGTGCCCAGCGGGCCTCCTGCGTCGCCGACCGGCAGCGGCGACCTCGTTCATACCCCACCTGCCGAGCAGGCCACGCTGACGCCCGTGCCCCTCTATGTCGAGCTGCCCAAGGGGATCGTCGCGGCCAGGGTCCAGGCGTTTTACAAGCCCTTCGGCTCGCCTGCGTGGAAGTCGATCGAGCTCCGGCGCGTCGGCGCCGGCTGGGGAGCGGAGATCCCCTGTCTCGACGTCGGGAGCGCGACAGGGACCCTCGGCTACTACCTCCAGGCGTTCGACGCCGAGAAGAACCTGCTCTCGTGGAGCGGTACGCGCGCGGTCCCGGACACCGTGCCGATCAGGTCGTCCATCGAAGGAGAGGCACCGCATCTCCCCGGCGAGCAAGCCCCGCTCCGCTGCCCGGATCCCGGCGACTGTCCGCCCGAGTTCCCCGGCTGCCACGGAGCGAAGGTCGACGCGCCGCCGCCCTGCGAGCCGGGGGCAGCGTGCCCGAGCGAGGCGCCGCCGAAGAGCTACACGAGCTGGATCTCGCTCTCGGTGCAGCAAGACCTGCTGGCGCTGAGCTCGGACAAGGCCACCTGCGCCGGCGACAACGACTATGTGTGCTTCAACGAGGCGGGCACGTACTACAGCGGCATCCCCTACGCCAGATCGGGCGACGAGGTGAGGGGGGGATTACGCCTCGCGACGACCCGGATCCTCGTCGGCTACGACCGCGCGATCGGGAGCTTCACCGTGGGGGCGCGGCTCGGCTTCGCCTTCGGCGGCGGGCCCAAGGCCGAGGGAGGGAGGGCGTTTCTACCGCTCCACGCCGAGGGTCGGGTCGCGTACTGGTTCGGTCACGACCCCTTCGGCCGCTCGGGGCCGAAGCCGTATCTGGTCGTCAGCGGCGGCCTCGCCCAGGTCGACGGCCGGGTGTCCGTCGTGGCCTACGAGACGGAGAAGGCCTATGTCGCCGACCAGCGCACCACGTTCGACGCGTGGAGGAAGGCGGGCACGGGCTTCGTGGGCGGCGGCGTGGGGATGCTCTACGCGGTGACGCCCCGTCAAGGGCCGGTCGCCGAGGTCAAGTTCGTCGAAATGCTGGGGAAATCGGCCCCCACACTGAGCCTCTCGCTCGGCTACGCGGTCGGCTTCTAGCCGGCGTCGGCCCCCGCGTTGGGGGGCTCCGGGACTGGTTCGAACGAAGGGATATCGATGCGCACGCTCAGAGTTTCGATCATCGTTTGCGGGCTCCTCGCCACCAGCGTCGCGGCGGCGCAGACCGATCCCAAGCCCGCTCCGGACGAGCCGGTGGTGCAGATGGACAACATCGCCACCGGACAGCCCGCGCCCCGCGCCCCGGACGCCGCGCCCTCGCCCACGAGCGACGCCCCTCCGCCGTCCGGGCGCCCGCTCAGCAGCGGCGGCCCCACGTCGACCGGCGGCGCGGCCGGGAGCAGCGATTGGAAATTCGATTTCCACGGGTATTTCCGCGCGCCGCTGCGCCTCGGCCTCGGTCACCGTGACAAGCCCGCTGCGGGCCAGAGCTCGTCCACGGTGCACAACCCCGTCGTCCCCGACGATCAGTACCTGGGCTGGCAGTACACCGGAGTCCAGTCGAAGGACTGGGCCGAAGCGTTCCTGTCGTACGGCAACTCGTGGGTCAAGGGCACCCTGGGGCTCCTCGGGTTCAACTTCTCGGACGCCTCGTGGCAGCAGGCGAGCGCCCAGTTCGGCATCGGTCAAGGGTGGCTGACGCTGACTCCGCACCTGGGCTACCAGAACGTGCGCTTCGAGGCCAAGGTGGGCAGCTTCTGGAGCAAGTACGGCACCGCCGGCAAGTACGACGCTGGCAAATACGACACCTTCCTCTTCGGTCGTACGCACACCATGGGCGAGACGGTGCGCATGGAGATCGACGTCGGAAAATTCACTCTCTGGGGAGAGCAGGGCTTCGGCGGCAAGCAGCCCGATCCCAACAAGTACAACAACGCCAAGTTCACGCTGCTGGCCCACGGCCACGTCGGCGCGAGCTGGAGCCACACCGTCGAGCTCGGCGTCCACGTGCTCCACTCGTGGGCGAACGAGGAAGATCGCGAGAACAGCAACATCACCGGGCTGCCCGACGGAAAGCTCACCGTGAGCGGGGCCGACGTCCGGGTGACCAACACCCTCCTCGGCGATCTCTACCTCGGCTTCTCGCACATCGGGGCCACCAATGCCACGGTGGTGAACGACGCGATCGAGGTCCTGCACTCGGGCGGAGGGGGGGAGTTCACCCTCGGGGTCAAGAGCAATTACCTCGACGGCAAGACGGCGTCGAGCAAGGGGAACGGCGCCGTCAACACGCTCCTGCTCCAGTACGACTTCAGCCTGGCCAACCTGATGGCCAACCTCAAGACGCCAAAGACCCAGTACTGGGGCGATGGCCCGGATCTGGCCGCCTCGTTCTTCCTCATGTACAACGCCGTCTCCAGCGACGATAAAGACATGGATGGCGTGAAGAAGATAAAATACGGGGTCGATCTGCTGGGTACGCCGCTGAAATGGCTGGGGTTCGGGATCCGGGTCGACCGCGTCCAGCCCAGCTCGAAGGTGGCCGAGCAGTCGTTTGGCATCGTCTCGCCCCGGGTGGTGTTCCGGAGCGCCTTCCTCACGCACGAAGAGGTGAGCTTCCAGTATTCGCGCTACCTCTACAATCAGCGAGAGTGCGGCGCGGCGCCCGCCGATCCGACGCTCTGCGTCCAGCCCCCGTCGGCGCCGTCGCTCCCCACCGGCTTCGGATCGGCCCAGCCCTCCAACGACAGCAGCACCCGCGGCGCGCCGACCACCCGGCCGGATCTCAACGTGCTCAAGCTGCAAGCGACGATGTGGTGGTAGCCGGTGCGAGAGCGAGAGAGAACGGAGAGAGTCACATGAACGGACGAGGGTGGTTGACGGCGATCGGGTGCTGCTCGCTCTGGGCGCTGACGAGCTGTATCCCCGACGGCGCGCCGGCGACGGGCGCCGCGGCGGTGAGCTCGGCGGATGGCAAGAAATGCGGCGCGGACGGGGTGATCGACGACTCGGAGGATCAGAACAACCAGATCACCACCAAGAAGGGACGGGGCGGGTACTGGTATGTCTTCGCGGACAAGCTCGGCTCGACCACCACCCCGGACGGCAGTGGCACGTTCGCCATGTCGCCCGGCGGCGCCAGCGGATCGGCGCAGGCGGCGCGGGTCAGCGGCAAGGTCGGGACCGGTCAGGTCGTGTTCGCGGGGATGGGCTTCAACTTCGTCGATCCCAAGGGGCTCTACAACGCGACGGCCTACAAGGGGATCGCCTTCTGGGCGAAGGTCGGCCCGGGCTCGGCCACCAAGGTGCGGATGAAGATCCCGAGCGGCGACACCGATCCCGAGGGGAAGATTTGCAAGGACTGCTTCAACGACTTCGGGATCGATCTCGATCTCACCACCACCTGGACGCGCTACGTGGTGCCCTTCAGCGGCGCGAGCCAGCTCGTCGGCTGGGGATCGCCCCGGCCCGAGTCCCTCAACGCCTCGAAGATTTACGGGATCCAGTGGCAAGTCAACAGCCCTGGATCGAGCTACGATGTCTGGGTTGACGACATCGAGTTCACTGGCTGCCCCTGACCGACGCGAGCGCTCCTCCGTATCCCTCTCTTCGACTGGAAATGGCATGAAAGATCAGGAATCAATGCGGACGCAGCGGGGGTATTTTCTCGGCGTGCTGCTCGCGCAGCTCGCGGTGGGAGGCTGCTCGTCGGCGGCGGTCACCGCCGGTCCGGCCGACGGACCGACCGAGGCGTCGGGCGAGCCCGCGCCGATCGATACCAGCCCTCAGCCGGCTGCCGGCGGCGGTAACCTGATCAAGAACGGGACCTTCGAGGACGGGAGCACCCTCCCGTGGACGACCTCGTTCAGCGCCCCGGCCGAGGGGAAATCGTCGATCGTCAACGGCGCGATGTGCGTCGAGGTCGATGGCAAAGGGGACAACGCCTGGGACGCGCAGGTCCGCCACCGCGAGATGGTGCTGCACAAGGGTCACACGTACTCGATCCGCTTCCGGGCCCGCGCCACGGCGCCCACCAAGGTGCGTCCGAAGGTGGGTATGGCCGGCCCGCCGTACGCCGAGTACTGGGCGACGGTGATCTCGCTCAAGACCACACCGCAGACCTTCGTCGGCCATTTCACCTTGAAAGGCGACGACGATCCCAGCGCCGAGCTCACCTTTCACCTCGGCGGAAACCTGGCCGGCGCCGGCGTCCCCTTCAGCGTTTGCCTCGACGACGTGCGGCTGGAAGATCCCGAGTACACCGCGCCCGTGATCGCCAGGGTGCCTCCGGCGCCGAAGGTGCGCGTCAATCAGGTGGGCTATTTCCCCTCGCTCGCCAAGCGGGCGATCGTCGCGAGCGCCACGCCCACGCCGCTCGCCTGGCAGCTCGTGAACGGCGAAGGGGCCGTGGTCGAGAAGGGCCTCACGGTCTTCAACGGCAACGACGCGGCCTCGGGCGAGACGGTCCACCTGGTGGACTTCTCCACGTTCAACAAGCCCGGGGTGAAATACCGGCTCAAGGTCGGGAGCGACGAGAGCCCCTCGTTCGCGATCGGCCGCGACCTCTTCAAGAAGCTGAAGTACGACGCGCTGGCGTATTTCTATCACAACCGCAGCGGCGTCGCGATCACCATGCCTTACGCCGGCGAGGAGAAGTGGGCGCGCCCGGCTGGCCACGTCGGCGACAAGGCCGTTCCCTGCGCGCCGGGCACCGGCTGCTCCTACTCGCTCGACGTGAGCGGAGGCTGGTACGACGCGGGCGATCACGGCAAATACGTGGTCAACGGGGGTATCGCGGTCTGGACCTTGCTGAACGAGTACGAGCGCGCCAGGGCGCTTGGCTCTTCCGCTGCCGACTTCGCCGACGGGAAGATGAATATCCCCGAGAGCAAGAACGGCATACCCGACCTCCTCGACGAGGCCCGCTGGGAGCTCGAGTTCATGCTGAAGATGCAGGTGCCCGCGGGGAACCCGCTGGCTGGCATGGTCCATCACAAGGTCCACGACGAGAAATGGACGGCGCTCGGGATGGCCCCGCACGAGGACGTGATCAAGCGCTACCTGAGGCCGCCGAGCACGGCGGCCACGCTCAACCTCGCCGCGACCGCGGCGCAGGCGGCGCGGATCTGGAAGACCTTCGATCCGGCGTTCTCGGCGAAGTGCCTCGCCGCGGCGGAGATCGCCTGGGCGGCGGCGCAGGCCAACCCGGCGGTCTACGCGCCGGGCAGCGACAACTCCGGGGGTGGCCCGTACGACGACAAGAACGTGGCCGACGAGCTCTACTGGGCCGCGGCCGAGCTCCTGATCACGACCGGCAAGCCGGTCTACAAGGACGCGGTGCTCCGCTCACCGCTCTTCAAGATCATCGCCGGCCCCCGCACGGGAGAGGGCGCCTCGATGACCTGGCAAGACACCCAGGCGCTGGGATCGATCTCGCTCGCCGTGGTCCCCGGCGGCCTCGACGCGGCGTCGGTGGCGGCGCTGCGCGGGAGCCTCGTCGCGGCGGCGGACACCTACCTGGACGTGATCGAGACCCAGGGCTACCGTCTGCCCATGAAGGCCGGCAACGGCGGCAAGTACCCCTGGGGATCGAACTCGGTGGTGCTCAACAACATGATCATCCTCGGGCTCGCCGGCGACTTCACCGGCAACGTCAAGTACCTCAACGGCGTGGTCGAGGGCATGGACTACATCCTCGGGCGCAACCCGCTCGCGCAATCGTACGTCACGGGGTACGGAGAGCGAGCGCTCCAGAATCCTCATCACCGCTTCTGGTCGCACCAGGTCAACGCGAAGTTCCCCACGGCGCCTCCCGGGGCCGTGTCGGGCGGCCCCAACTCGGGCCTCGAGGACCCGTATGTCAAGGCGGCCGGGCTCGCGGGCTGCCCGGCGCAGAAGTGCTTCGCCGACAACATCGAGGCCTGGTCGGTCAACGAGATCACCATCAACTGGAACGCTCCGCTCGCGTGGGTGGCCGCGTACCTGGACGAGAAGGGGAAATGAGGGTCGGGCGCGCCGCGGCGATCCCGGCCGCCCTCGGGCTCGCGGCGCTGGCGCTCGGGCCCGCGGACTGCGTCCCTCCGGTGGATCCTTCGGCGCTCGCCGCCGTGCAGGTCGACTCGAAGATCGAGCCGCCGGAGGCCTGCCGCGCCCTCGGGCCCCTCGAAGGCAAGGACACGGATCGCTGGGCCGCAGGAGGCCTCTCCTACGAGGCGGCCCTGATCGACCTCCGCCGGAAGGCCGTCAACGGCGGTGGGAATCGCCTGGTCGTCGACGAGGTGGCGCTGCCGCGCGCCGGCGACTACCTGCCAGCGTTCGTGATCCAGGCGCGGCTCTTCGCCTGTCCTGCCGTGGGCAGCGGCGCCGCTTCCGCGTCGGTCGTGCCTGCCGCGAACGCGGCGACGCCTCCGGCGCCGAGCTGCGAGCCGGACTGTAGCCCGGGGTATACCTGCCTGCGAGGCGCGTGCGTGTCGGCGTGCAATCCTCTCTGCAGCTCCGGAGAGCGCTGCGGTGTGGACCGAATTTGCCGCGCAGACTCGACAGTGACGATCCCCGCGCCCCCGCCCGCGTCCAGCCCCCGATGACGCTCTGCCGGCCGATCGTCGCCTGATCGGCATGATCAGCGCGGCGGTCTGGTTTTGGGGTTGATCGGCGCACCAATTTTGTGTCACAATCAACTGCCTCGAATTCACCAGAGCGGAGATCGCGGTGGAAGAGGCCCTCGGTCTCGGTCGGCGGCGCGCCCTGGAGGAATTTTGACATGGTGAACCTATCGAGTCGGTGGCCCGGGTTGACGCGCTGGCCCTCTCTGGCGGCGCTGCTCGGCGCGCTGGCGCTCCTCGGCTGCGACATCGGGAAGACCTCGGAGAAGACCTCGTCCTCGGGCGCCGGCGGGGCAGGGGGCGCGTCGTCCGACGGCATGACGACCACCGACTCCAGCGCTGGGGCCGGCCTCGGCGGGGCCGGCGTCGGCCCCGCGTCGGCCAGCGCGGGAGGCGAGACCGCCGCGGCGACCACCGGTGTCGGCAGCAGCAGCAGCAGCACCGGCGGAGGCCCCGACCACCTCGCGCCGAACGGCTATTACGTTCTGGGTAACACCATCTACGACGCGTCCAATCAGGCTCACGTGCTCCACGGGATGGCGCGCCCGTCGATGGAGTGGTCGGCGACAGGCGAGCACGTGGGCTCGGCCGATTTCCAGATCATGAAGTCGTGGGGGGCGCGGATCGTGCGGATCGCCCTGAACCAGGACTTCTGGCTCGCGAGCGCGGCGAAGCACAACGGCGCCTATGCCGGCAACGTCGATCAGGCCGTCCAGCAGGCGCGGCAGCTCGGGCTCGACGTCATCCTCGATCTCCACTGGTCCGACAAGGGCAACCTCCAGGAGGCGAACCCGAACCAGCAGCGGATGGCCGACCAGAACTCGATCACCTTCTGGAGCGAGGTCGCCGCGAAGTACAAGAGCGACGGTCGGGTGCTGTTCGAGCTCTACAACGAGCCTCACGACGTGCCCTGGGATGTGTGGCGCTCGGGCGGCGCGAGCGGCGACGGCTTCACCGCCGCTGGGATGCAGCAGCTCTACGACGCGGTGCGGGCGACCGGCGCCGACAACCTGGTGTTCATCGGAGGGCTGGACTTCGCCTTCGATCTCAGCGGGGTCCCCGCGCATCGAGTCCAGGGCTACAACATCGTGTATGCGTCGCACCCGTACGACTACGCCAACAAGCAGCCCGGGACCTGGGACAAGGCCTGGGGCTTCCTCGCCGCCACCGATCCGGTGGCGCTGACCGAGTTCGGGACCTTCAACTGCTCGACCGGGTATTACTCGCAGCTGATCCAGGCCGCCGACGCGAAGAAGGTCTCGTGGACGGCGTGGGCCTGGTATCCAGGGGGATGCGGGTTCCCCTCGATCATCAACGACTGGAGCGGGACGCCCAGCGAGCCCGGGAAGATCGTGAAGGCGGCCCTGCTCGGGTATCCGTAGAGCCCCGGGATCAGGCTCGTGAAGACACAGGGGCGGAGGCGAGGGACGCCGCCGCGCGAGGTTACCGCACTGCAACGCGAAGGAAAGTTTCATGACACACCAGAATGCCATCAAAGTCGTAGGCACCATTCTCACCCTCGCCGGCGCGGTGACCGCCGCCGGCTTCGGTACCGGCTGTGACAACGGCGGCTCGGGATCGGGCGGCAGCGGCGGCGGGGGCGCGACCACCAGCGGCAACCCCAGCACCACCTCGGGCGGCCCCGCGTCCACGGGAGCCACCGATCCCACCACCGTGACCAGCACCTCGGGCGGGATGACGACCACCAGCACCGGAGGGGGAGGTAACGGCATCGACTGCCCCGCCAACTTCTGCACCATCGGCGCCTACACGGGCTACGGCTTCGTCTACAGCGACATGAAGGATGGAGGCGCGAGCACGATCACCCAGAAGGGCACTTCGCTCTGCGCCTCCGGCGTCGCTGGCAAGGTGGTGGGGATGGCCTACTCCACCTACTGGGGCGCCGGCATCGGCGTGAACCTCAACCAGAAGGCCATGCCCATGTCGCCGGTCGATCCGATCCAGCTCACGGGATCGGGCGTCAGCATCGGGCTCGCCACCCCGCCGGCCACCGAGGTCCGGGTCGTGCTCGACGACGCGGGGGTCGCGTACTGTGCGGTGCTCACCGGCCCCTCGACGAGCCTGGTGTGGTCCGACTTCAACACGACGTGCTGGGACAAGACGATCGCCGGCTCGAAGTCGATGACGAAGGCTCCGCTGGCGACGTCGATCAAGGTGCAGGTGGTGACGTCGGCGGACGCGGATCGCCCGTTCGATTACTGCATCGCGAGCATCACCTTCAACTGAGCGGACTTCGACCGTGCTGCGTGCACGTGCACACAGCCGTCGGACGCGCGAGTGCAACGCTCGCGCGGTGCTTCGCTTTACGGGGTGGGCTCGGACTTCTCGAGGATGTTCAGCAGATCCTCGATCACCCGCTCGGTCTCGCCCTGCGACAGCCCTCTCCCGTGCCGGAGCAGCTTCCACGTGTACACGTCGCACGCGATGACGAGCTGCATCCTCCGCCTCTGGCGAGCGGCTCCGCGGAAGCCGCGGAGGAGGTGGCCGAGCCCGCGCTCGAGCCCCTCATCGTAGAGGTTGCGACCCCACTCCAGGATCGGGTGCAGCGCGGGGACCGCGTCTTCCTGCGCGAGCATGTTGAGGATCGACGCGCCGCTCTCCTCGTAGAAGGCGACCATCACCCGGACGAAGGCCTTGGTGTCGTTGCGCAGGCTGGGATCGGGCGGGGGGCCGACGCCGGCGCCGATCTCGCTCAGCCACGCGGAGAGCAGGCGCTCCTTCGTGCCGAAGAGGCGATAGACGGTGCGCTCGCTCGTCCCGGCGCGCGCCGCGACCTCGGCGAGGGTGACATCCTCGTAGCGGCGGAGGCCGAAGGCCTCGTACGCAGTCTCGAGGATCTTCCGCCGTCGGGCGTCGGTCGCGTCGGCGCGAGCGGCGAGACGGTACGACCGTTTCGTGGCGGGTTTTACTGCCATGACGCGTCCCGACGTTGCGGTTTCATGCAGCGCAAAAGGCCCATGCGTCGCGACGCTAGCACAGGGCGCGCGGGCGCGGGCGCGAGAATGTCCACCGCCTTCGGGGGGTGGGGCGGAGCCGGCGTTCCGGGCGGGCCGCTCGGCGCCGAGGGGCCCGCTCACCGCGACCCGGGCGCCCCGCCGCCCCGCGCCCTCCCGGCCGCGGCGGTTTTTTCGAGGCAACCTGGCCTGCCACCATTTCGGGAGAGCTGCAGGGGAGCGCCGCGGCTCGACCGTGAGGCGGCTCGACATTCGAGGCAACCAAATCTGCCACGATTGGATCATTGCCGCGCGTTGCCCTGGAAATCGCCCGTAATCGTGCGTCGCGTCATGCGTATATGCTGTGCGGGCGAGCGCGCTCATGCGATGTTGAAGGTCCGGAGGTGAGCTTCATGCGCTTGCGATCGACATTGACTCTCGGCTCAATCGGCGTGCTCTTCACGGCGCTCACCGGCGTTCATTGCGACGCCGGCGGCGGGGGCACCAAGACGGGCAGCACGGCCGGCAACACCGGTGGACCGGGCAGCGGCGGCGAGAGCTCGCTCTCCACCGCGAGCGGCGCGGGCGGCCTCGGCTTCTCGACGTCCACCGGCTCCGGCGGATCGGTCGTGCCCGACGACGATCCCACCAACCCCAACATCACCCACCCCACCTGCGCGGTGGGCACCTGCGGTGATTTTCCGGCGGACCCGCTCCTGGGCGACGGGGTCCCGGCCAACGTGGCCACGCTGTTCGGCGCGGCCGACAACTTCAGCGCCGGCTCGCTCTGCGTGCTCGAGCCGCAGCTCTCGGCGGGAGGCAAGGAGGGGGCGATGCTCCCTGCCAACTGGGTCCGTCCCCGGTTCCGCGTCGCCGCCGCGGGGATGGATCTCTTCGAGATCCGCATCCACTCTCCGGCCGAAGCCCACGATCTCGTGGCCTACACCAAGCAGCCGACCTGGTATCTCCCGAAGGACATCTGGGCCGGCGCCGCCAACACCGACGCCGGGCTCGCGGGCGGGACGGGGCTGGCCAACAACGGGGCGGGCGCGCCGATCACCGTCACGATCCGGGGGATCAACTCGGCCGCTCCGGGGATGCCGGTGGGCATCAAGGGTGACTTCAACATCGCTCCGGTCATCGCCACGGGGAGCATGGTCTTCTGGACGGTGAACTCGGCGGCCGTCACCCCGCAATCGAGCAAGCTCCTGGGCTTCACCATCGGCGACGAGGGCGCGGCCGAGGCGCTGAAGCTGACCGACCTCGCGTGGGCTGGCCAGATCGGCGAGGACGGCGCGGTGCTGCGCGGCTATTACGACAACCCCAAGCTCCCGGGCTTCGTCAACGGGCAGGTGCGGTGCATGGGCTGCCACACCTCGACCCCGGATGGACAAGGGGTGCTGTTCACCGACGACTGGCCGTGGGCCAAGGCCGCCGCGATGCTCACCAGCGGCAGCGTCGGGCAGATCCCGAGCTACCTGGGGAAGGGCGCTCAGGCGGTGATGAAGATGCCGTGGTGGGGGACGCAGACCATGTCGCTCGCCCACTGGAAGGCCGGTGATCGCACCCTGGTCACCAGCTACGCGACCACGTTCAAGTCGGGTAAGCCGCGCAACAAGCCCTGGCAGGCGCTGCCCTTCTACGACTCGCAGAACCCCGACAACGACGACAAGGTGAAATGGCACAAGCTCGCCTGGATCGACCTCGAGTCGAACGCCAGCATCGACGTCGCGGTCACCAGCACACCCGACTACGGGAACCCGCTGAACCTGCGGGAGATGGCGGCCGCCGCGGCGCAGGGCACCACGTGGGACCTCCTCGCCACGGGCGACAGCAACGTGAGCGAGGTGTCCCCGAGCCTGAGCCACGCGGGCGACAAGGTGGTTTACACCGCGACGGACTTCTCGCCCGACGGGCACCCCGACACCACCGCGAAGACCTCCGACGTGAAGATCGTCGACTACAACAACCGCAAGGGAGGCGTGGCCAAGGCCCTCCCCGGCGCGTCGGATCCGGCGTACCTCGAGTACTACCCGTCGTTCTCCGCCGACGACAAACTCATCGCCTTCACCCGCGCCCCGAGCCCCAGCGCCGCCTCGCCCGACGGCCCGTATTACAACCGCTTTGGAGAGGCGATGATCATCCCGGCCGACGGCGGGACGCCGATCTCTCTGGCGGCCAACGAGCCCAACGCCTGCGGCGGCGACGACGTCTCGAAGGGGATCATCAATAGCTGGCCGAAGTGGTCGCCCGACGCGTTCTCGGCCCACGGGAAGACGTACTACTTCGTTATCTTCTCGTCGGCCCGCAAATACAAGGACGAGTTCTCCGAGCAGTTCGCGCTCCCGTCCAACCCGCTCTCGGCCTTCAAGGGGCTGAACGCGTCGTCGCAGCTCTATCTGGCGGCGGTGGTGGTCGACAAGGCGACCGGCAAGATCACCACGTACCCGGCCGTCTACATCTGGAACCAGAACCGGACGCCGGGCGCCACGGGGAACGGCGTTGGGATCCAGTTCAGCAACCTGACCCCGGCGTGGGACCCGTTCAAGCTCCCTCCGCTGGTCATCGACATGGTCCCCACGGACGTGCCCAAGTAGGCTGCTCGGGGAGGGGAGGGCGCCTGGAAGAGCGGGCGCCCTCTACCCCTGATCAGGTGATGCCGCGCTCTTTCATCAGCCGTGCTCCGGCGTCGCGGGTGTAGTCGTAGGACTCGATGCCATAGCCCTGGTCGGCGAGGCGGCGGTAGCCCTCGGACTTGCGGTACGAGGAGTACGAGGTCTCGCCCTTGGGGGTGAGTCGCCAGGTGAGGGTGGTGAAGGCGATGAAGGCGCCGGCCGCGGCGACGAGCATCCCCACGAAGATCGAGCCGCCGTCGGCGGACTGGAAGAGGATCCACCCGATCGTGACGAGGACGCAGGCCAGGATGGCGATGACGTTGCGGGATTGCTGGAAGAAGCCGTGGAGCTCGGCGCAGGTCTCGCAGCGGGAGACGAGGGAGACGGTGGTGCTGTAGGTGATGCGGACGCCGTTGAAGATCCGCTCGCGGCTGATCTCCTTCTTGCCCTTGAGCACGCACGAGGAAGCGGCCTTGGCGCTGCGCTTCTCGCAGTAGTTGCACAGGCCCTCTCGGTGGGAGGCCACGTTGCGGGCCATCTCCCGGGCTCGCTCGGCGGTCGAGGGCGATTTGGCCATCTTCGCGGCCTCGCCCAGCACCTCTTCGATCCGGTCGAGCACGGCAGAGGCGTTCTCGATCGAGCGGATGCGGTCGATGGCCTGGTTGACGGCGCCGTCGATCATCTGGTCGAGGCCAAAGCTCTCGTCGGTCTCGACGCTGGCCCACATGACGCCGAGGGCGTTGACCCGTTGCAGGTAGAGATCGAGCTCGCGCAGGTTGGCGGGCTTGGTCGGATCGATGAGGCTTCCCAGATCGTCGAGCTCGGCGCGGAAGAGGGCGCGGATGGGGCGAAAGGCCACTGTCCAGTGCGAGGGATCGATGCCACTCTTGGTGGCGATGCCGAGGAGCTCGAGGACGCGATCGATGCCGCCCGCGAGCATGAGCAGCTTCATCTCGCCCACGACCGCGTCGGCGATCGCCGTGGCGACGGCGTTCATCAGCGGCTCGACGTCGTCGCTGGTGACCAGATCGTCGTCGAGCGCGGTGATCGCCGACTCGAGGTAGGACGAGAGCCAGGGGTTCTTGAGGAGCGCGCCCCAGCGGGTGAGTCCGTCGCGGAGCATGGGTTGCCAGGCCGCCTGGCGTCCCTCGGGCGCGTCGGCCGGGAACAGGGCATGAACGCTCTTTGCGGCGGTGAGGCCCTTCTCGTCCTTGAAGGCGAGCCGGGGGGTGGTGCGCCGGGCGCCCGGGTTTCCCGCGAGCGGGACCGGCCCGGTGTCGTGGAGCCAGGAGAGGGCGAGCAAGAGGCGGGCGTTGGCCTGGTTCAGGCGATGGGCGGTGAGGGGCCTTTGCCGCTTCTTCGCCGCCTCTTCGTAGTCGGTGCCGGCGTCGCCTTCCTCGGACTCGGACTCGGACTCGGGCTCGTCGAGCGGGATGTCCTTGTCGGTGATCGCCAGGTAGGCGACGAGGGCCTTGATGTCGCCGGCGGAGAGTGCCTGTTTGAGCTCGCTGCCCCGGGGATCGCCCTCGAAATCGAACCAGAGGAGCTGATCGCGGAGGCGGCGGAGGGGCTCTTCCATCCGCTGCGCGGCCTCGCGAAGATCGATCTCGTCGGGCAGCGGGAGCCAGCCGATGACCTCGGGCTCGGGATCGTCGAGGCCGGCGCGCCTCCGGGCGAGGATCTTCTCGGACTTCCACACGGCCTCGTTCGAGGCCGCGCTGGCCTTCAAGCGAAGGACCCGGAAGGCGTTGAGTCGGAAGGCGGCGAGCCCGGGAGAGCGGGTGACGTCGAGGCCCGCCGGAGCGGCCTCGGGGGCCGCGGCCAGATCACTTGACATGGGAGATTACCCGGGAGGAAGCGCCCTTGTCCTGCTCGTCGGCGGGGAGCATCCGGGCCATCTCGGCGCAGACCTCGGAGAGCGGGGCGATCTGGCTCTCGGCGTTCTCGTTGCGGGCGATCATCGCGACGTGGCGCTCGCCCTTGGCGATGAGCGCCACGCACTTCGGCCGGAGGCCGTGGGCGTCGACGCGCTCGACCACCCACTTGAACACCGAGCGCCAGTAGCCGGGGTGGCGGCGGAGCACGCGAGTCGCGAGCTGACGTGCCGAGTCGACCTTGGCCTTGGCGGTCTCGAAGTCGGACTTGGCCATGGCCCGCTCGAACTCGACCGAGAGGGCCTTGATCTGGCGGCGCTCGCCGACGTCGTCCTTGGTGAGGAGATCGTTGAGCAGGGTGGCGTGCTCGGCGAACTCGGTGCGGAGGGTGCCGGCGTGGCCTTCGTCCTCGGCGCGATCGAGCTCGTCCGACATCCACCGGACCATTTGATCGGCGAGGTCGAGGGCGTCGCGGTCGCCTTCCTCGATCAGGGCTTCAATCTCGGCGACGCGCGAGTCTCCGGGCTTGGCCTCGCCTTCGAGCTTCTCGGCCATGGACTCGAGCTCGGCGAGGCGGTCTTTCTGGCTGGAGAGGCCTTTGCCGACCTGGGCTGCGTCCTTGGTTTCCATGCGGAAGAGGACGATCTCGTCGAACCACTGATCGAGGAGCGGGACGTAGGCGCGGCCGGTGGTGCGCGAGGACTCGTCGACGCTCATGGTGACCTGGACCTCGCTCCCGACCGGCAAATCGCGGCCGAGCTTCTCGGCGACGATCCGGAGGATGCCAATCACCTTGTTGCGGTCGGCGCGGCTGCTCTCGCCCTGCACCAGCGGGACGTGGATGGCCTCGCCGGTCTGGCCCCGCGCGAGGGCGACCGTGGTGGCGTGGGTCATGGTGTTGCGCGCGGGGAGGACAGCGCTCTTGCGCAGATACCAGGAGACGGTGTTGTCGGCGAGCATGATCCCGACCGACTGCGAGAGCGGGGGCTTGGCGACGCTGAAGCCGTGGAGGATGGTGAGCTGCGCGGGCTCGACGACCTCGGGTGCGCCGCTGACGCCGAGAGCCTCGATGCGGAAAAGGTTGAGGGCGTTCTCGCGGACCTTGAGGTCGACCACGAAAGCGCCATTTCTGCTGTGGATCGGGCCCGAGTCGTAGCCGCCGTCGTCGCGGATCACGCGGAGCGAGGCCAGGCGCGCGGCGTCGGCGGCGGCAGGGCGGATGGCGAGGAGCGGCTCGGGATCGGTGGTCATGGCCTCGTACTCGAGGCCGAGCTCGACCGCGCCGCGCGAGGTGCCCGCGGCGCGGAGCTCGGTGGGGAGCTTCTGCGTCGAGGCGAAGAGCGCGGCGCCCGTGGCGACGATCGACATGGGATCGAGGAAGTGGCGCGCCTCGACGCCGAGCTTGGCCTCGATCAGGCGAGGGACGCAGGGCGTGAGCGTCGGGCCGCCGACCATGACCAGGCCGTTGAGCTCCTTGGCGGCGAGGCGGTTCCGGCGGAGGAGCTCTTCGCACATCGACGTGGTGCGGAGGACGAGGCCGTCGATCATCTTCTCCATCTGCGGGCGATCGATGGGGAACGTGATGTCGACGCGGGAGCCGCCGGCGTCGCGCGCGACGTCGTCGACGAGGAAGGTGGCCTGGTCTTCTTTCGAGAGCTGGATCCGGACGCGCTCGGCCTCGAGGCGGAGGCGGGTCATGGCGCTGGCGAAGGCGGGATCGGATCGCTTGAAGTCCTTCAATTTGCCGTCGTTGCGCGCGCGGTCGAGGGCCTCGCGGGCGATGACGCGGTCGAAGTCGCGGCCGCCGAGGTGGTTGTCGCCGCCGTGGTCGAGGACCTGGAGGCGGCCGCCGCGCGAGCGCACCAGCGAGACGTCGAAGGTGCCGCCGCCGAGGTCGTAGACGAGCCAGTAGCCCTCGCGCGTCTCGCCCGCGCCGGAGTGGGCGATGGCCGCGGCGATGGGCTCTTGCAGGAGCGGCGCGAGGGTGATGCCGGCGAGCTCGGCCGCGCGGCGCGTGGCCTCGCACTGCGGGAGCTGGAACATGGCGGGGATGGTGATGACCGCGGCGCGGGGAGCGGCCCCGCCGGAGTCGGCGGCGGCCCAGCCGAGTAGCTCGCGCAGGACGGCGGCGGAGAGCTCCTCGGGCGTCATCCGGGCCTTGGAGGCCGGGAACGGGCGCGTCTCGTCGGTGCCCATCAGCCGCTTGAACTCGAGCGCGGTGTTGTCGGGGTCGGTCTTGGCGAAGGCCCGCGCCTCGGCGCCGACGAGGACCTTGCCCGCGGCCGTGACGTGCACGCACGACGGGAGGAGCGTGTGGCCGCCGGGCGAGGCGATGAGCCGGGGCTTCGCGCCGTCTTGCCGCGCGATGCCGGAGTTGGTCGTGCCGAGGTCGATGCCGATGTCGATCGTGGTCTGCATGATCACCCCTCCGCGGCGGCGAGATCCGCGGCCGGCGGCTGCGCGCCGCTGGCGCGTTCGAGCTCGAAATCGTGGTGGTTGCGGCTGATCTGGCCGGCCCGGCCGCGGGCCTCGCGCTCGCCGAGCAGCCGCTCGGGGACCACGTGCACGTCGTCTCCCTCGAGGGCGATGAGGAGCGTGCCCTTCACCGCGTCGGCGTGGAGGAAGAAGAGCAGACCGAGCAGCGGGAGACCGGGCGAGCCTTCCGCCGCGGCCTCGCGGACGCGCGCGGCGTGAGCCTCCCAGCCGTCGCGGAACGCGGCGTGGCGGCGGACCGTCTGCGGCTGCTCGGCGCGGCCCGCGAAGCAGACGACGTACACCAGCGCGCTCGGGAGCTTGACGAGGAGCGAGCTCACGTCGCCGGTGCGGAGCGTGGTGTTGGCGGCGAGGCGCGCGCGCCGGACGATTTCGCCGCGCGCTTCGGCCGGGATCTCGCGGAGGAGCGTCGCCGCCGCGCGGAGATCGGGGCTGGTCTCGCCCTCGAGCGACTGGGCGAGATCGGCGATGCCCGCGGTGATCTCCGGGGTCCACGTCGCGGCGTCGAGGCGTCGCTCGCCGCCGCCGTCGGCCTGGGCGTTCTCCACCTCTTTGTTGGCCTCACGGATCTTCCCGCGCACGGTGGACCAGCTTCGACGGATGTAGACGGTGCCGAGCGCGATGATCACCATCAACACCAGGAAGCGCAGCGCGACGCTGCCGGCGTCGGTGATCCCGCGCCAGCGCATGCCCGAGCGGACCTCGCCGACGCAGGTGGCGGCGGGCTCGATCGAAATCGCGGCCGAAAGCAGGGCCTCGGCGGTGCTCAGGTCCGGCTTCGTCGCGCGCGCCGCTTTGTCGGCCTTGCTGCACAGGCCGTCGACGATCGGCTTCGGATCGAGGCCGACCGCCGCGGCGCTCTTCGCGAGGCTGGCGACGTCGTCGGCGCCGTCGACGGCGTTGATCATCGCGAGCGTGGCGGCGACGAACGCGGGCGTGAAGGCCTCGCGCGAGAGGCCCGGCGCCGCGGTCGGCAGCAGCGTCAGGCACTCCTGGAGCTCGCTCAACGAGGTGTCGCAGGTGCGCAGGCTGGCGCGGTTGAGGGTGAGGAACGCCAGCAAATCGAGCTTTTTCTCGGCGGCGCGCGCCATGAGCCAGTCGGGCGCGAGGACCCTGGACTCGTCGCGGACCACCGCCGCGAGCGCCGTCGTCACGGCGTCGCCGGCGCCGGCGGCGTGCTCGCTGATCACCGCGCGGATCGGCTCGGCGACGATCTTTCCCTGCGCGACGAGGGCCATGAGCTCGCCCGCGAGCGCGTCCGCTTCGGGCGCGGCGAGCTCGTGGAGGCGGTCGAGGCCGCCGGCGACGAGGGCGGCCTTCTCGGCGTCGAGCGCGCCCGACGCGGCGACGGCGACGCCCAGCACCAGCTCGCGGATCGCGGCTCCGGTCGTGAAGCCCGCGAGCGGGTAGCGATGGGTCACCGTCGCGAGCTTCTTCGCGTCCCTGGTGGCGCGGAGGAGCCCGGCGATCGCCGCGACGCGGATCGGCGGTCCATCGGTGGCGGAGAGCGCGGCGTCGAACCCGGCGCCGTCGAGCGCGTCGAGCGCCGCGGCGAGCTGCGGCGCGGACGCCATCTTGAGGCGAGCCCCCGTTTGCGCGGCGGTTCCAGCACATTTCTTCAGGATCGCCGCGCGCGCCTCGGCCGTCGCGCCGGGGATCCCCGCGAGGGCGCGGGTCCACAAGGCCGCGCGATCGAGCTCGGGCTGGCCCGCGCCGCAGAGCTTGTCGAGGATCGGCTTCATCGGCTTCGAGGTCATGTCGAGGCCGCCGATGATCATCGCGTCGAACGCCGAGGCCGCCGCGGCGTGGGTCGCGCCGCCGATCAGCGGCGCGAGCCACAGGGCCTTCTCGCCGCTGGAGCCGCGCGCGGCGGACCGTCCGACGACGGCGCCGCCCCTCTCGGTCTTCAAGAGCGCCGTGACGAGATCGGTGAACGCGGCCTTGTCGTCGATGTCCTCCATGACCTGATCGGCGATCGTGCCTTTCACGTCCGCCGCGCTGAATGTGCCAGTGCGGCTCGCCGCGCAGTCTGCCGGCTGGACGAGCATGTCGTCGACGCCCTCGGGCGTGAGCGGCGTGGCCGGCCCGAACCCGTCGCCCGAGATGTACTTGGTGCCGTAGCCGAGCGACGACGTCTTGCAGGGGAACGAGACGCGCGCGAGGCTCTTCGCCGGCAGGTAGGCGAGGTGGATCGTGCTCTCGATCCCCGCGCCCGTCTTGGTCATCGACTCGGTCGCGGTGACGACGACGTTGAAGAGCGGGTGGGCCGAGAGGTTGGCGACGGTGCCGGTGATCGGGCACGACGCGTCGACGTCGATCAGCGCTTGCGAGCGGGTTTTCAGGCGGATCAGGAGGTTGGCCTTGGCCGCGTCGATCGGCGGACCGTCGCCCTCGGTGTCGGCGGCGACCTTGCGCGCGAGGCTGGTGATCATCGCCTCGATCTCGGCGTCGCTCAGCGTCTCCAGCGCGCTCGCGCGTCGGGGCGAGAAGGTCAGCAACGTCGCGGCAAACACCGCAAGGAGGGCCACCCCCCAGGGGCGTCGCCTCCGGTTCCCCGCATCGTGGTCGCGCATGTGCTCAGGCCTCTTTCGCGCCGCTCATCGCCGAACCGCCCCGCGAAGCTCGGCGAACAGCGGGTGCTCCCGGATCTGTCGCTTGACGTCTCGCGCCCCCTCGGCGTCGCGGGCGAGCGAGCACGTGAAGGCCTCCATCAACAAGAAGAGCAGCTGCGAGCGGGCGCGCGTGGCGTCGAGGCGGGCGCGCTGGAGCGTCCACCACTCGATGGCCTCGGCGTACTTGCCGCTCTTGACGAAGACCAGGCCGCGCTTGAGGACCTGCAGGTCGTTGGTGCTGCGATCGACGAGGCGCGAGAGCTGGATGCCCTCGATCGCGACCAGGGGGAGATCTTTTGCGAGGGCGGCCTCGAGGTCGGCGAGCTCGGGCTCCTCGGCGTCGTCGAGGCGCGAGAGGCCGGCGCGCAGCTCGGAGAGCGCGAGGAACCCCGCGCCGTCGTCGAGGGGACCGCTGCGCTCGGCGTCGTCGAGCGGGATCTCTTTCGCCAGGAACGAGTCGGTCATGATCCGCGCGAGGCCGTCCTCGATCGCGCGCGCCGCGCCGCTCGGCGCCTCGCCGCGCGCGAGCCCGCCGGCGACGCGCGGCGCCCGG
>JBDTXR010000045.1:0-33059 GCA_040006075.1 Byssovorax sp. | reverse complement strand
CGGGTGCGCCGACCAGAGGACGCGCTCGCCGTCGTCGAGGCGCTGCGCGAGGAGGCGATGGCCGTCACCCGCAGGCGCCGAGGGGGTGACCCCGCGCATGATCGCCCAGACGCGATCGGGCGCGACGAGCCCGGGCAAGCGGATGGTGAGGCGACGGCGGAGCGCGCCGGTGGGCACGGCGCGGACAATCTCGAGGTCGCCGACGCCGGGGAGCTTGGGGTTCCAGTGGATGCGGGCGTAGCTGATCTCGCGGCGATCGATGGAGCGACGGAGGCGGCCGCGGCGCATGACGATGTGCTGGTCGGTGAGGGTGAACAGGAGCTCGCTCCGCCACCAGCGCGGGCCGAAGTAGAAGGCGACGGCGAGCGTGGCCATCCACGCGGCGAAGGCGAGGAGGCCGTCGGGGCGCGCGTCGAGCGCGGTGGAGAGCACGACCGCCGCGGCGGTGGTGATCGCCGAGGTGACGCCGGAGACGGCGCTGGCGACGCGGTACATGGGCGGGGTCGAGATGTCCTTCGGTCGACCCGACCAGAGGACCGGCTCTCCGTACAGCGAGTCGCGCTTCACCAAGCTGCCTCCGCCCACGAAAAGAATGCAGAGAGTCTTTGCGTTGCAATGCGGTCTCGGTAAAGGCCGCCTCCGCCGAAATGTGCGTGGCCCGCTGGCCTTTTGCGGCTATTTGCCGCGCGCAGAAGCCTTTCTCGCGCGGGCGTCCGCGTCGCGCTCTTTCTCGTTCTGGCGGAGGCGGCCGCGGGCGACGCCGATCCAGCGGTCGTCGGGCGCGGCGCGGTCGAGGTACTCCTGCCAGTGCGCGATGGCCGAGAGGTACTCTTCCGAGCGGGCCGCCGCGAGCGTGGCGCGGCGCGCGGCGCTCCAGTGGCCGAGCGCTTCGTAGTAGTAGCGGTCGTACGCGGGGACGTACATCCAGCCCGGGCTGTTGAGGTTCTTGTCGAGCGGATCGTAGGTGCGGGCGAGGCGGATCGCCTCGAGCGCGCCGTCGAGATCGCCCGAGCGATCGAGCGCGACGGCCAGGCCCCAGAGCGTGGTGGGGCCGAGCGTGAACATCTCGATCGGCGCGGAGAGCAGGCCCATCGCCTCGCGGTAGCCGGCGACGGCCGCGGTGATGTCGCCGAGCGCCATGTACGACTCGGCGCGGTTGGCGAGGAGGCGCGAGCGCGCGAAGGGCTGCGCTTCGAGGCGCAGCGCGGAGTCGTAGGCGCGGATCTCGTCGGCGAAGCGGCCGAGGCGGGTGTAGCTCTCGGCGAGCTGGCTGTAGGCCTCGGCGCGGACGGACTGCGGCGTGGACTCGGCCGCGACGACGGTCTCGAAGAGCTTCACGGCGGGGGCGTCGTCGTGGAGCTCGGAGAGGATCTCGGCGAGCTGATAGCGAACCACCGGATCGGGCGAGCGCGCGGCGCCCGCGCCTTCGAGGAGGACCCGCGCCTCGCGAAGGAAGAGCCGGCCGACGCCGTCGCGATCTTCGTCGGGGAGGCGGGCGATGTGGCGATACTTTAGCTGTAAAGCTTCGGCGTCGGCGACCGCGACGCGGAGGCGGCCGTCGTCGGCGGTGCGGGCCTGGGCCCAGATCGAGGGATCGGCGGCGGCGCTGGTGGGGATCGCGATCGACGCGGCGACGGCGAGCGCGAGGGCCGCTGCGTGCCAGATCGTTCGGGGCGAGCTCACGCGGGCGAGTCTAGCAGAGGCCCATCCGGCGACGAGGGCGCGCGTGGAGGCGGGAATAGAAGGGTGAATCGCGATCGAGGCCGAGCTGGCTGGTAGTCGAACGACACCCCCACGGAGCCGTCGGCTCCTAGCGGATGACGACGCCGAACGGGAGCGCGGTGAGGGTGCGCTCGCCGCGGAGGAGCGGCGAGAGGGATCCGACGAACACGCCCACGGCCGGCATGGCGCCCGTCCACTCGGGCAAGAGCGCGTCCTGCGCGAGGCGATGGGCGGCGGCCTCGGCCCTCGAGTCGCCGCTGCCGCCGGCCGAGGCGTCGCCCGTTTCGAGGAGATCGAAGAGGCCGCCGCCGTCGCCGGTGACTTCGAAGGGCGCGTCGTCGGGCAGGCCGCCGAGCTTCTGCGCGAGGGCGAGCGCGTCTTCGAAGCCGCCGAGCTCGTCGATCATGCCGAGCTCTTTGGCCTCGACGCCGCCGAAGACGCGGCCCTCGGCGAAGGGCGCGACCCGGGCGATGGTGGTCTTGCGGCCCTCGGCGACGCGACGAAGAAAGAGCTCGTAGATCGCGGTCATCGTGGCGCGGACCTTCTCGCGCGTGGGGCTGTCCCAGGGCGTGAAGGGCGAGAGGTACGAGGATCGCGCGGCGCGCGAGGGATCGGGCGACGCGGGGATGGTCTCGGCGTGGACGCCGAACTCTTCGAGGGCCTTGCCGATGGCGAGCTTGCCGCCGACGACGCCGATCGAGCCGATGAGGCTGGTGGAGTCGGCGACGATCTTCGTGGCCGTGGACGCCATGTAGTAGCCGCCGCTCGCCGCCATGTTGCCGACGGAGAACACGAGAGGCTTCTTTTCGCGGAGCTCCATGAGGCGCTTCCACAGGAGATCCGACGCGAGCGCCGAGCCGCCGGGGGAGTCGATGCGGATGACGACGGCCTTGACCGAGGTCTCCTTGGTGAGGCGCACGAGGACCCGGCCGAGGTCGCGCTCGCTGATGCCGTCGCCGCCGCCGCCGATCGGGAGCGACGGCGTGCCGCCCATGCTGATGGCGCCGATGGCGGGGATGACCGCGACGTGAGGGACGCCCGCCGCGCTTGATCCGCCGAGGGATCGCAGCACGCCGACGAGGCCGCGCGAGGCCGACGCGGAGCCCTCGGCGCTGCCGAACCGCGTGGCGATGTGGTCGGCACCGGCGAGCTTTTTTGCGTCGTCGCGCGCTTCGTCGACGTAGCCGACGGCGTCGACGAGGCCCTTCTCGACGGCGTCGTCGGGCGTGAACGGTCCGTCTTCGACGACGTCGGCGAGCTCGGGCTTGCCGCGGCCCTGGGTGATGCCCTCGAGCCACGCGCGACGCATGCCGCGGAGCGCGCCGAGGAGCGACTCGCGCGCCTCGGGGCTGGGGCCGTCGCGCGTAAAGGGCTCTTCTGCGCCCTTGTATTTGCCGATTTGCAGGAAGTCGACGGCGACGTGGAGGCGGTCGAGGAGGCTGCGCCCGTAGAGCAGCTGCGCGGCGAGACCGACGGTGTCGACGCCGCCCGCGGGGCTGACCCAGATCCGGCTGCAGCCCGACGCGGCGAGGAGCAGCGTGGAGTTCTCGTAGCCGTCGGCGTGGCAGACGACGGGTACGCCGCGCTTGCGAAGGGCGTTGAGGCGCGCGCCGATCTCCTGCGAGCCGGCGAGGCCGATGGTGGCCGATCCGAGGCGAATGAAGACGCCCTTGGGCGGCGTGGCGTCGAGCGATCGGAGGACGCGCGCGAGGTCGAGGTGCGAGCGTCGCGGCGTGCTGCCGAAGATCGGCGTGGAGACCTCTTCGGGGACGCCGCGCGTAAAATCGAGCTCGGCGACGACGCCTGCGCCCGACGTGCCGGCGTGCGCCGAGGAGGCCGGCGCGGTCTCGCTCGGTCCGGTGGACGAGGGGCGTCGTCCGTCGCACGCGGCCGCCGCGGAGGCGCCGACGATCGCTGCTGCGAGGAGGCCGAGCGTGGCCCGAGATCGACGTTGGATCACTTGAATCCAGGGAGATCGGAGGTGTCGACGCCGGCCGGTACCGTGGAGGTGGGCGGCGGCGTGGGCGCAGCGGTGGGCGTCGGCGTGGGCGGCGTGTCGACCGTCGCCGCGGTGGGCGGAGGCGTCTTGGTGCCCGGGAGATCGGACGTGTCGACCGTGCCGCCGGCGGGCGGCGTGGGCTCGTCGTGGCCTGACCGCGTGTTGCCCCCGGACGGCGGATCGATCGGGTGATCTTTGGCGCCCGAGCCCGGCAGCGCGCCCTTGCCCGGCGCGGGTTTTCCCGCGGCAGCCGAACCCGAGGGCTCGGCTGCGGCGCTGGCCTCGCGGGTGACGAACGCGCGCATGGGCCGCACGAGGGGGTGCGGTCGCGCGAGGCCAATGATGCGGTCGAGCTCGGCTTTCGCGGCGGTCACGTCGCCGGAGCGCGCGAGCGCGTACACCAGCATGGCGCGGGCGCGCCCGAGGTTCTGATCGACGCTGAGCGCGGTGCGGAGGCGGCCGATGACGGTCGGCCAATCGGGTTTGGCCTCGGCCAGATCGAGCTCGGCCAGCGCGAGCGCGTTGTCCGGCTGCGAGCTGGCCGCCGTGATGCTGGCGACCAGCTTGCGCGCGCCGGCGACGTCGTCCGAGAGGCGGAGCGCGTCGACGCGGGCGCGGGTGACCGCGAGGTCGTTCGGCGCGAGCTCGGCGGCCGTCGCCGCGGCCTTGCGGGCGCGCTCCGCCGCTTGCGCGAGCTCGCGCTTGGCGGTGTCGAGATCGGGATCGCCCTCGGGCAAGAGGCGCACGCGGAGCCACGCGATATCGCCGCGAACGGCGGCGAGGTGCGCGAGATCGGTCGCGACGCGCGCGTCTTTGTCGGCGAGGACGCTGGCCTTGGCGAACTGGTCCTGCGCGCCCTCGACGTCGCCGTCGAGGAGGCTCTTTTCGCCCTCTGCGAGGAGCGCGCCGATGCGCTCGTCCGCGGGCGATCCGGCCTGTTTGCCCGCGGGCCAGATGTACTTGGGTCCGAGCGTGGCGACGGTGAGCGCGAGCATGCCGGCGACGACGAAGCCCACGATCCACCGCGCCGCTCCGCTGCGTCGCGGCGCCGAGGGCATCGACGAGAAGCGCGGCTCGCCGTAGGTGTCTTCGTTGGAGAACGAGTTGCGGACCGTGCCCGGCGTCGGCGTGGCCGGCGGGATGCTGCCGAGGCGCGGGCTCGAGCTGTTCGACGGCGCGGGCTCGGGCAGCGGCGGGAGTCCGCGCACGTCGTCGAGCGCGGCGGAGTACGTCGGCGCGGGCGGAGGCGTGGCGACGCGAAGCTGCGTGGCCGGCTCGAGCGCGTGCGCCGAGATGATCTCGACGTGCGGCGTGCGCGCCGGCGGCGGCATCGCGTCGTCGAGCGGGACGGGGAGCGTGCGCTGAAACTCGCCGCTCCTGGCGCGTGGAGCCTCGCCCTCGGGGATTTGCGGCGCGCCCGTGGGCGAGACGACGACGCCCGGATATCCCACGGTCGACGCCATCGAACGACTCGGAGGCCGCGGCGGAGGGACCGACGGCGGGGGCCGGCGCGGCGCAGTGCGCGGCGCCAGCGTCGGCGGCATCACCGAGGTCTCGTCGTCGAGGCCGTTGAGCTCGCGCGGGCCGGTGGGAAGCGGGATCGCCACCGATCCTTCGGTGCGCTGCGGCCCGGGCAACCCCGCGACGCCGAGGCCCTGCGGTGTCGGCGTGCGCTGGCGACGCGCGGGCTCGCCGAGGCCCATGGTCGTCGCGTGCGTCGGGTGCGGCCCGGCGCCCAGGAAGAACGGCTCGAGCTCGGCGATCGATCCGAGCCGTCGCGGCCGCGATCCGCCGCGGAGGAGCACGTCTTCACGCGAGATCTGCGTCTGGGCGATGGCGGTCTGCAGCTCGCGCAGGGCCTTGAATTCCAGCTCTCGGCCGTCGATCGTGCGCACCAGCCAGCGCTCGGGCGCGCCCGCGGCCAGGGGCCGCTTCACCTTGAACTGGTGCCCGCAATTCGTGCATTTCACGGTGGTACCGCGCTCGGAGACGAGCGCGTCGTCGAACTCGTAGGCGGTGCTGCAGCGCTCGCAGGTGACGTCCATGGGAACAGCGAAAGAGGGCGCGGTCGCGCGTCCAGGAGGATTCCCGGACGGGGGGCCGTCAGCGTAGTCCCGAACGTAGCACGCGTCCCGCAAGGATCGGCCACAGCGTCCCGTCGACGCCGGCCTCGGCCACACGGGACCGTGAACGGGTCTTCACGATCAGCCGCGGAATGACGCCAAGCGCAGCGCTTCCTGGTTCAGCTTGTCCGGGGCATGTCGCTTGCTACGCTCCGGCCCGGCCGCAGGTCGGCTTTGCGCTTTTGGGAGACGGTATGAAGAGACTTTCTCTGCTCGGCTTCGTCGGTTTGCTTGCCACCCTGATCGCGGGTTGCCCGATTTACAGCGACCAGCACTCGACCGAAACGTGCGACGTCGGCTGCGGCACGGGGGGCGCGCCGGCGACCACGTGCAACGGGCCCGGCGACTGCGCGGCGAACGAGACTTGCGGCAGCGACAACCAGTGTCACCCGGGCGATTGCAGTGTGTGGGGGTGCAATCGGGGCTTCGATTGCGTGAAGAACCCCGATCAGACCGTGAGCTGCGTGCCGGGGACGTCGCCGACGACGACGACCACGACCACCGGCAGCGGGATGGGCGGCGGCGGTACCGGCGGCTCGACGACGAGCACCGGCAGCGCGACGACGAGCAGCACCGCGAGCACGGGCACCGGCGGAGGTGCGCCGGTCTATTGCGGCAACCCGAAGGACTGCGCGGCCGGCCAGACGTGCGCGCCCGACGGGACGTGCAAGCCCGGCGATTGCGCGGCCAACGGCTGCATCTTTGGCTTCTCGTGCGGAGCGAACGGGGTGTGCGCGCCCTCGAACCCGGCGTCGTGCGGCGCCGACGCCGACTGCTCGGGCCTCGGCGCGGGCTACGAATGCGTGAGCGGCATCTGCACGCAGCCGGCCGATCAGTGCTTCGATCAGACGCAGTGCGCGGGCGTCGACAAGTGCGTCACCGGCAAGTGCACGCCCTCGTGCGCCAACGACGCGGACTGCGGCGCCTCGGGGTACACCTGCAACACCGGCCTCGGCATCTGCGCGAACCCCGCGAAGCCGTGCACCATCACCAACGATTGCGGCGGCCCGAGCACCGTCTGCGTGGCCGGCGCGTGCGTCCCGCGGAGCGGCGTCGGCGGCATGTGCCCGGTCGGTGATTCGTGGGTGCAGAACGGCTGCGTCCCCGACCAGGCCGCGCAGTTCACGTGCAAGAACGACGGCGAAACCGGCGTCAACAACCCGCCCCCCGGCGTGTGCTTCGCCGGCTCGATCTGCTTGCATCACAGCTGCTACATCGCGTGCGACGCGGCGCAGACGCCGAACGCGTGCACCAACCAGCCGACGATCAACAAGTGCAAGACGGTGACGACCAGCACCGGCGATCACTCCGTCTGCGGATCGAGCTCGACGCTCGGCGGCCAGTGCGGCGCCGACTCCGGCAAGACGTGCGGCGCCGGTCAGATCTGCGTCGACGGCTTCTGCAAGTAGCCGCGCCGCTCGCGCGAATTCCCCCTTCGCCACACACACTCGAAACGGGCTTCCGCCGCTGGTGGGCGCCCGTTTCGCATCCGTCGATGACCTGCGGGCTGCGAGGGCGGGCGTGTTGATCCCACCCACGCGCGCCTGAGCGAGCGGCGTCGCGTGAGCCTCGACGAGGATGGTGAGGCGCGCGCTTCTGCGGCGAGCGCGCGGACGTTACAGCTTGAACGCGGCCATCGCCTTTTCGCCGCTCTTCACCGTCACGCTCTTCGACTTCGTGGCGCCGCTGGCTGGCCTGCACGTCACGGCGTACGTGCCGGGCTTGAGCGAGAGGCTCAACGACGAGCTCGTCCCCTTGCCGGCGCCGTTGACCGAGAACGCGCAGCTCCCTCCGACGGCGACGGCGAGCAGCGTCCCGTTCGCGCCGCCCGACGACGGAGGAGGCGGCGGCGGAGGAGGCGGCGGGGGCGTCCTCACGGTCTTGCTCGTCGCCTTGGCGGTCGGGGCGGGCGGGTCGATGGTTGCAGCTGCAACGATCGCCGCCGACGCCGTCGCGCTCGGCGTCGCCGAGGGCGCGGCGGTGGCGATCGCCGTCGCCGAGGCCGTGGGCTCGGCGGTGGCGATCGGCGCGGCGGACGCCGACGGCGTGGGCACCGGGCCCTGGAGCGTCAGCTCGTGCGTGCTCGTCGACGTCCCCTTTCGCAGCACGACGTAGAGCACCAGCATCGGCAGCACGACGGCGGCCACCGCGATCGCGCCCATCGCCACCTTGCGTGGCAGCGAGTGCGGCGCCGTCGCCGCGGTCGTCGTCGGCGGCGACGTCGCTCGCGGCCGGCTCGTCGCCGGGCTCGCCGAGCTGGGGATCGACGCGGGCTGCGCGCCGAAGCTGGACATCGTCGGGACGGGCGCGGCCGGTGGGATCGCGACGCCCATCATCTCGGGCGTGAGCACGCTCGTCACCGACTCGTCGGTCCGCGAGCCGCCACCGGGCGACGACAACGGAGGCGGCGGCATCGTCGGCACGTGCGCCGGCGACGAGGGCCGCGACGCGGGAAACGAAGGCGGCGGCGTCGATCCCCCGCGCCGCTTGGTGCGCGAAGCCTCGGCCATCTGACCGATGCGCTCGATCAGCACCTGCCCCTCGGCGGTGGCGTACGGCAGCAGCGCGTGCGCGAACGCGTGCACGTTCTTGAAGCGCGCGTCGACGTCCTTGGCCAGCGCCCAGTCGAGGATCTGATCGACCTCCGGCGGCAGCCCCGGCACCAGGTGCGAGGCCGGCGTCGGCTGCTCGCGCGTGATCTGCAGCATGAGCAGCGCCGTCTCGCCCGCGAACGGCGGCCGCCCCGTCACCAGCTCGTAGAGGATCGCGCCGAGCGACCACACGTCGGTGCGCGCGTCGACGTTCTTCGCCTTGCGCAGCAGCTCGGGCGACGAGTACGGCGAGAGCCCGAACATCGCCGTCGCCGTCAGCTCGCCGGTCGGGCCCGGCGCCGCCGCGTCGCGCATCAGCTTCGCCGTGCCGAAGTCGGTGATCTTCATCAGCGGCGCCCCGCCCGCGCGCTGAGTCAGGAACAGGTGCGCCGGCTGCAGCTCGCGCACGATGATCCCGTGACCGTGCGTCTCGGCCACGGCCTCGGCCACCTGGAGGATCGTCAGCACCGCGTCGGCCAGCGCCAGCGGCCCGTTTTGCCGGATGAACGAGCCAAGATCGACGCCGTCGAGGTGCTGGCGGATCAGGTAAAACGATCCGTCGGGCTCGGTCCCCACGTCGATGATCCGCGCGACGTGCTCCGACTCGAGCTTCGCCAGCGTCCGCGCCTCGCGCCGGAACCGCTCGATTTCCCGCTCTTCCCCGTGCCCGGCGAGGAGGATCTTGATCACCACCCGCTGATCGAACTCGGTGTGGAACCCCTCGACGAGGAGGCCATGGCTGCGACCGAGGATGGCTCGGACTCGGTATTTCCCGGCGATAACGTCGCCCGGGTGGATCTCGTCGGTTCGCATGAGCGGTCTGTGGGCCTTGCCGGCGGGCATTCTGGCACGTCCCGCCGCGCGGGGGGAATGCCCGGCGCGCGCCCGCTTTTTCTTCGCCTCCACGGCGCTTCTTCGTAGGATGTCCACATGCGACCGATCGCCCTGACCATCCTCGGAGTTTCGACGTTCGCGGCCCTGATGCTCGCGATGGGCTGCCGCCAGGACCAGCCGAAGCCGCAGCAGCCGCTGTACCCGCAGTACCAGCAGCAGCCGCCGCAGCAGCAATACCCGCAGCAGCAGCCGTATCCGCAGCAGCAGCCGCTCCCGCAGCAGCAGCCCGCGCCGCAACAACAGCCCACCGCGGCCGCCCCGCAGCAACCCTGGGCGTGGCCGACGGCCATGCCGAGCACCATGCCTTCGGGCTTCCCGACCGCGATCCCGACCAACTGGACGCTTCCGACAGCGGCACCGCATTAAAACCGCCTCACGCGACGCTGCGGAGGGTCGGCGCGCAAAGTATCCACGCGCGCTGCGTCATTGTGTCGCTTCTGGTTGACCACTCCGCGTTCGCCGCCAATCCTCACGCTCCTTGGCAGCGGCCGCGAGCGCGCGTCGCCGAGGCCGGCCCTCCCAGAGGGCCGGCTGACGAGCGATGGCTTGCGCCATCCAGAGGAGTCGCCCCTTGAAACGTAGAGATTTTCTCAAAAGTGCCGCAATCGTCGCCGCGGGGGCCGGCGGCGGCGCCGCTGCGACCCTTCTGGGCGAGCAGCAGGCCGCGGCCTTCGGCGAAACCCCGGCCGGCGCCGAGGCCGCCACCGTCCCGGCGAACCTCCAGGCGCAAAGCATCCTCGAGATCTTCCTTTACGGCGGCGTCAGCCAGTACGAATCGTTCTATTGCGTCGACGCCTTTGGCCAGGCGGACAGCACCGGATGGTGGGCCTTCGTCAGCTCCGGCGATGTGCAGCAGGCCGTCACCCAGTGTGGCTATGCGGGCCCGCTCCTCCAGGACTTCGCGACGGACTCTGACGGAAACCAGGTCAAATTCGGCCCCTTCGTCATGCCTTTGCGCAACCGACCCGACGTCATGGATCGGGTCCGCGTCGCGATAACGCACCACGATCTCGAGCCGCACGAGGGGGCCATTCCCCTCGCGCTCGCCGGGCGCAGCCTCGGGCACCCCGCGCTCGCGGGCCTGGGCTCGCACATCCAGCGCTACTACAACGATCGCAACACCGTGCCTGGGCGCGCGCCGTTCTCGTATGTCCTCCTCTCGGACAACCTCGGGTTTCCCACCGACAACATCCGCAGCGCCACGGCGATTGGCATGCATCCGGGCGCGGCTCGCCCGCTCAGCCTCAAGGTCGACGCGGCGGGCGACGTCTCCAAGCTCCTCGAGCGCGGCGCGGTCGGCCAGAGCCGCGCCGCCTACGACGCGTTGATGAAGGACTACATCGGTCAATACAACGCGCGTCTCACCCGGCCCGGCGGCGCTGGCCCGCTCCGATCGCCGCGCGTGGGCGACCTCGCCGCGGCCACCGACTCCATCGCTGGAGCCGACGCCATCGCCGCGGTCCTCGACACCAAGTACTTCGAAAAAATCGGCGGCAGCGAGTGCGGGGACAGCAGCGGCACCGACTCCACGACGATGAGCCTCGCCCTCGCGACTCACCTGCTCACCCACCCGACCTCGCCGGCGAGGTACGTTTGCGTCGTCGACGGGGGGCTAAAGGCAGCCGACGGCGGCGGCGGCTACGACACCCACGGCGAGAACTCGCACACCCAGTCGCGGAACCTCGGCCACACGCTCAACGCGCTGATGGCCCTGATCAACACGCCCGGCGAGAACGACCCCAGCAAGCTCGATCTCGACAAGACGATGATCGTCCTCACCACCGAGTTCGGCCGCACGCCTTACCCGCAGGGGGGTGGAAAGGGGCGCAACCACTGGCCCTATGGATATCCGATCACCTTCATCGGCGGCCCGGTCCGCGCGGCGAGCAAGGGGGTCTTTGGCGCCTGCACCGCCGACGGGATGGCCACCGCCACCTCGAGCACCCCGCAAGAGAACCGGATAGCGGCCCTGATGGCCCTCGGGATCTGGCCCTTTGCCCAGGAGAGCTACAACGTCGCCGACGTGCCCGGCGCCACCACCGAGGCCGAGGCGGCCGCGCTCGTCAAGCAGCGTCAGCTGGGGATCACCACATGAGAGGCCGTAACCTTCCCCTCACCGCCCTCGCCGCGGCGCTCGCCGGAGCCGCCCTCGCCTCCGTTGCCCCCGGGTGCAACAACGACGTCGTCCAGTCCACCACCTCCTCCGGATCCACCAGCGCCGGTGTCGGCGGCGGCGCCGGCGGGAGCGCGTCCGCCACGGGCTCCAGCGGCACCGGCGGAGAGCCCCCGCACGACCACGTCTGGCAAGATTGCCAGTCGACCGATCAGGCCTGGATCCGCCGGGCGATCGTCGCCATCGGCGGCCGCCACGCCTGGGGCCAGGCCGAGATCAACGCCTACGAAGACGTCTTGCAGGGCGTCCGCGGCGCGAGCGGCGGAGATCCGAAGAAGCCCCCTCCGCCCGGCAAGGACCTCGAGCCGGGGAAGCTCCTCGTCGCCCAGGCACTGATGAACGAGGACTCCTTCCGCGAGCGCTGGAGCGACTTCGTCATGGACGCGCTCCACACCGTGCGGATCGAGACCAAGTCGCAGGAGGCCTGTTATGGCGTGCCCAGCCCCACCGCGATCGACGACGGATCGCTCGCGGCCTGGGTCCGCGACCACGACTCCTCCGCGCAGAACCCCCCGATCCCGGGGTTTCTCATGGGCGATCTCCTGAGCTCGGCCCTCCAGCTCGACGATCTCTCGGTGGTCTACCGCGGCCACCTCTTCGCGATGATGAGCCTCCCGATCGACGGCGCCAACGTCGACTTCCTCGCCATGGAGCGCATTCGACGGCAAGACTTCGGCGCCGTGTTCGACGCGGCCTACATCCATCGTGACGTGGTCTGTCTCTCGTGCCACAACAGCGAGTTCTCGGTCACCCACGACGACGATCCGCTGAAGAGCCGCGCCTGGCCCGTCCCGGGGCTCTTCGAGCTCTCCCTCTTCGGCGCCTCGAACGGCAAGCACTCTCCCGACGATCTCCTGACCAAGGGGCCCGACGATCTCCGCGCCCACTCCATGCTTCGCGTCGCCGACGTGGTCGGCAACGGGACACTGCCCTACGGCTGGGCAGGCCAGTGCGGCACCTTCACCGTCCCGCAAACGCCCGATCCGCTCAACATCGACACCTACTTCGGGAGCATCAAGTCCACCCCTGCCAATCCCACCAAGGGCCAGCTCGCCAGCGTGTGGGATCTCGAGGCCTCGCTCCATCGCGGGGTCGATCTGCTGGCCAAGCACGGCCTCACCCGCCTCGCCGACGACTCGCTCGCCGATCCCGACGAGGCCTTTGCCTACCTGGTGGCCGAGAACATCGTCGAGAAGGTCTGGGAAGAGATCATGGGCTCTCGCCTCACCATCGCCAACTACTTCGCTCGCACCGCCGAGCAGCGCGACGTCCTCCAGGCGCTCACCGAACACTTCGTCGCCAGGCACTTCTCGCTCAAGACCCTGATCTTCGACATCGTCGCTCACCCGGCCTTCAACCTCAAGGCGCCCGACGAGGGCTGCGGCTCGGCCGACTACGAGCTGCCGAACCTCTTCGATCCCTGGACGAAGAGCGACAACGATCCTCTGAAGCGCGGCAACAGCCCCGCGGACGGGGTCTTCGCCGTCTCGGCGCGCCCGCTGGTCCGCTCGCTCCACCGAGCGATGGAGTGGCCGGCGCGCCTCGATTTCCCCGCCGACAACCAGGAGGCGTCGTTCCAGAGCGCGATTGGCTACTTCCTGAAGGACGCCGATCCCGGCTACCGGGGCCTCGATTTCCAGGGCCGTCTCACCTGGGAGGCCACCTACGCGAGCTGCCCGAACCTCACCGGCAACGACGTGATCAGCAAGATCGTCTTCAAGGCCGGCACCCTCCCCGGGACCACCCTCGCCGACGGCGTCATCGCCTTGAAAGACCGCCTGGTCGGCGACCCCACCATCGAGCCCACCGTCGAGAAGCCGGCGCTGGAAGCCCTGTTCGGCGTCCCGGTGAGCAACACCGCCCTCGGGAAGCTCGAAGAGAAGCTCCGGGCCCTCTGCGGCGTGCTCGTCTCGTCTCCGCAGCTCATGCTCGGCGGCATCCCCCCGAAAGACACCCGCGACATCCCCAAGCTCACCCCCGACGACATCACCTACAAAGGCACGTGCGGCTACCTCGCGGGGTATTTTGCGAGCGCGAGCGCTCCTTACGTCGTCACCTGTGGCGCGACGTCAACGACCGTCACCAAGAAATGAGCCGGACGACCCAGCAAGCGCAGGTGATCCAGGAGCGCTACGACCAGACTCGGACGCGGAAAGGAACCACCGACGATGACGAAGATCGATATCGCTGGAGACAAGCTGGTGCTCACCGTGGAGGGGATCGACGTGGTCCTCTCGTTCAAGAAGTCGCTCGAGGTACCGCTCAGCCACGTCCGATCGGCCGAGGTGGGGGTCACCGCCGAAGCCCAGGCGCAGCTCGACGAGAGCATCCGTCTCCCGGGCGCCTACATGCCCGGAATCGCCATCGCTGGGCGCTTCTACCGTCACGGGAGCTGGATCTTCTGGAACATCCACCAGGGGAAGAAGGCCATCACCATCGACGTGAATCACGACGGGTACGTCAGCCTGGTGGTCGAGGTGGAAGACCCCGCCGGCACGGTGCAGCTCATCCGGGACGCGCTCGCGAAGAAGGGCTGAGGAGGCGCGCAGCCTCCGGCGCCCGCAGCGGCTGGAGCTCTCTTTTCCAGGACTGTGAACGAGGATTGAGAGCTCGGCCTTTTAAGCGCAAATTCTTTTCAGCCGTGGCCGAGCTTGCTCTTGAGGAAGTCCACGAGGAACGGCGTCACCGCCGCCGCGGCCGTCGACGCCATCGACGAGTCGAGGCCGGCCTTGGTCGCGATCGCCTCGGCGATCCGGCCCGAAATCACGCCTTCGGCGCCGTCGGCGATCGATCCGAACACGCCATCACCCTTGAGGAGCCCGGCCGCGAAGGCCGCGAAGAAGCTCTTGCCCGGGTGCGCGCCGAGGATCCCGGTCGACTGCGCGTGCTCTTCGACGTGCGCGTGCGCCGCGGCCGCCGCGTGCTGGATCACGTTCTCGGCGTCCTGGCCGACGATGCCGTTCTGCGCGAGCGCGTCCATGGCGTCGCGTCCGTGCGAGGACGAGGTGAAGTCGCTGATCGAGGCGGCGTGATCGGGGTGATGATGGTGGTGGCTCATTCTTGTTCTCCATTCGAATCGGGTCGCGTGATCGCGACGCGGGGACGCTGCAGTCCGACTGCGCGAGGTCCCCGCGCGCCGGGAGGATAGGCCGCGCGCGTCCCTCCTCGCAATCCTGATCCTCCCTCGATCCGGCGGACGGTCAGCGCACGCTGCGAGCACCTGCGGTGGGCGGGCCCCGTTCACTGGAACAGACCCACGCAAGGGCCGCTGTCGCGCAGGCGCATCATCCGCGGTACGAGCTGGTACTCGAGCAGGTCCGCGAGCGACGGGGGGCCGCCGTCCGCGCGCGCCGCACCTCCATTCGCCTCGCTCACCGCATCGACGGTGCCGTGCAGCTCCTCCAGCGTGATCACGTGATCTCCGTCCGCGTCGGCGGCTGCCAGGGCGTCGAAGCGGAGCGGGCTGTCGTCGGAGCCGCTCGCGCGAAACAGCTCTTCTCCGTGGATGACCACCGGGAGCGGCAGCTCCGCACCCGAGGTGAGGATGACGTCGCTGGTATACCCCACGCCGCTCGCGTCCACACAGCCTCGAAGCACGTACAGGTCTCTGAACGACCACTCGAAGCGCTTGGTCGTGGTATCGCGCGTCGCCTGCCCGCGCACGTACACGGATCGGGGATGATTGGACTCGAGGGTGTGGTGGCTCGAGTCGCGCATGAACGCGAGATCCTTGGCCGAGACCCCGGGGCCGAGCGGCGTCGCGCCGAGCGGTCCGCTCCACCCGTAGGGCACGGTGACCGCGAAGCTCACGCCGCAGGTCCCGATCCCGTAGATGTCGGAGAGCGGTTGACGTCCGCCCACCGTGACGTCGAAGAGACGCTCGTACCGCGCGTTCGCGTAGATGGTGCAGACCGACTCGTCGGGGTCCGCATTGCCGCTCCCGAGAGCCCCGAGCCTGGCGTCTCCGATGCCGAGGAGGAGCCGTTCAAACGAGATGTGCCATCCATCGACCGTGGTCAGGCCGTCCGTGACCGCCGGGCTCGGCTCCACCGTGAGGTGAATTGCCGCGGGCGGAGGCCGCGTGTCGCCGGGGAGGCAGCCTGCGAGGAGCAGAGCCGCAGCGATGATTCGAGCCATGGAGATCGGCAATTGCGCGTCCATCAGAATCCTCCTTCGACACCCAGGCTGGGAATGGCGACCGGCCCGATCTCCACCCCGTTCACCGTCTCCTTGTGGAGCGTGGTGTTGAGCGTCTCGGCCACGAACGAGATCCACCGCGCCTTCTGGAGCGTCCAGCGCTTCTCGACGCGAAGATCGAGGCGGTAGAACGCGGGATCCCGCGCGGGATCGGTGTTCGGAGCGCCGGAGAACACCGCGGCCTGGCCGGCGGGCGACGGAGCGCCGGTGTAGAAAGTGAACCGCGCTCCGGCGCGCCAGCCGCGGCCGAGGTCGACGGCCGCGGCGACGTTGAGCACGTGGGTGCGGTCGAACGCGCTCGGGAAGGTCCATCGGTACCAGCTCCGGGTGGATCGAGAGAGAGTGTACGACACGAACCCGCCCAGCCGCCGCGTCATCCGCCTCCGGACGTAGACCTCGAGACCGTAGGCCGATCCCAGGCTCCGCGGCTCGGAGATCGCCGCACTGTTCCCCGCGGGAAGGTCGAAGACGTCACTCATCTTCAGGAAGACGTTGTCGAAGAGGCTCACGCTGGCGGTGGTGGCGTCGGGCAGATCGAGCTCGATCCCGGCGCTCGATTGCATCGAGGTCTGGAGTCCGCGCCTCAGGCTGCCCAGGGCCAGGCCGGGCAAGGGGACAATGAACGAGGGGGGTTGATGCGCGAGGCCGACCGCGTGAACGAGCCGGATCTTGTCGGTCAGGTCGACGCGCAAAGCGACCCGCGGGTCGGCCGAGATCGCGGACCCGCCGGCGGAGCGGAAGAGATCGAAGCGCATCCCCGGCGTGATCTCGACGCGCTGGCCGAGCTTCACCACCACGTCGGCGCGGGCGGTGAGGGCGGCCTCGCTCCGTGGGGGGAACAGGGCGTTGAAGCTGATGGTGTTGCGATCCCGGGGATCGCCCCACCGCTGCGGATCGGCGCTGTAGCTGTCGAACTGCGCGTCGATCCCGGCCCGCAGCGTCAGCTCCGGGCTCAAGGGCTGCGTGAGCTCGACCCGCGTGCCCATCGGCACGTTGCGCGCGTTCTGCTGGCCAGTGGCGATCCGGGTCTGATCGAAGCCGCCCATCGTCGCCCAGCGCAGGTGTCCGCCGCCGTCGAAGCGGTGATCGAGGCGGAGATCGAAGCGGTAGAACTCCGACCCAAACACGATGCTCTCGATGTTGTTCTTCTTCTGGGCGAAGAGATCGTAGGCGCCGAAGGCGAAGAGGCCAATCTGGTCCCGGGGCGTCAGGTTCCAGGTGATCCGCGCCTGGTAGTCGCGATAGTCGAGGGTCACGCTCGGGGAGATCAGGGAGAACAGCGCGCCGGAGTACGAGTAGCGCCCGCCCACCAGCACCGTCCCCCGCCCGCCGCCAAAGCCGCTCTCGACCAGGGCGCCGGCGTCGAAGATGCGGAGGTTGCCCTCCCCGTGGAAATCGTCGCGCGGCGCGGTGGTCTCTGCGGACACGATGGCTCCGGCGTAGCGGCCATACTGCGCCGGGTAGCCGCCCGGATAGAGATCCACGCGCTCCACCAGCCCCGGGTTGACCACCGAGGGCCCGACGAAGACGTGGAAGAGGTACGGGACGCGGACGCCGTCGATGAAATACCCCACGTTGCCCGGGGGCGCCCCGCGAACGTAGAAGAAGGGCAATCCGGAGATAGTCGGCGTCACGCCCGGCAGCACCTCGACGGCGCGGAAGGGATCGCCGAAGGTGCCGGGGATCTGCCGCACCTCGGCGCGCGAGAGCGACGTGACCGACGGAGGGAGCTTGTCGGCGCGGATCAGGATCTCGATCGGCGCGCTCGGCGGAGAGGCCTTTGCAGCGGCGGGCTCGCCCCTGTGCAAAGGCCCCTCGACCGGTAAACGCTGCTCGGCCTCGGCGGGCCCGGCGCCGGCTTTTTCGCCGTGAAATGTCGCGACAAACCGGATCTTCGCCGGCACGGCGATCCCGTCCCGCGTCGCCGGCTCGAAGCGCCACGCGGCGGCGGCCTGCTTCGCCGCGGAGGCGAACGGCTCTGCCCCGGACTCGATCTCGATCTCGGCCAGACGCACCCGACCGTCCTTCTCGATCGTGAGGATCAGAGTGACCTCGGCGTCGCCCGACGCTCGGGCAGGATAGGCCACTTGGGGCGGAGGATCGAGGCGCGGCGCGATCACGGCCGACACGGCGGCAGGCGGCGCGGCGGCGGCGCGGCCGGTGAGCGACGCGCTGCCCAGGAGCGCCAGCGCGCCCGCGGCGATCCGGCGTCTTCGCGGAGAGAGCCACCCACGCAGGGCACCCCCGTGGGCGCCGCGCGAGAGGGGTCGGAGGGGCATCGCGACGGTTGTACCCGATCCTCCCGCGAGTCGGTCGCGAGAACCCGCGCGTCGATTTTCTTGAGACAGAGCGCCGGGCCCCGGGTCTCTCCTGGGACAGAGGCTCTCTTACTGCTTCGACCAGGAGAAAAACGAATGCGCGCACAACTTGATCTGATCACGCTGGCACTGGTGGCGACGATGGCGGCGGCTTGCTCGTCCGACCCCGGCACCGGCACCACCTCGAACGGCGCGGGAGGTGGAACGACGAGCGGTGCTGGAACGACCAGCGGCAGCGCGTCCACGGGCACGGGCATGGGCTCGAGCAACGTCCTCGCGTCGGGCCTGTTTCACCCGGTCGATCTCGCGCTCTTCGACTCCAGCGTCTACTGGACGCAGCAGGGCAATGGCATCAACAAGCTCGCGGTCGCGGGCGGCGGCATGTTCGCTTCGATCGTCACCGACTCCGATCCGAAGTCGCTCGCCGTCGACGCGACGGGCATTTACTGGGTCACGACGGCGACGACTCCCGCGATCATGCACGCCGGGCTCGACGGCAGCAGCCCGACCAGCGTCCTCGCGCTCGATGACTTCGGCGGCGGCAAGCTCCGCCTCGCCGGTGGCAAGCTCTACTTCGCGGCGACGATGGGCGGTATGCCCGGCATCTACAGCGCTCCGACGGCGGGTGGAGCGGCCACGCTGCTGCACGGCGGCATTGGCATCAACGGAGTCCACGTCGCGGACAGCTCGGGCGTCGTCTGGGACGAGCTCGACGGGTCCGACACGGTGCTGATGCACGCCGGGCTCGACGGCAGCGGCGCCGCGCCGATCGCCACGCTCAGCATCGGCTCGAGCCAGTATTTCAGGGGGTTCTCGTCCGACGGCGCGAGCGTGTACTACGGAGTGAGGGACCAGGGCCCGTCGCCGAACGTGAGCTACGTTTACAAGGCGGCGATCGCCGGCGGAGCGCCCGCCAAGGTGTTCACGTTCACCGGCGAGATCGACGACTGCATCGGCGACGCGAAGGGCGTTTACTTCGGCGACAACAAGTACGAGACGGCGGGAGTCTACCTGGCGGGCGCCGACGGCAAGACGTCGACGCTGATCGACTCGGAGCCTTCCGGCAACGTGCGTCAGATGGCGTTCGACGCGACCCACCTGGTGTGGATGAGCGGCGACGACAGCGGCGCCACCCAGCTCCACGCCATCACACGCTGAGCGCGCGCCTCGTTCAGCTGCCGCCGGTGTGCTTGTAGACGCGGACGTAGTCCACCAGCATCTGCTTCGGGAAGGCGGTCGAGCCATCGGGCGAGCCGGGCCAGCCGCCGCCGACTGCCAGGTTGAGGAGCATGAAGAACGGGTGGTCGTAGACCCATTGCGTCCCGCCCGGCAGGTTGGCCGGCGTCCTCGTTTCGTAGAGGTTTCCATCCACGTAGAAGCGAACCGCGCCCGGCTCCCACTCCACGGCGTAGGTGTGGAAATCGTCGCCGAGCGCGCCGCCCGGGTTGTTGTAGATCCCGGTCAGGGGGTTACCGCCCGAGTAGCCCGGCCCGTGCATGCTGCCATGGTTGGTGACCGGCTCCTTGCCGATGTTCTCCATGATGTCGATCTCGCCGCACGTCGGCCACCCGGCAGATCCGATGTTGTTGCCGAGCATCCAGAACGCCGGCCAGAGCCCCTGGCCGCGCGGGATCTTCACCCGCGACTCGGCGCGACCGTAGGTGAACTCGAACTTGCCCTTCGTGACGAGCCGCGCGGAGGTGTACTGGCAGGTGCCATACCAGCAGCCGTATTGATTGGCGCCGGCAGGCGTCGCCGTGATCACGAGCGAGCCATTCTGCTGCTGGGCGTTCTGCGTGCTGTTCGTGTAGTACTCGAGCTCCTGGTTGCCCCAGCCCGAGCCACCCGTCTCGGCGGTCCATTTCGAGCCGTCGATGCCCGAGCCGTTGGGGCCATTGAACTCGTCCGACCAGACGAGGTTCCAGCCATTGCCATTGCCATTGCCATTGCCATTGCCGCCGCCCGAAAGCAGCGCCGGCTTCCACGCCTGGGCGTTCGTGCCATTGCACGACCAGAGCTGGACGTTGGTCCCGTTGGCAGTGTGAGCGCCGGCGACATCGACGCACTTGTTGCTGGTCTGGCCGATGATCCTCACCGCGCCATTGCCGACGTCCTCGAAGCGGAAGGCCTGAGCGCCGTTCCCGTTGCACGTCACCTGGGCGATGTTCGTCCCGTCCGCGGTGGCGTTCCAGGCGACGTCGAGGCACTTGTTGCTGTTGGTGTTGACGATTCGCGACCAGCCGCCGCCCAGATCGTCGAGGCGAAACGATTGAGCGATGCTGCCGTTGCACCACCACTCCTGGATGTTGGCACCGTCGCCCGTGGCCGCGCCCGAGACATCCAGGCACGCGCCGGGGTTCGCCAGCGTTCCGAAGTTGTAGACTCCACCCGCGAGCGCCAGGTCCGAGTGGCTGACGTCTTCGCTCGTGCTCTCGGCGCCCGTGCCCAGGCAACCGACCACGAGGAGGGGAAGGATCGAAGTGAGAATACCAATCTTGCGCATGGACGTCTCCCGGGCAACGCAGAAGCTCCAGGGGCTCTCACCCGCGCGCTGCTACAGCGGAGGCGAGATGCTCTGGAGGCGATGGGCCGCAGAACCGCTGAATTGCAAGCCGCGTGCCGAGCGTGCTGAATCGATATTCCGGCAGCTTTGAAGATGGATCGAAGGCGGAGGTGATCCCGTGGATCATCCCGATGCGATCGCGCGGAGCGCACTCTCGGGTCCTGGTGTCGTCAGGCCGACGCGGCGCCGCCCAGCTTCTTCTTCGGCTTCTTCGCCTTCGCGGGCTTGACGGCCTTCCGCTCCTCCGGGGCCAGGAGCGCCTCCATCGCCGCCAGATCGTCGAGCCCGGCGATCAGCGCCCGCACGTAGCCCGGCGACAGCGCCGCCATCGCCGAGAGGGCTTTGGCGGCCAGCACCTGACCGTTGTACGGCCCCGCGCCGTCAGGGAGGTTATCGGCGGCGCGGGCCACCGCCAGCTCGGCTCGAGCGCCCGCGGCCGACTCGCGGAACAGCGCCGACGACATGGCGTTCCCGAGCGCCTGGGCTCGGCGCATCCCGGCTCGATCGACGAGATCGTCCTCGATCGCGATCGCCAGCGCGTCGAGGCCCCGCGTCACCTCGTCGGAGAGGGCCAGATCGCGCGACCGCGCCTCGCCGCGGAGGCGGGCTATCCAGGGCACCCGCGCCGTCTTCTGGGCCTCTTTGCGGGCCCCGTGGAGCCTTCGCGCGCCGCGGCGGACCGAGGCGAAATCCCCGCGTTTCAGCGCCTCGCGCACCTCGCCCGAGGGCTCGATCCCCGCGCTCTCCAGAGTGGCAATCTCGCCGTCGGCGCGGGCGCGATCGGCCCGGAACGCCGCCTCCAGCGAGTCGAGGCGGGCGTCGATTCGCCCCATCAGGATGGTTTGAACCGCCTCGTCCTCGGCCTCGGCGCGCGCGACCAGGGTCACGATCAAGGCCTGCCCGAGCGGATCGTACTCGGCCCCTCCGCGCGCGCGCAGCCGATCGAGCCGGTCCTGCGTGGCCTCGATTCGGGCGCTCATTTCGCGGCGCTCCTGGGGATCGGCGAGATCTCCACGCGGCGGTTGCGCGCCCGGTTCTCGCTCGTATCGTTGGGCGCGACCGGGTGTCCGGCGCCGAAGCCCGCGGCGAAGATCGCGCCTTCCGGCACGCCCGCCGCCACCAGAGCGCGAGTCACGGTGAGCGCGCGCTCGGCCGAGAGCTGCCAGTTGTCCTTGTAGCCCTGGCGTGACGCGGTGATCGGGCGATCGTCGGTGAAGCCGCTGATCATGATCAGCTCGTCGTGATCGGCGAGGTAGCTCTTCAGCGGCGCGGCGAGGCCGGTGAGCAGCGCGGTGCCCTCGGGCTCGAGATCGGCCGAGCTGAGCTCGAAGAGCACGTTGCCGCGGATACCGATCCTTCCATCGACGATCGTGATCCGCCCCTCGGCGAGCGGGCCGGCAAAGGCCTGCTCCAGCGTCTTCAGCCGCGCGCTCTCGACCTCGCGCTCGGTGCGCTCTTTGGCGAGGCTGCGGGTCAAATCGACCTGAAAGGCGATGGCCCAGACGAAGAACAGCACGAAGAGGCCGAAGAGACAGGCCATCAGGTCGCCGAAGACCGGCCAGATCGGCGCGAGCGCGGCCTCGTCCTCGTCGCTCGGCGAGATCATGAAGAGCCCTTGGCGCGGAGGGCGCGCAGCTCGGAGAAGAGCTCGCGCTGGAAGCGGAGCGAGTGATCGAAGACCTCGCGGGTCTGATCGAGGTAGGCGCCAAGGAGATCGGCGGACTCGCCCCCTTCCTTGCGGGCGATGGCGTCCTCGATCGCGCCGAGGTTCTCGAGCCAGCGATCGCTGGCGGCGCGATACCGATCGACGGCGCCGGTGAACATCTCGGCCACCGAGGCCATCTCGGCGCCGCCAGCGCGGAGCACAAGAGAGGCCTCTTGCACCAGCGTGGCTGTCGCGCCAAGGCTCTCGCCCACGCCCCTCGCGTGATCGCCGAGCTGCGCGGCCATGGCCTCCGCGCTCGCGGTGCGCGCGCCTTCGAGGCGCAATTCAAAGGCCGCGAGCTGCGAGGCCTGGGCGTCGAGCACCGTCTGCGTTCGCTCGGTCAGCGCCGCGAGCTGTGTCGCCTGCGCGCCGCTCATGTCGCCCATGCGGCCGGCGGCGGCGTCGAGCTTCTCGGTCAGCGCGTCGAGGCGCACGTCGCGCGCGGCGTCGGCCAAGGCGCGCGCTTCGAGCCGCTCGCGCGCGGCGTCGACGATCTTCGCGGCGGCTTCGGGCGCGGCCTGGGCGGCGCGGACCACGTCGCCGATCGGCGCGGTGAGCGCGCTCCCGAGCGATCGCAGGTGCTCGGCGAGGATCGAGTCGAGCTCGCCCACGCGCGCATCGGCGGCCCGGGCGCGCGCCGCCAGGGCCGTTTCGAAGCGCGTGGCCTCGGCGCTCATCGCCGTGAACAGCCGCTCGGCGCGCTCGTCGAGGCGCGTCGCCTGCGTGGCTTCGAGGTGGGTCAGCGCGGTCGCCGTCTGCTCGACGCGCTCCGCGAACGCCGCGCTCTGGCTCGCGACCGTGGTCATCGCGGCGCCCAGGGTCTCGGCGCGCGCCGCCTCGCGCTGCGAGAGCGCGTCGCTCGCCGCGATCAGCGCCGCCGAGAGCGCGTCGAGCTGCGCGCCGGCCCGCTCGGCGATCAGCGCGTCCATCGCCACGAGGTGCGCGGCGTCGCGCTCGCGCCGGAGGTTGGCCTCGTCGGTCAAGCGCGCGTCGACGGTCCCGGTGAAGCTCGAAAGTGCTTCTCCTGCCGTGGTTCCAGCGCGATCGACGGCCGCGACGAGGAGCGGCTGCACCGCCGCCGCGGTCGACGTCGCGGCGCGATCGATGCCGGCCGCGAGGTCGGCGCGCACCTCGGCGGCCACCGCCTTGATCACCGCCGCCGCCTCCGCCGCCGAGCGCGTCTGCCCGTCGAGCAGGTGCGCTTCGAGCTTCTCCAGGCGCGTCGCCGTGTCGCGCAGCGCCGCCGCGGCCTCGGGCAGCGCGCGGCCCTGATCGGCGAGCGCTTCGAGCGCGACGAGCTGCCGTCCCGCGGTCGTGAGGCGCGCGAGCGGCCCCGCGACGTAGCGCGCGAGCGCGCTGATCGTCGCGGCCTCGGCGCGCCGCACGAACACCGCGCCGAGCCCGAGCATCGCCGACGCCGACACGCCCGCCGCCGACGATCCGAACGCGCGCGAGAGGCCGACCATCGGCGCCGCGAGGCCGGCTCGCAGCGAGTCCACGTCGCCGCTCGACGTCAGCGCTTCGCGCGCTCCGCGCAGCGTTTCGAACAGGCCGAGGAAGGTGCCGAGCATGCCAATCATGACCAGCAAACCCAGCAAATAAGGCGTGAACGGCGCAGTCGTCGAGGTGCCGTTGACCCCGACGAGGCGCGCGCGGAGCAGCCCGCGGAGCGAGGGGCTCGACGCGTCGACGATCTCGAGCGTCGCCTCGGGAGGCAGCGCGGCGATCTCGCGGCCGAGGCGCTCGGCCTGACCGGCGCGGATCAACAGCTCGGCGAGGCCGAGCATCAATCCGAAGCCGATCAAGAGCACCAGCGCGAACGCGAGCGGATCCGTCCCGCGGTAGATGGACGCGGCGCGAGCCACCAGCGCGAGGGCGATCGCGCCGGTCAGGAGGACAGCGGCGCGGGTCATCGAAGCGGCCCGACCAGCCCTTCGAGGCGCCCGCGCTCGTGCGCGAGCACCGCGGCCACCACGGCGTGACCGCGCGCGATCTCCGGCCGCAGCCACCCCGGCGCGACGGCCCACGCCTCGACATGTGCCGGCGTGGCGGCGACGGGCAGCGACGCGATCGCGTTCGAGAGCGTCCGCGCGAACGACCGCGCGAGCCCTGGAATCAGCTTGTTCAGAAGCTCGGCGCGCCCTTTCGCGGTGGCGCCGAGCAGCGCCGCGTCGAGCCGCTCGAGCCGCGCCGCGACCGGGCCGAGCGCGTGGATCGCCGGCGTGATCTCGTCGCGAAGGACCCGCGCCTCGTAGCCGACGCGATCGAGCCAGAGCGTGTAGAGCTCGCCAAACGGAGCCCAGAGCGTGTCGACGGCCGCGGCGACCGGCCGCACGATCCGGGTCGCGAGCGCCCCGGTCTCGGCCAGCGTCGCGTGGAATTGCGCGGGCGCGGGCAGCTTGTTTCGCCGCTGAAACGGCTCCGAAAACACGCGATCGACGCCGAGCTTCAGCTCGCCCAGGCGCGACCGCACCAGCGCGCGGAGCCGGATCGCCGCCTCGGGCGAGGTCGTCGCCGCCGCCGCGCCGCGATCGATCACCGCGAGCTGCCGCGCGAGATCCACGCTCCCGCGCAGGTCCATCCGCCGCGCGAGAAACGCCGCCGGATCTCCGGGAGCGAGCGCCTCGGAGGAGGTCTCGTCGGAGAGCGCCGACGCCGCCGCCGCGAGCGATCCCGCCCCGAAAGAACTGCGCTGCACCACGATCCGAGGGTGTTACTTGCCGGGCGCGCGAGGGGCAAGCGCCTTCCTGTCAATCCGTTGTCGGTCGATCGCCCCCGCGTCGCAGCAGGAAATACACCGTCGGCGTCGCGACGAGCGAGAGCATGTCGGAGAACAGCAACGCTCCGATCACCGCGATCGCCATCGGCTTCAGCATGTCGGCGCCCGAGCCGATACCCCACGCCAGCGGCAGCATTCCCAGGGCTCCGGCCATCGACGTCATCAGCACCGGGCGCAGCCGCCGCCTCCCCGATCGGATCAACGCCTCTTCCAGGCTGTGCCCTTCGGCCCGCAAATGATCGACGAGATCCAGCATCAAGATGCCGTTCTTCGCCACGATCCCCACGCCGATGATCGCCCCGAGGAACGAGATGATGTTGAGCGACGTCCCGGTGACCGTGAGCGCGACGATCGATCCGAAGAGGGCGAGCACCGAGCCGAAGACGATGGCGATGGGCTCGGCGAAGGCGCGGAATTCGAGCAAGAGGACCGTGAAAACCAGGGCGATCGCCAGCACCAGCACCACGACGAGGTTCTTGAACGAGGCCTGCTGCTGCTCGTAGAGGCCGCCGTAGGCGATGGTCCCGGGCGGGATCGCCGGATCCTTTTCGAGCTTGGCGCGGATCTCGTCGACGGCGCTGCCGAGGTCGCGGCCTTCGAGGCGCGCGGTGACGGCGACGTTCTCGCGGAGGTCCTCGCGGTGCATCTCGAGCTGGCCGGGATCCTCGATCACGTCGGCCACCTGCGAGAGCAGCACCACGGTTCCATTGGGCGATTGGATCGGTAAATCGCGGATGGAATCGATCTGATCGACCCGCGCGTCCTCGACCCGCACCCGGAGGTTCACCACCCGATCGCCTTGCAGCACCGACGAGGCCGTGACGCCGAGGATCGCGGTGTTCACGGCGCGCGCGAGATCGTCGGCGTCGAGGCCGAAGCGCTGCGCGTCGGCGGGGCGGACCTTGAGGCGGATCGCCGGGCCCGCGACGACGAGGCCGTCTTTCAGATCGACGACGCCCTTCACCTTGCCGACCACCTCGGCGACGTGGGGCGCTTGCTTCTTCAGGAAGGCGAGGTCGCTGGAGAAGATCTTGATCTCGATCGGCTCCGGCGACCACGTGAGATCGCCGATGAGATCGCCGAGGATGCCTGGGAATTCCCACTCGATGTGGGGCTCCGCCGCCTTGAGCTGCTTGCGCAGATCGCTGATCACGCTCTTCGTCGAGTGCTTGCGCGCGGGCTTGAGCTTGATCAGGAAATCGCCGGTGTTGGGCTCGACGAGGTGGAAGCCGAGAGCGGCGCCGGTGCGGCGTGAGTAGCTCTCGACGTCCTCGTTCTTGCGGACGATCTCCTCGGCCTGGAGCAGCGCGCGGTTGGTCTCGGTGAGGCTGGTTCCGGGCGGAGCGACGTAGTCGATGACGAAGCCGCCTTCGTCCATCTCGGGGAGGAAATCGCTGTCGAGGCGCAGGTAGAGCGCGGCGCCCGCGAGCAGGATCAACCCCGAGAGGCCGACGGTGATCCACGGGTGATGGAGCGCGCCGCGCACCGCGGTGTCGTAGAGCCGCAAGCGCGCCATCAGGAAGCCTTTGGGCTCCTCGTGCTCGTCGTGCTCGTGCGCTTCGCTCGGCTCCGGGCCTTTGATTTTCAGGATCCACGCGGCGAGCGTGGGTGTGAGCGTGACCGCGAGGACCAGCGACGAGAGCAGCGAGACGACCATCGTCAACGCCAGGGCACGAAAGAACACGCCGGGGACGCCGTCGAGGAACGCGAGCGGGAGGAAGACCACCACCGGCGTCAGCGTCGACCCCACGAGCGGGCGAAAGATCTCGTGCAAGGCCTCTTGAATCGCGAGCTGTGGCGGGCACCCCGCGGCCATCTTTGCCCAGATGGCCTCGACCACCACGATGGCGTCGTCGACGACGAGCCCGATCGCCGCGGCGATCCCGCCGAGCGTCATCAGGTTGAAGCTCATCCCGAGGGCCTTCATCGCGCCGAGCGTGAGCAGCACCGTGACGGGGATGACCAGCGTGGCGACGAGCGTGGTGCCCCAGCTCCGCAGGAAGAGATAGAGAATCACCACCGAGAGCACCAGGCCAAAGCCGATGGCCTCCCAGACGCTCTGCACCGAGGCGCGCACCAGGAGCGACTGGTCGTAATAGAAGGCGAGCTTGAGATCCGGCGGCAGATCGTGGCGAACTGCGCTCAAGATCGCTTTGACCTGATCGACGATTTCGAGGGTGCTCCCGTCGGGCTGACTCCGCACGTTGAGCAGCACCGCGTTGACGCCGCCGGCGGTGACCACGTTGAACTCCGGCGCTTCGCCCGGCTTCACCTGGGCGAAATCGCGGACCCGGATCGGGTGCCCTTCGATCGAGGCGACGATCAGATCTTCGATCTCGGGGATGTCGTGGACGCGGCCGTCGACGACGGTGAGGTAGAGCGTGTCGTTCTCCTCGTGCATGCCCACGGGCGAGATCACGTTGGTCCGCGCGAGCGCGTCGGTGATCTGCGGCAAGCTCAGGTGGAGCGCGCTCAGCCTGGCCGGGTTGACGACGATCTGGATCTCGGGTGTGCGGCCGCCGACGAGGTCGACGCGGGCCACGCCGGGCACCTGGAGGAAGCGCGGCTTGATCGTGTAGCGGGCGATCTCCCAGAGCTCGGAGATGCTGCGCTTGTCGCTGGTGAGGCTGATGCCGGCGATGGGAAATGCCGAGAACGTAAGCCGATACGCGGTGGTCTGGGCGGTGGTGGGGAGCGAGCTCCGGAGCTGCCCGAGGCGCGAGAGCACGTAGAGCTCGGCCTTCTCCATGTCGACGTTCCAGCCGAAGAACACGTTGACGTCGGCCGACCCGCGGCTGGTGGTGGAGCGCACGGTGACCGCGCCGGGGAGGTCCTTCATCGCCTCCTCGATCGGGCGGGTGATCGTGGCCATCATCTCGTCGGCGGGCATGACGCCGTTGTCGACGAGGATGACGACGCGCGGGAAATTCGTCTCGGGGAAGACCGACGACTTCATGGTCATCGCCGCGAAGATGCCGCCGGCGCAGAGCGCGAGGACGATGAAGACGATGGCCCGCGCGTAGCGGGTCGCGAACGCCGCGAGCAGCGCGGCGGCGCCGCCGGGGGCCTTCGCCTGAGGGGTCTCGCTCATCGATCTACTCGCCGATTACCCTGATTTTCGTCTCTTTCGGCAGAGCGTACGCGCCCGCCGTGACGACGGTCAGGCCCTCTTTCAGGCCCTCTCCGGCGACCTCGACGAGCCCGTTCTCCTTGAGCCCGAGGCGCACGGCTTGCTGCGTCGCCTTGTCGCCGACGACCACCGAGACGACCGCGCCGTCGTCGCCGCGAAAGACGCTCTCCTTCGGCACGGCGAGGCGATCGTCGTGCTGCTCGACCACGACGCGGATGCGCACGTGCTGGCCGGGGCGCAAGCCGGCGTCCTTCGGGATCGCCACGCGCACGCCGACCGTGTCGTTGCGCATGTCGACCTGGAAGCCGAGGAACGCGAGCTGCCCCGCGAGGATGAGGCCCTGGTCGCCGGGGTCTTTTTTCTCGTCTTTCGCGGGCGCTTCGTCGGGCTTCTTGGCCTCGTTTTCAGGCTTCTTTTCGTCTTTTTTCTCGTCGTCGTCGCCGCCGGCCTTGGCTGCGACCGGGGGGCGCTCGCCGGCGATGATCTCCACCGGCAAGCCGAGCTTGAGCGATCGCAGCTCGGCCGCGGGGATGGTCGCGGTGACGACCAGGCGATCGAGATCGACGATCTCCGCGAGCACCGTGGCGGCCTCGATCGCCTCGCCGGGATTGACGTTGATCTTCACCACCGTGCCCGCGAGCGGCGAGGTGATGCGGAGCAGCGCGGCCTGGGTCTGCGCGGCCTGCGCGGTGCGATCGGCCTCGAAGACCTTGGCGTTGGCCTCGTTCAGGTCCTTCTGCGAGGTGAGCAGCGCGAGCTCGGCGGCGTGGAGATCTTTCTGCGAGGTGAGCTGCTCGTCGGTGAGCTTCTTCGTCCGCTCGAGCTCGCGCTGGTTGAAGTCGACCGCGGCCGTGAGCCGCTCGATCGCGGCCTTGGCCGAGGCGCGCGCCGCCGTGGCCTTCAGCGCCTCGGCGCTGGCCATCCGCGTGTCGAGCTGGAAGAGCGTCGCGCCCTTCTCCACGCGCTGCCCCTCGGCGCAGCGGGCCTCGGCGAGCACGCCCAGCGTCGGTGAGGCGATCCGCGCGCTGGCTGCCGCCTTTCCGTCGCCCGCCGGCTCGGCCGTGACGTTGCCCCAGCCCTCGACGTAGCGATGAAACGAGACCGTCTGCACCTTGCCGACGTGCACCGGGACGACGGTCTCGACCTTCTCTTCTTCCTCGTCTTTCGGGTGCGGCTTGAGCCAGTCGGCGTGGAAAATCGTGACGTAACCGCCGCCGAGGAGGGCGAGGCCGAGGAGCGAGCCGAGGGCAATCTGGAGGGGCTTCATGCGGGAGGTGGCGACGACGCGACTCTACTCGATCGCCGCCGGCCCGGCGGGCGCCGGCAGGATTCTGATCCGCAGAGCTCCCGATGAATCAAGGGGATCTGCGGCTCGTGTCAGGGTCCGAACCGGACGATGAACGCGTCTTCGCCGCCGGCGCCGCCGATGGCCCCGCCCCCGAAATTCGCGGTCCCGAGCATGAGCCCGACGACGACGCTGTCGCCGTTGGGCGCCGCGGCGACGGAGCGCGCGAACTGATTGGCTGCGTCGCCGAAGCCCTTGCTCCAGATGTGCGCGCCCGTGGTGTCGTACTTCGCCACGAAGATGTCGGCGCCGCCGGCGGCCGTGAGCACGCCGCCGCCGAAGTCGGCCGTGGAGCTGAGGAGGCCGGTCATGACCACGTAGCCCGCAGGATCGACGGCGACGCCGAGCCCGCTCTGGTTGCCGGGCCCGCCGCCGAGCCGGCTCCACATGTGGTTGCCGGCCGGATCGAACTGCACGAGGAAGGCGTCGTTTCCGCCCTGATTGACGAGGTTCTGCCCGCCGAAGGTGAGCGTCCCACCGGCGAGGTAGCCGGTGACGATGACGTCGTTGGCCGCGTTGACCGCGATGCCGGTGCCAATCTGATCGGCCGCGTCGCCGAAGCGCTTGCTCCAGACGTGACCGCCCGCGCTGCTGAGCTTGGTGACGAACACATCGCCGATGCCGGCGCTGGTGAGCGTACCGCCGCCGAAATCCGCGGCGCCGTTGAGCGTGCCCGTGAAGACCACGCTCCCGGTGCTGTCGACGGCCACCGCCACGGCCGTCTGGCCGGCGGCGTCGCCAAAGCCCTTGGCCCAGATGAAGTTCCCGTTGGTGTCGAGCTTGGCCGCGAAGATATCGGTGTTGCCCGCCGACACCAGCGCTCCGCCGCCGAAGTCGATCTGGCCGGAGAAGTCGCCGACGACGAGCACGTTGCCCAGGGCGTCGACGGTGATCGCCTTGCCGTTCTGCGGAGACACGTTGCCAAAGCGCTTGGCCCAGGTGAACGCGCCGTTCGGCTTGTATTTGGCCACGAACACGTCGCTCTGGCCGGCGGAGACCAGCACTCCGCCGCCGAGATCCACGGCGCCGAAGAAGGTGCCAATGATGTAGACGTTGCCGGAAGAGTCGGTGGCGATGCCCTTGACCTGATCGGTGATCCCCACCTGCGAGATCGGGAAAGCCTTGCTCCAGGTGCACACTCCCGCGGCCGAGAACTTGATGAGGAAGGGAGTGTCGCCCGCGCCCGGCGTCATCACGCCGCACCCGGCGTCCATCTGGCTCGTGAAGTAGCCGCCGACGTAGACGTTGCCAATGGAGTCGATGGTGACGAAATTGCCCTCCTCGTCGGTCGAGCCGCCGATCGCCTTGCTCCACTGGTAGGCGCCTGTGCACATGAGGCAGCCTCCGCCGCCCGTGCCGCTCGAAGCGCTGCTGGAAGCCGCGCTGCTGGAGGCCGCGCTGCTGGAGGCGACGCTGCTGGACGCGACGCTGCTGGACGCGACGCTGCTGGACGCGGCGGTGCTCGAGGCGGCGCTGCTGCTCGCCGCGCCGCCTGCGCCGCCTGCGCCGCCCGCTCCGGTCGTGGCGGTCGCGCCGCCCGCTCCGGTGGTCGTCGCGGGCGCGCCGCCGACGCCGGTCGTGCTCGGGTTTCCGCCGGCCCCCGTCGAGGTGCTCGCCGTCGTCGATGCGCCGGCTCCGCTGCTGGTGGTGGCGTCGCCCGAGCCGGTGGTGCTCCCGCTCGCGGTGCCGCTCGACGGCGAGTCCGGAGATGAGCAGCCCGGCGCGAGGAGCAGCGGTGCGGCGCTAACCGCGACCAGAGTGAGAATGGCAGTCAGCGTGCGGTTCGTCTTCAAGGGGGATCACCTCGACGGCGGAGGCCCACCTCGCCGTCCTTCGTGGAGTTCACGCCTCGGTCCAGAACCTTCACGAAATTCTTCGAGGCGCGGATTTTTTCTGAAGGTTCTCGCGCGCCGGGTCAATAGCCAAATGCGCCGTGCGACTGCCCGCGAGCGCATTCCCGCGCGGGAGCCCCTGATGAATCGAAACGCGAGCGTGTTAGAGTGGCCCGTCAGGAGATTGAAGTGAAGACCACTCTGCTCGCATTCGCCTCGGTTTCAAGCCTTTTCGTGCTCACGGCGTGCTCGGGAGCCCAGCCTGGCCCGGAGCCGATGGACGCGATGGTCTCCCCGGCCAAGGCCGCGCCCGCGCCGGGCTCCGCTGGGCCTGCGGCTCGCCCGATCGCGCTCCCCGGCGGCGAGTCCGGCGTCTCGATGGATTACCTCGCTTGCGACCGCGCCACGGGGCGGGTCTGGGTGCCTGCGGGCAACACCGGCAGCGTCGATGTCATCGAGTCTGCGGGCAGCAAGGTCACTCGCATCGCCGGCTTTCCCACCGCCGAGCTCGAGCGTCATGGCAAGAAGCGCGTCGTCGGGCCCAGCGCAGCCACGCTGGGCGAGGGCGTGGCCTACATTGGCAGCCGCGGCGATTCGAGCATCTGCGCCGTCGACACGACCACGCTGCAGCGGGGCGCCTGCGTGATCCTGGAGTCGATGCCCGACGGCCTCGCCTTCATCGCCTCGGTCAAAGAGGTCTGGGCGACCACGCCGCGCGACAAGTCGATTACCATCCTCGACGTATCCACTCCTTCGACGCCGAAGGTGAAGGCGAAGCTCTCGCTGGAGGGGGAGCCCGAGGGCTACGCCGTCGACGACGCCCGCGGGATTTTCTATACCAACCTCGAAGACAAGGACCGGACGCTCGCCATCGACATCAAGGCTCGAAAGGTGGTCGCCACCTGGATGCCGCAGTGTGGAGAAGACGGGCCCAAGGGCCTCGCGCTCGACCACGCGCGCAGCTTCCTCCTCGTGGCCTGCTCCGATCACGTGCTCGCCCTCGACGCGGGGCACGACGGTCAGCTCCTCTCGAAGATCGCCACCGGCGACGGCGTCGACAACATCGATTATCTGGAGACGCGACACCAGCTCTTCGTCGGCGCAGCGAAGGCCGCCCAGCTCACCATCGCCGGGCTCGATCCCGCCGGCAAGCTCACGTCCGTCGCGGTGATCCCGACGCTGGCTGGGGCCCGGAACGCCGTCGTCGACGCCCAGGGGAACGCCTACCTCACCGACTCCGCGGGTGGTCGGATCCTGGCCATCGCCGCGCCCCACCCGGAAAAATAAGGTGATCTCGGCGCGCAGGCTCGGCGCGGTGGCCCTCGTGACAGCGGCCTTCGGCGGGGAGCTGGTGGCGCGATGAGCCGCGCGAAACCCCGAGACGACAAGGCGATTCACGCCGCGGCGCGCGCCCGCTCCGACGCCTCGGACAGCGAGCTCTTCGCCGCCATGAGCGCGGGCAACCTCACCGCCCTCGGCGTGCTCTACGATCGTCATCACTCCAGCATCCGGCGCTTCATTCTCCGGGCCTCGGCCGGCGGTCAAGACACCGAAGACCTGGTCCACGACGTCTTCCTCACCGCCTCGCGCGTGGCCGGCACCTACGACGATCGCGCCGGCTCGCGGCCGTTCCTGCTCGGCATCGCGGCGAACATCGTCCGCTCGCGCCGGCAAAAGCAGGCGCGCTG
>JBDTXR010000044.1:0-33163 GCA_040006075.1 Byssovorax sp. | reverse complement strand
CCGCTCACCGAGCCTCGCGCCTGGTTCGCGCGGATCGCCGGGATCGCGAGCTGGACCGCCGCGCTCACGCTCTTGATCTCGGGGCTCACCGCCGTCTTTGCGTCCGTTCACCCCGTGAAGCAAATCCTGATCGTCGCGGCGCCGACGGGCCTCGCGGCGCTGCTCCGGTATTTCATCCAGCCGATCTCCGCGCGGGTCCTGAGCCACCTCCTCACGCGGAGCCTCACCGTCGGATCGCAGCGGGCCTGACGCCGGCGCCCGGACCTACTGTCGCGTCCGCTTTCCCGGCTTCCAGCCGTATTTCTTCAGCATCCCCACGTTGAGGCTCGATCGGAGCACTTGCTCGTGATCGAACGCCTGACGGATCCCCTGGAGGATCGCGTCGAAGTCTGCGCCCGTCGGATCGTCGACGTTGGTGGGGATGGCCTCCTCGCCAAGCTCGATGTTCATCTTGACGGCCTCGCGGTGGGCGTGGGTGCCCGGATCACAGATCCTGGTGAAGAGCTCGTTGAGCTCGGGGCGGTGCTTTTGCACCAGGGTCGCCCAGTGCAGCGCGAATTGCTCGTGCTTCTTCATGCCCAGATACTGGGCCTTCACGTAGTCGAGCGTGTTCGTGCCAAAATGCTCCTTGAGCGCGCGGGTCTTGCTCAACCCGATCTGCCCTCCCGCGGTGATCCCACCGTAGAGGTGGATGTGATCGAGCCCCGCCTGGATCCCTCGGCTACGGAGCCAGCGGCTGTAGAGGAGACGCCACTTCTTGCGGAGGGGGATCGCGGAGGGGTTGGCCCACGTGTACTGGAGCGTCGCGCCGCCGGTGACGCCGGCGCTCACCCCGAAGGGGAGCTTGGTGGGTACAGCGATGTCGAGGACCCCGCCGAGGATCGAGTCGAGTTTGATGTCGGCCAGGGAGCCAAGCGAGACTTTCGCGCTCTGGAGAGCGGCCATGATGCTGCTGGCGAAGGCCGAGACGGCCGAGGGCGCGACCTCCGGCGCGACCTCCGGCGCCACCGCTCCTTCGGCAGGCGCGGCCGCGCCGTCTGCGGGTGTCCCGGTGTCGGTCGTCGGCGCTCCCTCCGGCGCCGCCTGGGTCCCCCCGCCTTCGACCGGCGTGCCTCCGGCCTCGGGCACCGCGCCTTCGGCCGCCGGCGCCGGCGAAAGCAGCGCCAGAAACGCGGTTGCCGCGCCGCCGATGGTGAGGGTGAGATAGTTGCCGTCGTTGTCGGGATTGGCATCGTTGTCGAAGCGCTCCCAGGCGAGACCGACCTTGAACGGTCCCACTTGCGCCTGGATCCTGGCCTCGATCGAGGTGCCGTATTTCGTGATCTTCCGTCGACGCCCCTTGCCGGGGTTCGCGAGGCTGAAGGCGTCGGCGTCGACGTACTTGGTGAACTTCTTCAGCTTCAACCCGGACGAGATACCGGCCTTGACCAGACCGGTCAGATCCTCCCCGCCGATACCGACGTCGCCGCCCACCACCGTGGATTTGACGGGCTTGCGCTGCTGGAGCGCCAGGAGGCGCGTGTACGCGTCCGATCCACCCTGGATCTGGGCGGGATCGCCGATGTCGGGGAAGAGCGTGAAGGCCTCGGCGCGGACCTGGTCCTCCGCTTCGTCGGTCGCGCCGCTGTTTTCCATCCTCTCGAGCTTGCGGAGCTGCCACGCGCTGACACCCCGGACGATGAGCGCGAGCGTCTTCATGTAGTGGGCCACGAAGTGATCGAGATCGTCGTACGTTTCGCCCTTCCCGAAGCTCGCGCTCGCCTCGGCAGCCACCTTGGCCAGGAAGAGGTCGAGGCCGACGCCGCCGGTGATCGAGAACGTGAGCGAAGGGCGGATCTTGGTGTCGTCGCCGGTCGCCACGGTGCCAGTCACACCCACCTTCAGATCGACGTCGAGCGCCGCGAGCCAGCTACTCGGTATCGGGACGCCGTGGCCCAGCGCGGTGATGAGCGTCTCGAAGACATCGACACCGATGCTGATCGAGGCGTCGACGTTGTACGCGGCGCCGGACTTCGCGAGGTCCTTGTAGGAGTGGAGCAGCACGGGAAATCTCTCGACCGCGCGCGCCCGCGCGCGCTCACGGGCGATGACGCGCCGGTAGCTCCGCTTGTCGCGCTCGAGCACGCGCCGCTTATCCTCGATCTCGGCGACAGACAGGATCCCGAGCCCATCCGAGACGACGGCATAGCCCCACTGGAGCCCCTGCTGGCACGCTGCCCTCCTGACGGACAACTGCCTCGCGAACGAGCCAGGACCGCGAGCTCCGAGCTTGCTCTCCATGCGGCGCTTGCGGGCGAAGAGCGCGAGCTTTCTCGCGCCGGTGGCTGCGGCGTGCTCCTGGACGAGATCGGCGTAGGCCGCCTCGCGGCGCTCCATCTGCGCGATTTCCCTGCGCGATCTCGCGATCTCGCGCAATCCGCCGTCGTCGCGATTGGCTTGATCCAGCAGCCGCTGGCTGACTTCGAGCAGGGCCACGCCCTGATTGCCGATCGAGCGGTGGCTCGCGGAGAGATCGTCGTCGCTCGACGACTCGTCGAGCAAGCTCCGGATCCCGCCGTCGACGCTCGGAGTCTCGCTCTCCTGCTCTTCCTCTTCGGACGAAGAGCGGGATTGGTCGGAGTACCCCTCGGCTTTTTCCCTCAGCATCGTGCCCTCTCTCCCTTGATCGGTGCGGCGAAGTGCCCGTCGTCCACGACTCTGCCCATCTTCGAGTACTCGCGCCGCGCCGCGTGGAGCAGGTGACTCATCGCCACGTCAGCGCCGGCCTCGGCCGCCAGGAACGCCGCCGCTAGGGCCATGTTGCGGAGGTGCCCGCCCGCGACGTCGAAGCGCCTGGCCAGGTAGCCGAGATCGACGTCGGCGGCCCTCGGCATCTCGGCGGGCAAGAGGTGCTCCCAGATCCGGCGGCGCTCGGCCGCGCCGGGGAACGGGAACTCCACCAGGAACCGGAGCCGTCGCACGAAGGCTTCATCCATGTTCTGGGTCAGGTTCGAGGCCAGGATCACCAGGCCTTCGTAGGAGTCGATGCGCTGGAGCAGGTAGCTCGTCTGCACGTTGGCGTGGCGATCGTGGGCGTCTTTCACCTCGGTGCGCTTGCCGAAGAGGGCGTCGGCCTCGTCGAAGAACAGGATGGCTCCGGTGGCCTCGGCGTCGTCGAAGAGGCGGGCCAGGTGCTTCTCGGTCTCGCCGATGTATTTGCTGACCACGCTCGCGAGATCCACCTGATAGAGCTCGAGCCCGAGCTCGCCGGCGAGCACGCCTGCGGCCATGGTCTTGCCGGTGCCGGGAGGGCCCGAGAACAGGACGCCAAGGCCCTTGCCGAGAGAGAGCTTGCGCTCGAAGCCCCAGGCCCCGTACACCCGCGCTCGGTGGCGCACGTGCGCGCAGATCTCCCGGAGGACCTGCTCGCGATCGCGCGGCACCACGAGATCGCCGAAGGTCGCTCGGGACTCGATCCGGCGCGCGAGGGCGCCGAGCCCCTGGCGGTGCTGGAGGCGAAACGCGGTGGTCACGTCGGCGGCGGTGATCGGGCCGCCGCCGTGGCGGTAGAGCGTGAGATCCCGCGCCGTCGCGGCGGCGTCGCGGATCCGGCCCGGGGTCAGCCGGAACATGCCAGTCAGCGCGGCGAGGTCGACGTCTCCCGCGAGCGCGCCCTCGCCGCCGACCGCCTCGCGGAAGAGCCTTTGCTGCTCCACCGCGTCGGGCCGCGGGAGCGTCGCGCGCAGGAACGTCCGGCCCGCGAGCGAGCCTGTCGGCTCCCAGGGCTCTTTGCCCGCGAGGAACACCAGGCCCGGATGATCGACGAGGGCCTTGATCAGCGCCGCGCGCGCCGTCGGCCGGCGCTCGTCGAGGAGCGCGTCGGCGCCGCAGAGGAGCATCGCTGCGCCCCGCAGGCGCGCTTCGCGGCAAAGCGCGCTAGGAAGCGCCTTGAGCGGCTCGTCCGCGGCGCCGACGAGGCCGGCTCCCTCGACGACGAGGAGCGGTATCTCGAGCTCGCCGCACAGCGCGTCGGCCAGGGCCTCGTGACCGGCGCCGTGGGGTCCTTCCAGGTACACGATCGGCCCGTCCGCGGCGCCGTCGGCCGCGTCGAGGAAGCGGAGCAGCTTTTGCGCCGGATCGGCGAAGAGCCCCAGATCCTCGAGGAAGACGCCGGACGACGCCGGGCGCGCGTGTGGAGACAGCGCCGGATCCAGGGCGTCGGAGCCGTGGAGATAGGCAATGATCCGGTCGTCGACCTTGAGCGCGTGGACCAGCAGCGGTGGCCTCTGGGCCGGGCTGTCGGTGAAGACCTGGAGCAGCCCGTGGCGGAGCAGAGGCGAGGGGAGCTGGAACCGCGCGCGGGCCGCCAGGCGCTCTTCGAGCGAGGAGCAGAGCAGCGAGAGCGCCAGATCCACGCTCGGCCGCCGCCGGGTGAGATCGTCGTGCAGATAGCCAATCAGGCGGCCAATGCGCGGATCGACCTCGGGCAGCAGGGCGAGGAGGAGGGCGTCGACGTCGAAGCGATCGAGATCGAAGCTCGCGCGGAGGCGCTGGAGCCGGAGCTCGATTCCCAGGGCGACGCTCTTCTGCGCGCGATCGTCCAGCGCCGCGGCACCCTGATCCCCGGCCGCCTCGGCGAAGGTCGGCGGGCCGGGCGGCTCGTCGACCAGGCCGTCGACCTCGGCGTCGGAGACGTAGAGACTCCGCATCTTGGTGGCGGCGGTGCTCGTCGCCCGCGCGCGCCGCGCCGCCTCGCGCACCAGGCCGTCCACGCGCCCGAGCTCGGCCACGAGGTGCGCTGTCGAGCCCGGGAAGGGCTCGCTTTCGGCCTCGGGAAGCCTCGCGGGCGCGCGCTTCTTCAAGGCGTCTTCTCGCCGGTGTCGCCGGCCAGGAGCTCGCGCAGGACCGCCATCGCACCCTCGATGCGGAGGAGCGTTTGCGTGAGCTTCTGGCGCTTGTCGTCGAGCTCGGCGAGCATCGACTGCCCGGCCTGGTGCTCGGATTCGAGGGTCTGGAGGCGCTGTTCGAGTGTGGTCTTCATGGCCAACGGCTCACCTTTCCGATTGAATCGCAGCGCCGGTCACGAGGACTTGCCGAGCGGCATCCAGTGCAGACCTGTGGCGCCGGTGCCTGACTTCGTGACCTTCCACGTCGTGCCGTTCCTCACGGGCATGAGGAACGAGTTGGAGTCGACCTTGACATCCGCGCCGCTTCCGGTCTGCCAGTGTATCGACGCGTACGCCTTCGCGTTCGTCAGGTCGTCGGAGTACCCACAGAGCGTGCCATTGTCTCCGATGTTCGTGTGCTTGATCCAGGCGAGCACGAAGCCGTCTGTCGACGCCGTGTACGCCGAGTCGAATTCGAATTTGGTGTTTTCCCAGGCACGCATCACGCTCGTCACTCCCGAAACTGTGAGCCCGTCGTTCGCCGTGAGGAGACCGCCCGAGACCGTGAGCCCCGTGCTCGCGGTGAGCACAGCGCCCGAGACCGTGAGCCCCTTCTTTGCCGTGAGCAGGCCGCTCGAGACCTCGAGAGTCCCGTTCGGTACGGTGACGCCGCTGTCCCGCACCTCGAGCACGTTGCTGTCCGTCGTCGTCGAGGAGGTCTTGACCTGGAACCCGATCAGGCTGGAGCTCGCGCTCTTGACGCTGAGCCCCACGTTGTTGCTCCCGGCCCTCACCTCGAGCTGGGCGTTGGGGTTGTTCGGGTAGTCGTGGCTCGATTGAGCCCCGATGGCCGTCCCGATGCCCACCTTGCCGTCGGGATCGATGTAGAGTCGGTCGTTGCTCCCGGCGGGCAGGGTGATGTTCTGCACGGTGGTGTTGTTGAATGTCTGGAGCCGGATCGCCGGGGCGCGCAGCGTGATGAAGTCCGGTCCAAAGCCGTTGAAGCCGTCGTTGCTGTGAAAGAGGATGAGCTCCGATCTCTCCTGATCGTTGCCGGCGGCGTTGTTGGCGTTGCTGCCTCCGCACTGGTCGGCGGGGATGACCCGCGCGCTGATGGTCGGCGCGCCGTCGGCGGTCGGCACGGGGAGGGTCAACTGGCCGCCCTTGATCGTGAGGCCGCTCTGCGCCGTCAAGAGCCCGAGGACGCCCGTCGCGCCGCTGTCGTCCACCTGGAGCAGGGTGCTCCCGTTGGAGGCAATCACCTGGAGCCCCGGCTGGCCGCTGGCGCTCGTGATCTTGAGCCCAGCGTTCCCGCTCGCGGCCTTCAGATCGAGCTGCGTCGTGGGGTTGGTCGCCCCGAGGCCGATACCGACCTTGCCGTCGTCGCGCACCTGAAGCAGCGTGGCACTGGCCGATCCGATGATCTGGAATGCCGCCTGGCCGCTCGATCCGTTGACGAGGAGCGCCGTGGCGTTGCTGGCGCCGGTCACGTTGAGGCCGATGGCGCCGGCCGCTGCCTTCACGTCGAGCTGCGCGATGGGGGTCGACGCGCCGACGCCGATACCGACCCTGCCGGTGTCGAGCACCTGGAGCGACGTGCTCCCGCCGGAGGCCAGCACCCGGAGCCCGTCCTGGCCGCTCGCGCTCTTGACGACCAGCGCCGGGGCGGTGCTCCCGCCGGTGACGCTGAGCCCCGCGCTCGCGGTGAGCAGGCCCTTCGAGACGGTCATTGTCCCGTTCGGTACCGTGACGCCGCTGTCCTGCGCCTGGAGCACCACGTCGGTCGCGTTCGAGCTCTTGACCTGGAGCCCGACCTGGCCGCTCGCGCTCGTGACGTTGAGCCCCACGTGGCCGTCCGCGGCTTTCACGTCGAGCTGCGCCGTCGGGACGTTCGGATAAACATTGTCGGGCGACACCACGGCCGCCATCGTCGTCGCGGTCCCGATCCCCACCATGCCGTTCGGATCGATGTAGAGTCGGTCGTTGCAGCCGGCGTCGTTGGCGATGTCTAGTACCTTGTCGTTCGCATAGGTCTGGAGCCGGATCGCCGGGGCGCGCAGGGTGATGAAGTCCGGCCCCCACTTGGGCTGGTAGTCGTTGCTGTGGAAGAGGATGAGCTCCGACCGCTCCTGGTCGTTGCCGTCGAGGTAGGTGGCGTGCGTGCCTCCGCACTGGCTGGCAGGGACGAGACGCGAGGTGATCGTCGGCGCCGGATCACCGGTGGTCCCCGTGGTGATCACCGGGAACGTCAGGTAGCCGCTCTTGAGCGTGAGGCCAGCGTCGCTCACCTCGAGCATCGGAGTGCCCTTCGACGAGCTGAGGACCACCCGGTAGTCCGCAGGTTTCGTGCGGTCGGTCTGGACGTTGTCGACGCGCAGAATGGCATCCTTGCCCGCCGGCCCCGGCAGGTGGTGCCCCGCATACAGGGCGCTGCCCTGCGTGCCGCAGTTGCTGATCGTGACCGCGCCGTCCCCGTCGGTGGTCACGACGGCGATCAGGACCGAGTCGGCGCGCTGCGTCTGGCTGATCTGAAGGACGTCTTTGGGGAGCTGAGCGTAGCGCGTGGCCTCGCTCCCGGTCGGCGTCGGGCTCTCTCGGAAGAGCACATCGACACAGTAGGTGGTCGCGCTTTTGAGCTCGGAGAGCTTGAAGAGCTGCGGCGAGACGCCGCTCTTGTCGTCCGGATCCCAGAGCAGGATCTGATTGCCGACAGCGTCGATCGCGCTCCCCTGAGTGACAGTCACCGTGAACGGGATCTTCTGGTTGTCTGCGTCGACCGCCGCGGCGACCACGAGCCCTTCGAGGATGCCGGCGACGTGGAGCGTGGCCTCGTGACGGGCCTGGAGGTCGACGTGGTAATCCTGCTCGTCGATGAACGACTGCGTGTCGAGGAACTCCCCGTCGTAGTAGCGGAGCCGCTGGGTGACGTAGAGAGGTCGGGGGGGGACGTCGCTGGGTTGATCGCTCATGGGGTGCCTTCCCTCGTGGATTCAGGGCGTTTCGGGTGGATTCGACGGGTCGGAGGCGAGTCTCGATCCCAGCGTGGTGTTGCGGTTCACCCAGATGCCGGACGTGTGCTTGTCCGCGTCGTCGCCGTCCGCGGGCTGGTCGAGGACCTGCAGCGTGGGATACGAGATCACCAGCTTGTAGAACGTGTGCGCCGGCTTTTGCTGGTTCGCGACGGACTCGATCATCCGGATCGTGCTGGCGAGAGCCTGGCTGTCCTCCCGCTCGCCGATGGTGAGATGAATCTCGAAGTAGCTCGGATCGAAGCTGACGTTCCCGTCGCGGAGGTCGACCACGCTCACCGTGGCGTTCCGGGAATCGAGGCAGAGCTCGAGCGCGGCCTCGATACCCTTCCTCGTACCCCGGAGGTGATAAAGGGGCACCACCGAGGCGATGAGGTTCCGCCGCGTCTTCTCGCTCCAGTCGTCGCGGAGGGTGAGCGCCACCCACTGGGCGAGCCACGGCAGAAAATCCAGCGGCGCGAGCCGAGGATCGAAGTACTCCGCGATGGAGTCGAGCGTCTCCACCAGCCCGCGGGGCACCGACGAGACGCTCGGAGGAGCGGAGACATGGCCCGTGAGGATGGCCTCGAAGCCGAGCAAGAACGGCGCGATGAACGGGCCTTCTTGCAGGATCGCCGGCAGATAACGCAGGTAGCCGCTCGCCGGCGTGGTCGTGGGATCTCCCATGTCAGCTCTCCTCCGCCGTCCACTCGACCCATTCCGTCCCGCTCTGCGCCATGGCCCCTCTCATCACCTTCAGCGTGAGATCGACGCTGACGGCCGCGATCTTCGGCAGCTCGTGCGGCTCGATCGCGATCGCCACGACGGCCGCGGTGTTCTTCGCCTCGCCGTCGGTACGCTGGCGATTGTCGCCCGAAGCGCCGGTGGCCGAGAGACCGACGCCCTCCACGCAGTCGACGCCGGGGACGGCGCCGAGGAGGACAGTGACGTCGGAGGCGTAGATCCACTGTCCGAAGGGCCACCCCGCCTGATCGCGGCCGCCTGTCCACGGGTGGAAATAGTCCTCCACGGCCTGCCGGGCCGCCGCGCGCACCGCGTCCGGGGAGGCGTCGTTCTCGAGATAGAGTGTCGCGCTGACAGCCACCGGGATCCAGACTGGCCCCGTCACGTGGACCGTCGTGGTGATCATCCGGCGATCCTCGAAGAAATTCGCGAGCGCTGTCGTGAGCTGCCCCGAGGGATCGCTCCACGGCGACTCCGGTGCTTCCGGGAGCTGGGACGCCACGACCAGGCTCACGTGGCCCGGCGCGTCGCTCGTCGGCGAAGCGGTGGTGACGTCCCGCTCGCCCAGGCAGGTGATCCGGCGGATCGGCTCCAGCGGCGGAGCCCCGGCGGACGTGGGGAAGGTGCCTGTGGCGAGTGACTCGTAGTCGCGCGTCGTCACGGCGCGGTAGAGCTTCCGGAGGTTCTCCATCGTGCTGCGGATCGCGCCCGGGAGCTCGCGGCTGGGGACGGCGGCCCAGGTCGGCCCGTTGAGGAGGCGCAGGAAGACCTGGTAGCTCGCCGGGGGGATCCGGTTGGTCCGGTAAACCACCATGTCGACCAGCCAGGCAAAGAGCTCGACCAGGGTGATCCCCGGGTCGGAGGCGTTCTCGTTGGTCCACCCCGGGTAGAGCGTGGGAATCGAGGTCATCGCGCGGGCCACGAGATCGTCGTAGTCCACGTCGTCGAGGTTCATCCGATCGAGGGTCATCTCACGCGCCTCCGTCCTGGGGGACGATCCGGACCAGGCTCGATCCAGCGCAGATCAACGCGCCGCTGAGCGAGGCGTCCACCGTCGTCTCCACGATCTTCTCCGGCTGCTCGAAGAGCGAGGCGTCCACCGGAGTGAAGGCCAGAGTCAGCGATTTCACCGCCTGAACGCCCTGGATCGCCGCGACCATGCGGCAGACATCGGAGCTCCGGGGGAGCTGTCCGAGCTGAAAGCCGCATCCGTCGAAGCCACCCGTCAAGGGATGGAAGAACGCGGTGAGGGCCTGCTCGATCGTGGCTCGAAGGGCGTCGGCGTTCTGCATCGCGCGGGGAACCACCGAGAGATCGACGACCGAGACCTCGATCCACCGCGGCCCGGAGAGGATGATCCGGACCGCGGGTGCGGCGCGGGCGCGAAGGTACGCGCCCACCTCGTCCAGGAGCCCCAGCCCAGGGGAAGGGCGGGAGTCGGCCCCCTCGGGCACCAGCACCACCAGCACCTGCCCTCCGCCCTTGGCCGTGCTCGGATCCGACGGATCGAAGACCGGGGTCACTGCCATCACCCGGGCGACGGCCGACGACGCCTCGCGGGCGAGATCCTCGAAGTCCTCGGCGGTGACGGCCCGATCGCGGTGGCGCAGGATCCGCGGGCCGCGATCGATGGCGTGGGCGACGCTCTCGGCTTCCGCGCCTCCGCTGGCGGCCTCGTGGTTGGTGACGCCGTCAACATGCGGGACCGCCGTCTTCATCTGGCTCACGGTGTTCACGGCCCGGTTCCCGGTGGAGCCTCCGCCGGCCCGGTACCACGCGGCGCGGATGTTCCCGGTCGCGCTCGGAGGCACCTGGCCGTGGGCGCCGTCGCCGAAGCGCACCTGCCCGGTCGCGAAGTCGAAGACGTAGTGACGGTCGGCCGGGCCCGAGGCGTCGAAATTCGGCACCTCGGTCCAGCGCGTCCAGCCGTCGTCCAGCACCTCGATCTGCTGCCCTCCGAGCACGGGAGTCTGGGTCAGCGTGAACGTCTGCCGGGGGGTGTGGTTGCTCGATCCGATCACCTCGCCGGTGACCGTCGTCGCGTGGACGCCGAGCACCGTGTTGGTGAGGATCCGCCCGGCGCGCGGGGGGACCGCGTAGCCGCCGTCCGCGAGCCTCGCTCGCATCCACCACAGCGTCTGTCCGAGCTCGAGGCTCGACGCCGCGTCGGGGGGACCGAGGAAGCGGACCGTGCCACTCCGCGCGAAGCGGCGGGTTCCATCGTCGGCGCCGAGCCTCGCCCAGAGCGATCCATTCCAGTACTCCCAGTCGACCTCCGGAGCGACGGAGGGATCGGCGGCGCTGCCCGCGGCGTCGAGGTCGGCGCTGCTCGATCCCGCGAGCGAGAGCGGCGCGACGGTCAGGTAGAGCGCCACGGACTGCGCTCCGAAGGCCCGATCGAAGCCGAGGTAGAGCGCCGGATCCTGATCCGTGGAGAGGGTGAACGGATGGAAATTCGTCGCGCCGGTCCGGTCGACGAACGAGAGATCATCGTACGTCAAGCAGGTGGGAGTGACGTCGGGCGTGTAGCGGCTCGTGAGCGACACCGACGCCAGGATCGGAGGGCGACAGCCGTCGTTGATCACCGACTGGTCATCTTCGGAGAGGCCGATGCCCGCGCCATAGCCCCCGAGGACGAGGCGCGCCCGGAGCCAGTAGCCGGTGATCCCTCCGACGGTCACGGGAGCGACCGTGTCCGGCAGGGTCAAGACCACGTCCCCGGTCCGCGTCAGCGCCTGGCTTCCATCCGTGACCGCGGTGTCCGTGAAGGTGCTCTCGACGGGGGTCGCGTCGTAGCTCCACGCCGACTGGCCGAGCCTCGTCCAGGCGGTCCCGCTCCAGGCCTCCCAGACGATCGTCGGACAGTCGGTGTCCTTTCGGCCCACGTACCCGTCGCTCGTGGTCACGCGGAGCGTCACCACCGCTCCGGCGTGGGAGAGCGCGGACGCGCTGCAGAGATAGACGGCGTCGCTGAAGACCGGCTGCTGCCCGAGAGGATAGAAGTCCTTGCCGAGATCGATGGGGAAGGTGTTGGCGAGCGCCGCATCCGGCGGCGCCGGAGGTGTCGTCACGGCGGCCTGCGCCTTCATCGTGATCGACACGATATCGGGGACGTGGGCGGGCCAGGCCAGGAGCTGGCAGCGGATCCAGGTCCTGATCTGCCCGTTCAAGGCGCTGGGCGCGAGTGTCGCTGGGATCGAGAAGGTCATTTCGCACTGCGTGGGAACGGCTTCGACGATCGCGCAAGCGACGGCGAGATTGGCTCCATCCGCGCCGTCCGAGGCTTGCCACGCGACGTTCATCGCTTGCCAGGCGCTCGCGTCGGAGGGCGTGGCGAAGGTGATCGTGACGACGACTCCGGTCCCGCTCGGGAGCGCCAGGATAGCGTCGGAGGCGAGATAGAGATGGTGCTTCATGAACCCGGCGCCCATGAAGACCGGGACAGGAGCGCCGCTGTCGGTCGCGCTCGCGGTCGCGTCGGTGTAGCGATCTCCGGCGGGCTGGCGCACGAACGCGGCCTCGAGCACGGCGGGAGTGGTCTCGAGATCCACCCCGGTCTCGAACACCACCTCTCCGGTGTCGCCGGGCGCCGGGATCGCGCCCACCAGCGTGCCACGGGGGACGCGGGCGCCGGCGGGCGCCCCCGGTGCGAGCGAGAACGTGAGCGGCACGCTCGCCGCCCGAGGAGGCCGCTGCGACACGCCGAGCATGCCGAGGAAGGCCAGGAAATTGTTGTCAGCGACCTTGTTCAGGCGGGTCAACACCTGCGCTGCCATGGCGCCAAAGACCTGGATCAGCGCCGAGCCGGCGTCGGGCTCGCCGTCCGCGCGGGGCTCCCAGCCGGAGTACGCCTCGACGAGCGACGCGGTGTCGCGGACCAGATCCTCCGGGGAGCGAGGATCGACACGAGGGCTCGGGATCGGCATCGGCGGCTCCGCTCAGGTGGAGAGGTAGAACGGATAGACCATGTTGTAACGGCTGTTGGTCACCCGGATCCGGTAGTGGATCTCGATGACGAGCACGTTCGTCGGCTCCTGGTCGTCGTCGGCGTGGGCGTCGACGGAGAGCACCTGGATGCGGGGCTCCCAGGTCACCAGGGCCTGCGTCACCGCGCGGATCGCGGCGCCGATCGTCGCGGCGGAGAGCGGCGCGAACAGGAGATCGTGAATGCGGCAGCCGAAGTCCGCTCGTCCCATCCGCTCGCCCACCGCGGTGCCGAGGATCAGCCAGATGGCCTGGCGGACGCTCGCCTCGCCGCTGGCCTCGGCGATCTGCGCCCTTTGCGCGGGATCGGAGGGCGGCGCGGCGAGCCCGACGCCTCGCGCGGTGAGCCCGAGATCGTAGTTCCATCCCGTACCGAGGAAGCCTCTTTCCATGATCGATCCCTCAGATGCCTTTGACGCGGATCTGGCCCGGTAGCAGCGTGACCGGAGCACCGTTCGGCGCCGTCATCGCCCGGCTGTCGGAGAGCAGCAGCGGCTGGCCCATCGCCTTGACGCGGAGAGCGCCGGTGAGCCACGCGGCGCTGACGCACGGGGGCGGGGGCGCCGCGGGCATCGTGGCCGGGAACGTACAGCCCACCACCACGTACGGTGCAGGCTGGGTGACGACGGGCTTGCCCATCACCGTGACGCGGGGCATGGGCACCGTGGGCGTGGCCTTCCCCGCGTGGGCGCAGAGCGCCGACGTGGTGACGTCGAGGAGATAGCCGGGCATCACTTCACCTCCAGAGCGCCGCTGTTGATGCTCACGCCGGCGAGGCAGTCGATGGCGATCCGACTCTTGCCCTTGAGCGCTCCGTCGGCCCCTTCGAGGCTGTACGACGCGTCGGCCTTCACCGAGAACGTCTGGCACTGGATGGCCACCGCGCCGGATTTGCTGCTCAAGGTGATGTCGCCCTCGGCCTGGATCGCCACCGAGCCCGAGGTCGAGTCGAGCACGATGGAGGTCTTGCCCGTCCGGTCGACGACGGTGATCTTCTCCGATCCTTCGGTGTCGTCGAGGGTGAACGTGTGACCGCTCCTCGACTTGATGATCCGGAGGTTGTTCTTCCCGTCGTCGTTGGTGGTCGGCGGCGCGTCGACCCCGTTCCACAGCGCGCCGAGCACGTACGGGTGATCGAACTCGCCCTGCTCGAACATCACCAGGACCTCGTCGCCGACCTCGGGCAGCATGTAAACGCCTCTCCCGCCGCCGGCCATGGGCGCCATCACCCGGGCCCAGTTGCTGTCGCAATCCATGGAGAGCCAGGGGAACTTGACCTTGACCTGGCCGAGCCCGCTCGGATCCTGGTTGGTGGTCACGAGGCCGACGACGACGCCGTAGATCTTCATGTGGCGTTCCTCGAGGCCGAGAACCTGGTGGTGTAGCCGGTCCGGAGCGAGTAGGCGTGGGTGGTCGAGAGCACGTCGTACGAGCCGCTGAAGCGGGTGCCGAGACCCTGGATGTCCACCACGGTCCCGGCGCGGAGAGCGGGGCGCCCCAGGCACGTTCCCTGGCCCTCGATGAACCCGCTCGCGATCTCTTCCAGCGCCGATTTCGCGCGCAGATCGGCCTCTTGCTGCGTGGTGACCGGCCTGTGGACGAGGCTCGTGGTCGCCGTGCCAAAGGCCTGATCGGCGAGCGCCGGGCCGGTGATCGTGCCCATCGGGTCGAGATCGTGGGCCGAGGCCGCGGCGACGATGGGCTGCTTGGTCTTCGGATCCCAGCCGCGGACCTCGATCGCGCCGGGCTCCCCGGCGGTCGACATCCGGGGGGAGAACTCGATGACGTCGAGGCTCATCGAGAGCGCCAGGGTCGCGGTCTGGTTCTCGGGCGGAGGACCGAAGTAGAGCGTCGTCCCGCTGGCCACCACGATGTAATTGAGGTCCTTCGCGCGCTCCACCAGGAACTCGAGATCCGTTTGCGCGACCTGGGCCACATAGGCATGCACGGCCACGCTGTCGGTCACCGCGGGAACGAGCTGCCGGGCCCGGGCGATCTGCGCGGCGATGTCGCTGTCCTTCATGCTGGTGAAGGTCCGGGTCCGGGTGCCCCGGGCGAGCCGGTGGCGCCGGTCGTAGCCGCGCACGAGGAGCGTGGGGATCTCGCCGGCGGCCATCTCCAGCTCCAGGCTGGTGATCTCCCCGGCGATCACCGTGGCGACGTCCCCCGCGTAGCCGAGGCCGATCTCCACGTCGTTGCCAATCGAGAGCCGGGCGTCGTCGACCCAGGTGAGCGCGCGCGCGGCGTCGTCCCAGGTGGTGAGCTTGAGGGTGAACATCGAGGGCGCCTCGAGATCGTCGATCACGCTCACCTCGAAGAGATCGTCATAGGCCGTCATGGGCAGGTCGGCTCCCTCGATGGTCACGCGCACGACCGGCGTGGAGCTCGGGGTCGAAGTCACGGTAGGCACCCTCCCTTCGCTCAGGCGATCTTCGGGAGGAGGAGCACGAGGCCCGAGATGGGCTTGAACGGATCGTCGATGCCGTTGGAAGAGGCGATGAGGCGCCAGCTCGCCGAGTCGCCGTACTGCGCGGCGGCGATCGACGTGAGCGAGTCGCCCGCCTGGACGGCGTACTGGGTCCCGGCGCTGGAATCCGCTTCGGAAAGGGCATCTTCCACGTACTCGAGGAACGAGCAGGTCATGGTCGCGCGCACCGGCGTCCCGTCCTCGAGGAACAGGACCAGCTTGCGCTCCACCAGGGTGAGCACCCCGCGGAAGAGCACCTGCGCTCCCCAGCGAAGGACGCAGGTCGGCGGCTGGCCTATCCCCGCCTGGATCCCGGCGAGGCTCTCGATCTGAGCCACGTAGGGCAGGACGCTGGTGGGCTTGCTGCTGGCGAGCAGGCCAGTCCCGAGCAGGCCTCCGGTCGGCGCGCCCTCGTAGGTGTCGAGGAACAGAGCGACGGTGAGCGTGGCGAGGTTGCGCATGTCGAAGGAGACGCCGACCGGTGTCTTGACGGTCACCGTCTTCTTCGGCGACCAGTCGAGCCGGCGCGAGAACGCGAGCTCGCTGGGGTTGAAGAGGGCCCGGGTCGAGCCGCTGTACACGCCCTTCGTCCCTTGCTCGTACTCGATGGTGAGCTTCTCCAGCGTCATCGCACGCCACCCTTTCGCTCGCGCTCGACGGCGAGGTTCTTCAACATCCTGCGCTCGACCTTCTCGACGACGGTATCGATATCCAGCTCGGGCCTCGGAGGTCGCGCGGCCGAGGGCCCCTCCGCCGGACGCGGGACCGCGGAGAGCTGCGGTGTCTCCAGGGCCTCCAGCGGAGAGCGGGTGAGGAGTGGCCTTCGGTCGGCGGCGGCCGTGGGCTCCTGCCGTCGAGGGGCTTCGCCGGTCGCGCCCTGGCCCGCGTGAATGATGGGGGATCGAGCCGCAACGGGGGCGCCCCATGCAGCGACCTTGAGCGCGGGTGTCTCCCCGACCAGCGCCGGTCGGACCCGGCGCGCCGGCGGCGGCGCGGCTCGCCGGGCGCCGACGACGAGCGGGAGCGATGGCTCCCCGTGGGCAACGATGGACGACACCCGGGGACGCTGGGACACGCGCCCGAGCGGCGTCTCCCGGGGCGCTGGATGCGCCACGAAGGAATCGAGCCTTCGCGGCGCCGACGCGCGAGCGGCCACCGGTGGGACCGCCGGTGCAGACGGCCTGTCCGGAGCGACGACCTCGGGCAGCGGCGACTGCAGTGCTCGCGCGATCGCGGCGCTGCGCGGGCGCTCTTCCACGGCAGCGCCGGGGAGCGACGGAGAGTCCCTGTCGGCCGTCGCCGCGAGGTGGAGCGCGGCCCCCCGCGCTACCCGACGCGCGGGAGGAAGCAGGATGACGACGGCCCCGGGAGCCTCGGTGCGGCCGACGATCGTGCGGTGTCCGGCGGGTACAGGAGAGGGCCCCGGGGCGAGATCTGCGTCGGGCGCCCGCGGAGCCGCGACGGGAGCCACGGTGTCGACGCGCGGCGCGGACACCCTCGCTTCCCCTTGCGAAGTCTTCACGACGGGCAGTGGAGCAGGCTCGATCGCCGCGGCGGCGAGCCTCGGCGCCGGGGCGGCCTTGATCTCGGCGAGATCGATCCGGGACCCCGTCGGCGCGCCCGCGCGCTCCGCCGGCGTGATCTCGCGCGTCGGCGTCGAAGCGAGGATCGGCGCGGGCGCTCCCCCGGCGGCGCGCGCCGCCGCGAGGATCTCGACCGGAGCGGCCTTGATCGCTGGAGCCCTGGGCGCGTCGCCTCGTCCCGGAGGGGCCTTGTGCTCGCTGCGCTCGATCGAAGGCCTGGCCTGGACCACGAGGACGCTCGGGGAGGGGACCGCGACCGGCCAGACCCTCTCGTGCTCTTCGCCCCAGTGGGCATGGACAATCGGGACCTCGTTGACGCGCAGCGCGCCCACGCTGCCTCGCTGCCGCAGGATCTCCACGAAATCCCCGGTGCGCCGCGAGAAATACGCCGACCACCCGAGGATCCTCCGCGCGAGCGCCTGCGGGATGATCCCGGCGTCCCGGTGGAGCCTCTGCACGAGCGCTGGATTCAGGCTCGTTTGCCAGGCAGGAGATCGAGTGTTCTCGGACATCGACGCGCGCCTCTCCCTCAGAAAAAGTAGTCGCCGGCGGCGCGCCCCACGCCGAGGAGCCGGCTGAGCGGAGGCTTCTCGATCCCCTTGTGGACCAGCTCCAGCGACTCGATCGCCACCTCGGCGTCGCCCCCGGCGTTGAACGCGGGGCCCTTCCATTTCACCGGGAGCGCCCCGAGGACGTTCCACCACATCACCGGCCACCGCCGCGGATCCAGGAGCATGATCGAGATGTTCCGCCGCTTGATCGTCCCCTTCGACACGTCGGCGAACCAGGTGTGGAGCGTGTCGAGCCCGGTGATGCCGTGCGAGAGGACGAGGTTCGGATACCGCGTCTCGCCGGGGATCTTGTGGAGGTAGCCGTTGACTCCCCCCTCGGCGTGCTCCTTGACTTCGACGGAGGCCTCGAGCCCCGTCACCTGGCTGAAGCCGCCGGTGAGCAGGCCGTCGATCTCCACCATGAAGTTGTGGCCCAGGTACGGATCGAGCCGGCTCCCGAGCTGGTGGCTGACGACGCCGGCCAGCGTGTTGATCCCGACAGGCACTCTCATCGCTCGACTCCTCTCCTGGCTCAGCGCTGGTTGATGTGCTCGTTGGCGCGCGAGACCTCGGCGACCCAGCGCTGCCGCTCCAGGTGATCGAGGCCCATCACGCTGTCGTAGGACCAGTGCAGGTATCGCGACACGTAGGCTACCTCCTCGAACAGCCGGTTCGAGGGGTAGCTCAGGCTTCCCCCGGGGATCCGACCTCCACCTCGAAGTCACCCTGGCAGTGAGGGCAGGTGACGCCGAGCCGCGCGTGCCCGGTCTCGTTGACCCGCCGATAGAGGTCCTGCAAGTACATCAGGTCGGCCGAGAACAGCCCCTCGATCACCTTCGGGTTGATGTGCTCGAGGGCGCCCAGCCGGGTTATCACCCGCGAGAGGAGGATCAGCACCAGGTAACCGGGGTTGGCCTGCACGCGCGGATCGCGGAGCGGAGCGATCTCGTCGTGAGCGGTGGAGAGCCGCATCACGCCCTCGCGGTGCACGGCGCCGTCGGGGCCCGCGTAGCCACGAGGCAGCGTGAAGGGAAACTCCGCCGGTCCCGGCGAGGCGGCTACCATTTCTGGACCTCGATCCCTTCGTGGGCGAGCTCCAGGGTCTCGATGGCCACGGCGTCGCTCGTGGCCTCGAAGCTCGGGCCCGACCACTTCGTCGGCCAGGCGTTGGAGATGTTCCAGCGGATCTGCTCGTCGCCCTTGTCGTCGCGGAGGATGATCGAGAGATCCTTGCGCTGGAGGTTGCCCGAGGCCACCTGGCTCCGCCAGTCCCAGAGCGAGTGATCGCTGATGATGCCCCGGGAGAGGGTGATGTTGGAGAACGAGAGCATCCCCGGGATCTTCCGCTGCCCGAGCGTGGGATCGCTCCCTTCCCGGTAGGTGCCGGCGCTGGTGGTGCTGTCGAGCCCGGCGCAGCTCTTGAATCCCATGGTGGTGAGGCCGTCGATCTCGACCGCGAAATTGTAGCCGCCAAACGGGTCTTGTCGAGTCATGTCGTTGTGCTCCTTCTTCGTGATTCGTTGTCGTTCGAGCCGTGCTCACCCGCGCTCGGTCGTGGTGACGCCGCGCTCGCCCTGGATCACGCTCAGGCGAATGAACTCGCCTGGTCGCGCCGGCGCGACGCCGATCTCGGCCACCACCTGCCCTCGGGCCCGGACGTCGGGGGGGTTGGTCTCCTCGTCGCACTTCACGTAATAGGCCTCCAGCGGCGTCTTCCCCACCAGCGCGCCCCGCTCGAAGAGCGCCTGGAGGAGGGAGCTCATCTGCCGGCCGAGGCGCAGCCACAGGAGGGGACTCTGGGGCTCGAAGACGAGATCGAGCGTCGCGTGCTCGATCCACCGGGCGAGGGTGATCATCAATCTCCGCACGTTGATGTACCGGTACGAGGGATCCCGGCTCAACGTCCGCGCGCCCCACACCCGGATGCCGCGGCCGGGGAACGAGCGGAGCCCGTTGATCCCGGCGTCGTCGAGGTCCGCGCTCTCCGCGGAGGTGATCCGCGACGAGAGATCCACCGCGCCGGCCACGACGGTGTTCGCGGGGGCGCCGAAGACCCCGACGCGATGGTCGGTGCGCGCGTAGATGCCCGCGAGGTGACCGCTCGGGGGAACCGCGCCCAGGGTGCTCCCCGAGCAGGTCGAGCACGTGCGGCCGCTGGCGCCGAGACCTGTTCCGGCGCAGGTCGCACAGGCCCCCTGCACCTTGATCCAGGGGAAATAAAGGGCTGCGAACGAGGACACGCGGGACGCTTCGAGCAGGCGGCGGAGGCTCGTGCGATGCGCCTCGAGCTGCGTGGCGTCGGCGAGCGTGTCCAGGATCGCGAACAGCCGGCCTGATCGCGCCGCGCTCGCGACGAGGTTCGCCTGGGCGCCGGCGAGGCCGCGCGCGGTCGGGTAGAGCGCCACGAGCCCGGGTGCGCAGACCAGATCGATCTCCTCGAACGGATCGAGGCGATCGATCGTGCCATTGAACCCGCCGCCGGGCTCGGAGGGGACGAGGTAACACCGCCTCCCGCCGTTCGCGAAGAAGCCCCGGACGGCGAATCGCGTGGCGTCGTCGAAGCCCGTCAACGAGAGATCGTGGAAGATCTCGAGCCGGACCACGTCGGAGATGCCTTGTACGCCGAGGAACGCAGGGATCCCCGTCCCGAGCGGCGCGCTCGGGACGCGGGGGATCTCTTCGAGGTAAACGCCCGGCGCGAAGCTCATCGGGTCCTCTCAGCTCGACGCGCCGGGCGCCTGCGTCATTACACCGAGGTTGAAGACCACGAACTCCGCCGGGGTGGTGATGGCGACGCCGATCTCGGTCACCACCTGGCCCGCGGCGCGGACGTCGGGCGGGTTGGTCTCCTCGTCGCACTTGACGTAGAACGCCTCCGCCGCCGTCGCGCCAAAGAGGCCTCCCGACTGCCAGAGCGTCTTGAGGAACGTGGTGACGTTGCGGATGATCTGCCCCCAGAGCGCCTGCGTGTTGGGCTCGAACACCGCCCACTGCGTGCTCTGCTCCAGCGACGCCCGGATGTAGTTGAACGTCCGCCGGGTCGAGATGTACGTGAATGCGTCCCCGGGGAGCGTCTGAACGGTGCGCGCTCCCCAGACAAGGATACTCCCGTTGAGCCGGCGGATGCAGTTGATCCCGAGCGGGTCGTTGAGCTGCTCTTGCTGTCGGCTGCTGACCCGATAGGCGAGATCGAGCGCGCCGCTGACAGAGACGTTGGCGGGGGCCTTGAAGACGCCGCGCTGGGCGTCGACGCGCGCGTAGACGCCGGCCATGTGACCGCTCGGCGGCACCAGGATCTGCTTGTGCATCACCGTATCGGTGACATCGGTGACCGTGATCCAGGGGAAGTAGATCGCGCTCACCCGGTGTTCCGTCTGCTGGGGCACATCGGCCGCCTTGGGCGCAGACGACGCCCAGTCTTCGTCTCTCGGGCAGTCGAGGATGGCGAAGCGGTTCTGCGCGTACGTCCCGCAGTGCGTCTGGAGGGCGTCCCACGCGTCGGTGGAGCCCGGTGCGGCGACGATCGATATCTCCTCGAAGGGCTCGAGGAGCCTGAGCGCTGCGGCGATGTCCCCGGGGCTGAGGCTGTCGGTGTCCCACTGCTTCGCTGCGGCCGCGCCCGCGTCCGTCAGGGCTTTCGCGAGGGTGCCCTGGTTGGCGGGGTTCATCGACTCCAGCGACGGCAGAGCCGTGTGGGTGACGACGGGCGCAGCGGCGCCCGAGCCCGTGGCTGCGGCTGCGTTCTCGTCCTCGACCTCGGCGTTGGCGGCGTCCACCGCGATGGTGACCAGGTCGTCGACCAGCGACCCGAGCAGATCTTCGATCGAAGCGATGCCTCCTTTGACGGCGTCGAGAGCGGACTTCAAGGTAACGTTCGTGGCGGCGAGACCGGTGTTGATCTGCTGGACCAGCGCGGTGGCGTCGGCCCTGCTCATCTGGTAGGGAGCCGCCATCGCGGTCGTGACCATCGCCTGCCCCATCGCGCTCACCAGCGTCACCGAGTCCGGGGGGGTGGTGTCCGCGACCGTCACGTAGCAGCGTGTCCCGCCGTTGTTGAAGAAGCCGAAGACGGCGTTGGCGAGGTAGGAGTACCGGTCGCCCGTGGGGGCAACTCCGTTCGAGTCCTTGAACGCCTTCTTGAACTGGGTGAAGTTGGTGAAGACCTGCACGGGCGGCGTGAACGTGATCTGCTGGCTGGCCAGATCGATGGCCCCCACGAACGCCGCGACGCTGGTGCTGGCCCCCTGCATCGGGCCGGCGGCCGGCGGGATCTCGTTCACGTAGACGCCAGGTGTCTTGTAGTCGGTCATCGTCTTGATTCCTTCCCGGTGCGAGGGCGCGGCCCCCGATGAAGATCTCTCGAACAATCAACGGTTCGTCGAGGCGGTGAGCTTCTGGCTGTCCACGACGCACACCTGGCCTCGCACGATCAGCGCGGTGAACGCGAGCGGCTCGTACCCCGGTACGGTGATGATCAGGCTGCGGGGCACCGGGGGCGTCCCGAGCCCTGGCTCGATCGCGAGCACTCGATAGCTCCCGTCGGCCTCGCCATAGACCTCTTCGCCGCTCCCCGGTAGCCGCACGAGCGGGTACATCGAGGTGCCGCTGCGAGGATCCTGGTCAGGATAGTCGATCTTGCCGGCGATCCCCGTCGGCGGGAGCTTGACCGTGCGGACCTCTCTCGCGCCGTCCTTCAGCGTGATCCCCACGGTGGTGGTGCCGTAGCGGCGCCCTGCGGAGGGGAGATCGAAGGAGAGCGTGTACTCCCCGTCGGGGAGATTGACGAAGCGGAAGGCGCCGTCGGCGGCGGTGGTGGCCTGGTGCGGCGCGCGCGCGCCCGTGGTGATCGCCACCGCGACGCCGGCGAGCGGTCGGTCGGTGACGCCGTCGATCACCCGCCCGGCGATTGACACCTTCGACGTGGCGCCGGTGATCGTCGCTTGCGTGGCCATCACGAGGCTCCGCCGATCGAGGATCCCCAGGCGACCGGCCCGAGCAGATCGATGTCGCCGAGCTCGACGCAGACCGTGACCCGGTAATCGAAGCAGGGGCGGGGCTTGCCGCCGAGGGCCTGCCAGAAGTCGCCGCGCGGGCGGTGCACGTCGCCCTGGATGGCGGCAGCACGGATCGGGAAGGGCTGCCTCCTGAGCACGCCCTGGAGCATGGCTGTCGGGATCTCGCGGTGGCGGAGCAAGGCGCGGAGGACATAGCCGAGGAGGCGGTGCTCGACCTGCTCGGGCTGCCCCACTGGCTTGGCCCAGGTGGTGACGAGATAGTGGCAATCGACCCGCACCGGCGCGAGCGCGCGCACCACCGTCCCCGGCGCGACCTCGACGGTCTTGCCGTGGATCTCGGCGGTCCCCGTGACGGCGCGCGCCTCGATCGGCTGGCGGCTGCGAAGGTCCTTGTTCTCGACGATGTCGTAGAGGAAGAGGTTGATGGCCGGGAGCACGGTCGCGCCGGGAAAGTCGCTGCCGGGCGTGGCGAAGCTGACGCTGATCTGCGGGACCATCGAGCTCGGGAGCTCACGCTGGATGAGCTCGGTCAGCGTGGCGTCGAGATCGTGGAACACGGGGCCCTCCGGCAAGACATCGAGTCTCCTGGTCGCGCCGGGGAGCGGTGCTCTCGGTCAGCGTGGGAGTCTCGGGGTGGTGGTCGATGCCTGACCAGCTCACTGTCGTCGATGGAGAGGATCCGTTCAATACCCTCGCTCGGAAACAAACATTTGTTTGCGGCGGGGCCCGCGGGCAGGCGATCGACTCAGCCGTCGTCGACGCGGGGCGCGGCGCTGGCGAGGCCGTGCGCGTACGCGTACCCGACGATCTCGGCGACGCTGCTCACCCCGAGCTTCTGGCGGATCTTGGCCAGGTGATTGCTAATCGTGCACGAGTGGACGTCGAGCTCGGCGGCGATCTCGGCGACGGCGTGGCCGCGCACCACCAGCGTGAAGATCTGGTGCTCGCGCTTCGAGAGGGCTTGATGAGGCGGCGCCGCGGCGGCCCCGGGGCCCGGCGTCGGCGCTGCGATCGCGGCGGGGTAGCGCTCGCCCCGCGCCACGGCGCGCACGGCCGCGACCAGCTCTTCCAGGGGCCGCTCCTTGGAGACGTAGGCGCGCGCGCCGGCCGCGAGCATTCGCCGCGCGTACTGCTCTTCGGGGTACATCGAGAGGATCACGATCGCGAGATCCGGCCACAGCGGGCGGAGTCGCCGCAGGACCTCGGGCCCGTTCACCTTCGGCAACGACAGATCGAGGACGAGCACGTCCCACCGATCGATGCTGGGCGCGCTCAGCACCTGGCGGCCGTTCTCGGCCTCGCCGATGATCTCGAAGCCGCCGAGGTCGCGCAGCGCCTGGCGGATCCCGCAGCGCACGATGGCGTGATCGTCGGCGATGAACACCCGCGTCATCGGGCGCTCTCGTGGCTCGTCGCCTCGTCGCGCACGGACCCGCGCGACGGCACGACGAGGCGCGCGGGCACCGTCGCGGCGACGCGGGTCCCGCGCCCGGGCGCGGAGTCGACGACGAGGCTACCGCCCGCGCCGCGCACGCGCTCGCGGATGCCCAGGAGCCCGAAGCCGGCCGCGGGCGTCGACGGATCGAAGCCCTCGCCGTCGTCCTTCACCTCGGCGACGACGCCGTCGTCGCGCACCCGCAGCGCGATCTCGATCGCGCGGGCCCGCGCGTGCCGGCGCGCGTTGGTCGTCGCCTCCTGGAGCACGCGAAAGAGGGTGAGCGCGATCTCGGCGTCGAGCCCGTCGTCGACGTCCGGGAAGCTCTCCGCGACGGTGAGTTGACAGGTGATCTCGCCGGCGCTCCCGGCGCGCTCGCACAGCCACTCCGCCGCGGCGATCAGGCCGAGATCGTCGAGCACGCGGGGGCGCAGCTCGGAGATGAACCCGCGCACGGTCGCGGTGGTGCCCTCGAGGAGCGCCGAGAGATCGGACACCAGCTCGCCCACGGACTCGGGGTGCTCGCCGTGCCGCGCGTCGAGGCGCTCGAGCGTGTAGCGCATCGCCGTGAGCTCCTGCGCGAGATCGTCGTGGAGGTCGCGCGAGATGCGGCGACGCTCGGACTCCTGCACGCGATCGAGGTGCCCCGCGAGCGAGCGCAGCTCGACGGTCTGGGTCGCCACGCGATCGGTGAGGGACAGGTTCAGGCCGGCGAGGTCGGCGCGGGCGCGGCCGAGCGATCGTTGCTGGAAGAACGCGCGGCGGACCAGGCGGTGGATGATCTCGCCCAGCACCACGGTGGCGAAGAGCGCGAAGGCGATGAAGCTGAGCTGCACGTTCACCGCCGGATCGTGCCTGCCAGCGACGAACGGGAGGAAGAAGCCCGCGGGCAGCGCGAGGCCGATGAGCAGCGTGGCGCCGACGCGCGGCCCGAGCCGGTACGGCAGCAGCGCGGCGGGCATGATCCCGAGCGTCGCGTCGGCGAGCCAGGAGAGATCGGCGTCGCCGATCCGACCGAGCGAGTGGCCGATGAGCGCGAGGAGCGCGGCGTAGAACAGCGGCACGACGACGAGCGACGCGCGGCGCGCGCGGCTCGACACGAGGAACACCCCGAGGGTGACGAGCTCGAGGACGAGCCCCCGCGCGCGCATCGAGGCGAAGCCTTCGAGGTAGCGCGCGTCGGCGCGGATCAGCCCGTCAATCGGCCACCACGCGAGGATGACGGCGATCATGAACGAAGCGCCGACCACCGCGTAGTCGGCGGTGAGCTCGACGGCGTACTGCGCGAAGGCGGCCTCGTCCTCGGCCGTGACGTCGAGAGGCGGGCGCAGGTGGGGCATCTGGCCCGCAGCGCCGAGGCGAGCGACTATTTGCCGGGCAAGCGCGCGCCGTGGAGGCATGTGCAACCGTCGCCGACTACGTGGTGTTACGCAAGGCGTGTGTGCCCGATGACGCGCGTCGGCGGTCGACGCGAGCGAGGTCAGCGCCGGCGGGCGGGGGCGGTCGCAGCGGCCCTTGCGGTGGCCTCGGCTTCGAGGGTGGCGAGCTCGCCGTCGCGGCGATGGTAGCCCGTGGCGTCGATGAGGCTGCGAGCGTGGGTGAGAGAGAGAAGAGCGGGAGTGGGGTTGCCTTCGGCGAGGGCGAGGCGGGCATGGCCGAGGTGGGCGTCGGCCTCGTGGAGGCGGAAGCCGCAGCGGGTGGCGAGAGTGAGAGTTTCGTCGAGGTCGTGGCGGGCGGCGGGGAAGTGGCCAGTGTGGGTGTGGAGGGCGGTGCGGGCGAGGAGGCCGAGGGGAAGGTAGTGCTGTTGGCCGGCGCGACGGAGGCCATCGACGGCTTGCTGGAGGTGGGAGGTGGCCTGGGCGAGGTCGTCGGCGGTGCCGTGCTGGAGGGCGAAGAGGTGGGCGCGGCCGAGCGAGAGGTGGTCGAGGGCGATGTCGAGGAGTGGATACTCCGCTTCGAAGCATGCCAGTGTTTGCGCGGCGCGATCGCGCACCTCGGCGTCCCGGTCCTGATCGAGCAGGAGGTCGCAGTACCGGAAGCCTGCGATCGAGCGGAGCAGCGGATAGGCCGGTTGCCATTCCTTCTGCATCCCCTCGGCTTCCTCGAACTGCGCGGCGGCTTCCTCCGGGAGGCCCCTCGCGTGCAGGGCCGTGGCCAGCGTCGTCCTCCTGGCCATGCGTAGGAAGGCGTTGCCGCTAGTGTCGGCAAGCTTGACGCTCTTCCGGGCCTGAGCCTGGGCCTCGCTCAGGTCGCCGAGAGCCTGGAGAAGTTCGCTGAGGTTGGAGGCGCTGATGGCGGCGTTCTTCCAGCTCTCCTGGGCGATGCGTCGCTCCAGGCCCAGCCGCATAAGCCCTGCGGCCTCCGGCAGCCGGCCCAGCGCCCGGAGTGCAAAGCCCGCTTGGTTCAGGACAAATGCCTCGTACGGCTCGCTGAGCCCTGGTGCGAGTCGCTCCCAGGGGGGATCGAAGAAGGCCGAGAGGACGGCGACTTCGCTGCCGGAGGCTCCGAGTTTCTTCGAGTTGAAGTGTTCGTTTCCGCGGCGGATCCGCTTTCGGTGGACCTCAACGAACGCCTCCTGGTTCTTCCCCGCCAGGCACCCGTGGACCACCGCCGCATAGAGCGGGGCCATCTCCTCGATCGTCTCGGGCAGCGGCTTCGCCTTCTCGCTCAGGTAGACATACAGCCGTCGGTGGCCCTCGCGCCACGCCTCCGGCTGGTCTCGCTTGAGCTGCTGGCCGAAGTGCTCGCGCACCAGCGGGTGGGCGTCGAGCCGCTTATCCTGATCCTCCGACAACAGGCCCGCACGTCGCAGCTTGGCGATTGCCTTGCTCCAGTCGGGTCCGCCGACGCTCACCAGCGCGTCGGTCAGGCCCGGGACCGCGGGTTGTGCGCGCAAGGCCGCGATCTCGCCATCATCTACCGGCCGATCGAAGAGGCCAATCATCTGGAGGATCGCGATCTCGGGCTTCCCGAGCCATACCTCATAAGCCACCATCACGCGCCGGGCATGCCCGCCTTGCCGCTCGTCCTCCGCCAGGGGGCCAATCTCCTTCCGCCGCCGGATATCTCCGTTCGCAACCTCCTCCAGGTAGGATCCGAGCAGAGTAAGTGCGAGCCCGTGCCCCTCATATTCTGTTGCTGCTTCTCGCAGCTCCTTGTCCGTTCCCTTGACCCCGCGCGCCTTGAGCATCTCCGCGCCGGCCTCCGGAGATAGGCGGCCAAGATCCATCGCATAGACCTTATCCCCACCTACCGATTCCAGATCCGTGAGAGCGATCCGCGTCGAGATCAGGCATAGCCCCTTATTCTGCGCTCCCAGCTCTTTCACGAGCGCTTCCAGCGCTGGATCCTTGAGCGTGCCCTCCTGCACGCCCGGCCCCCACTGCAAGGGTTCCACGCCATCCAGGATGAGAAGAACGCGCTCTTTTCTCACCAGCGCAGCGAGCCGCTCTCCCTTATCCCACGGTGAGCCTTGCGTCGGATCCGCGTCGCCAAACCAGCGCAGGGTTGTAGCGATGAACTCATCCGAAGACGACAGCCGATCGGTCCCCTGGCTGTAGAACGACCACGCATACACCCGCTGCGCGCCTCGCCACTCCTCACGGCCCATCCGCGCGAGCCACGCATTCACCAGCGCGCTCTTCCCCACGCCGCCAAACGCCACGATCGACGCGACGCGGACGCCGTCTTGCCAGCACGCGTCCAGCCAGCGGAGCTCCGCCTCCCGCCCGAACAGATCCTTGCCTGTCGCCGGCAGCCGCGCGATGGACACCTGCGGTGCTGTCGGCGCGACGGCTCTCGACGCTCGCACCAGCGCTCCCAGCTCGTCGAGCCGGCCGTTCGCTTCGAGGTAGCGCACGACGTCCACGGCGCGCGTGGCCTGCGGCGCCGCCGCGCCGGGCAGGAAGGCGACGGGCACGTCGAGCTTTGCCGCCAGGAAGTCGAATTGCCCTGGCAGCATCGCAAGCAGCGCGTCGAGGATCTCCTGCCGCGTCAAGGCGCCCTCTTTCCCGCGCCGGTGACCTCGGCGAGCAGCCGTTCCATGTCGGCGAGGCGATTCGCCTGGTCGGCCCACCGGAGGACTTCAATGCTGCGCGTGGCCTGCGGAGCCGTCGCGCCGGAGAGGAGGGCCATCGGGACTCCGAGCTTGAACAGGAGCGTCTCGTGCTGCGCCGGGAGGAGGTGGCCAAGGGCGTCCAGGAGCTGATCCCGCGTCATGGCTTCCGCTCGAGGTGCCGTGGCCGGGGAAGGCGGGCCCGAGGGCGTCGGGACGGTTGATCCGGGAGGTGTGGAGTCGTTCGCGTCGATCTTCGTTGCGGCCTTGGTCTCGAGCTCGGAGAGCTCGCCATCGCGACGATGGTAGCCAGTCTCGGTGATGATGCGGCGAGCTTTGGCGAGGTGCTCGCGGGCGGCGGCGGGGTGGCCTTCGGCGAGGGCGAGGCGGGTATGGCCGAGGTGGGCGTCGGCCTCGTGGAGGCGGAAGCCGCAGCGGGTGGCGAGAGTGAGAGTTTCGTCGAGGTCGTGGCGGGCGGCGGGGAAGTTGCCAGTGTGGGTGTGGAGGGCGGCGCGGGCGAGGAGGCCGCGGGGGAGGTGATGCTGGGTGCCGGCGCGGCGGAGGCCATCGACGGCTTGCTGGAGGTGGGAGGTGGCCTGGGCGAGGTCGCCGGCGGTGCCGTGCTGGAGGGCGAAGAGGTGGGCGCGGCCGAGCGAGATGTGGTCGAGCGCGATCTCGAGGAGCCAGTTGTTGTATACGGCAATCTTCAGCGTTTGTGCGGCGCGTTCCCTCACCTCCGCGTCCCGGTCTTGATGGAGCAGGAGGTCGCAGTACCGGAAGCCTTGGATCGAGTAGAGCAGCGGAACGGCCGGTTCCCGCTCCTTATGCATCCGCTCGGCTTCCTCGAACTGCGCGGTGGCTTCCTCCTGGAGCCCCCTCGCGTGCAGGGCCGCGGCTAGCGTTGTCCTGTTCACCATGCGCTGGGCGGCATCGCCGCTCGTGTCGGCAAGGTTGATGCTCTTCCGGGCCCGCGCCAAGGCCTCGCTCAGCTCGCCGAGGGTCTGGAGAAGCTCGCTGAGATTGGAGGCGCTGATGGCGGCATTCGTCCAGTTCTCCAGCGCGATGAGTCGCTCCAGGCCCAGCCGCAGCAGCCCGGCGGCTTCCGGCAGTCGGCCCAGCGCCCGGAGTGCAAAGCCTGCTTCGCTCAGGACGAATGACTCCCTCGGTGCGCTGAGGCCCGGTGCGAGCCGCTCCCAAGGGGGATCGAAGAAGGCCGAGAGGACGGCGACCTCACTGCCGAAGGCTCCGAGCATATTCGCGTTGAAGTGCTCGTTTTTACGACTAATGCGCTTCCAGTAGACCTCATCGAACGCCACATGGTTCTTCCCCGCCAGGCACCCGTGGACCGCCGCCGCATAAAGTGGGGCCATCTCCTCGATGTTCTCGGGCCGCGGCTTCGCCTTCTCGCTCAGGTAGACATACAACCGCCGATGGCCCTCGCGCCACGCCTCCGGCTGGTCTCGCTTGAGCTGCTGGCCGAAGTGCTCGCGCACCAGCGGGTGGGCGTCGAGCCGCTTATCCTGATCCTCCGACAACAGGCCCGCACGTCGCAGCTTGGCGATTGCCTTGCTCCAGTCGGGTCCGCCGACGCTCACCAGCGCGTCGGTCAGGCCCGGGACCGCGGGTTGTGCGCGCAAGGCCGCGATCTCGCCATCATCTACCGGCCGATCGAAGAGGCCAATCATCTGGAGGATCGCGATCTCGGGCTTCCCGAGCCATACCTCATAAGCCACCATCACGCGCCGGGCATGCCCGCCTTGCCGCTCGTCCTCCGCCAGGGGGCCAATCTCCTTCCGCCGCCGGATATCTCCGTTCGCAACCTCCTCCAGGTAGGATCCGAGCAGAGTAAGTGCGAGCCCGTGCCCCTCATATTCTGTTGCTGCTTCTCGCAGCTCCTTGTCCGTTCCCTTGACCCCGCGCGCCTTGAGCATCTCCGCGCCGGCCTCCGGAGATAGGCGGCCAAGATCCATCGCATAGACCTTATCCCCACCTACCGATTCCAGATCCGTGAGAGCGATCCGCGTCGAGATCAGGCATAGCCCCTTATTCTGCGCTCCCAGCTCTTTCACGAGCGCTTCCAGCGCTGGATCCTTGAGCGTGCCCTCCTGCACGCCCGGCCCCCACTGCAAGGGTTCCACGCCATCCAGGATGAGAAGAACGCGCTCTTTTCTCACCAGCGCAGCGAGCCGCTCTCCCTTATCCCACGGTGAGCCTTGCGTCGGATCCGCGTCGCCAAACCAGCGCAGGGTTGTAGCGATGAACTCATCCGAAGACGACAGCCGATCGGTCCCCTGGCTGTAGAACGACCACGCATATACTCTCTGCGCGCCGCGCCACCCATCGGCATCCATCCGCGCGAGCCAAGCATTCACCAGCGCGCTCTTCCCCACGCCGCCGAAGGCCACGACCGACGCCACGCGGACGCCCTCTTGCCAGCACGTGTCCAGCCATTCCAGCTCTGCCTTGCGGCCGAACAGAGCCTTGCTCGTGGCGGGCAAGCGGGCGGTGGAGACTTCGGGAGGAGCCGCATTCGAGGACGGAGAGCCTGTCGCCGGGCTCGTTGATGGCGACGGGCTCAGGGAGGGTTTCGCCGGGTCCCGGCGAGTGCTCGCAAGATCGCAGGCAGATCGCCGTGGTCGTCATAGGGCACGACCTGGATGTTCATGTCGCGCTGCCAGCGATCGCGATCGGTCGCGGTCACGCTCTTGTGCATCAGCGCGTAGTGCGTGCGCGCGGCGGCGCCGAAGGCCCCGGCGTTCAGATCGAACACGAGATCCAGATCAAGCGGATCGTTGATGCCATAGCCGACGAGAAGGAAGGTATACGACTGGAGCAAGTAGCTCATGGCGCGCTGATAGGGCACGTGCGCTGCGGCCTTGTCGTACTCGGTGCGCGTCATGACGACCGAGTCGTCGTCCTCGGCCGTGCCGTGGATCTTGAGCAGGACGCTGCGGCCCCCCTGGAGGTCATCGAGCGCTTTGTCGGCCTTGAGCCAGGTGTAGGGGAGGCGCCGAGGCGGCGGATCGGCGGCCTCGAAGAGGTGATCGTAGTTGGTCGTCAGGACGACGTTGACGTCGAGCTCGGCGAGGGCACGGTGGCTGTCCCCGAACATCGCGCCTTGAGGCATGAAGATCGAGGTGAGCGCGGCGCGATATTTCCGGGCCTTGCCGAGCGCGGTCTTGAGCGTGTCCAGCTCGGCGAGCATGTCTGACAGCGAGACGTAGCCGTCCTTGAAGAAGTCGCGCTTGTGCTGGATCTGCTTCGGCGTCCATACGCTTTGCTTCGCAGCCTCATCGAGGAGGCGCTCGGGCAACTCGCTCCAGCGGGGGAAGTTGCCGGGGACGCCGATCGAGAGGCCGGAGCCGAAGAGGACGGCGAGCTTGCGGTCGCGGTAGGCGTCGAGGATCGGCTGAGGGAAGAGGGGCAAGGTGGGCATGGACCTGGCAATTCTCGGTGCGGGTGCGGGCGGAGGGACGGAGGGTGGTGCTTGCGGCGGCGCTGTTTCGACCATTGTCGAGGCCGTGGCTTCGAGCTCGGAGAGCTCTCCATCGCGACGATGGTAGCCGGTCTCGGTGATGATGCGGCGGGCTTTGGCGAGGTGCTCGCGGGCGGGCGTGGGGTGGCCTTCGGCGAGGGCGAGGCGGGCGTGGCCGAGGTGGGCGTCGGCCTCGTGGAGGCGGAAGCCGCAGCGGGTGGCGAGAGTGAGAGTTTCGTCGAGGTCGTGGCGGGCGGCGGGGAAGTCGCGAGTGCAAACGCGGAGGGCCGCGCGGGCGAGGAGGCCGAGGGGGAGGCGGTCCTGCTGTCCGGCGCGGCGGAGGCCGTCCACGGCTTGCTCGAGGCGGGTGGTGGCCTCGGTGAGGTGGTCGGCCAAGCCGCGCTGGACGGCGAGCGTGTGGGCGCGGCCGAGCGAGATGTGGTCGACAGCGATGGAGAGGAGGGAATGGGCGCCTTCGTCAATCTTCAGCGTTTGCGCGGCGCGTCTCTGCACTTCGGCATCGCGGCCCTGATCGAGTAGCAGGTCGCAATAGTGGAAGCCCTGGAGCGAATAGAGCATCGGAAAGTTCGGCTGACGCTCCTTTTGCATCCGTTCGGCTTCCTCGAACAGCGTGGCGGCTTCCTCCTGGATGCCTATAGCGTGTAGGGCCGCCGCCAGCCTTGCCCTCTTGCTGATGCGGTGGAAAGCATCGCCGCTCATATCGGCAAACTCGACGCTCTTTCGAGCCTGCTGCAATGCCTCGCTCAGCTGGCCAAGAGACTGGAGAAGATCGCTGAGGTTGGAGGCGTTGACGGCCGCTCCCTCCCATGTTTGTTGAGCGACGTGCTGCTCCAGGCTCAGTCGCACCAGCCCCGCGGCATCCTGCAGCCGGCCGAGCGCCCTGAGTGCAAAGCCTGCTTCATTAAGAACAAATGCTTGAGCCGGCTCGCTGAGCGCCAGTGCTAGCCGCTCCCAAGGGGGATCGAAGAAGGCTGACAGGACGGCGACCTCGCTGCCGAAAGCTCCAAGCTTGTGAATGCTGAACGCTTCGTTGGCACGGCGGATTCGCGTCAAGTGGACCTCCTCAAGTGCTTCTTGGTGCTTCCCCGCCAGGCACCCATGGACCACCGCCGCATAGAGCGGAGCCATCTCCTCAATGGTATTCGGCAGTGGCTTCGCCTTCTCGCTCAGGTAGACATACAACCGCCGATGCCCCTCGCGCCACGCGTCCGGCCGCTTCTGCCGGAGCTGCGCCCCGAAATGCTCGCGCACCAGCGGGTGGGCATCGAGCCTGTCGTCGTGGTCCGACGCGGCCGCCAGCAGCCCGACGTCTTGCAGCGTGGTCACCGCCTCGTTCCAGGCGCCGCCTTTAAGCCCCTTCAAGAACATCGTGAGCCCAGGGACGTAAGGCATGGCGCGCAGCGCCGCGATCTCATCCTCCGGCGCCGGTCGGTCGAAGAGCCCGAGCAAACGTAGGACAGCAATCTCGGGCTTGCCCGCGAACCAGCGCTCGTAAATCCCCATCATCCGCTGCGCCGGCTCGCCTTCGAGCAGAGGGATATGAGCGCGCTGCCGAATATCTCCCTTGTGCCGCTTCCGGATATACCCACTCAGCAGCGTCAGCGCCAACCCATGTCCCTTGTACTCGCTCGACGCCCCCCGCAGCTCCTCATCCGTTCCCTTGGCGCCACGCGTCTTGAGTAGCTCGGCGCCCGCCTCCGGAGATAAGCTCCCCAGCTCTTCCGCGCGAACCCTCTCCCCCTCCATCCCATCCAGATCCGCCACCGCGATCCGGCTCGTGATCAGGCAAAGCCCTTTGTTTTGCGCCCCCAGCTCTTTCACCAGCGCCTCCAGCGCCGGATCCTTGAGCTGCCCGAGCTGCACGCCCGGCCCCCACTGCAACGGCTCCACGCCATCGAGAACAAGAAGCGTCCGCTCTTTCCTCACCAGCCGAGCCAGCCGCTCCCCCTTGTCCCACGGCG
>JBDTXR010000043.1:0-33773 GCA_040006075.1 Byssovorax sp. | reverse complement strand
CCGGCCGCGTTCCCAGGGCGACCGCGAAGGTGGTGCTCGGCCGCATCCGCACCGCGTGCGACGAGGGCAAGCCGCTCTGGTGCCGCCGCCTCGGCTACTGGCACGAGCACGGCCTCAGCGTCGCGCGCGACGCCGTGAAAGCGCGCGTGTTCTACCGCAAGGCCTGCGACGACGGCGACGGCCGCGCCTGCACCGATCTCGGCCGCATGCTCGCCTCGGGCGAGGGCGGGCCACGATCGGAGCCCGCGGCGATCGCGCTGCTGCGCCCCGCCTGCGACAAGGGCGGCGACAGCGGCGCCGCGTGCAGCAGCCTGGGGATGATCCTGCTCTCGCACCTGGCCGAGACCGACAAGACCGAGGGCGCACGCCTGCTCGATCGCGCCTGCGAGACCGGCGATGCGCTGGCCTGTCAGCGCCTGACGAGCCTGCACGTCCCGCCTCCCCCCGCCGAGGGCGAGGTGAAGACCGCGAAAGAGCTCGACAAGACCCGGGACGACAAGGACGAGGCGCGCGCCGCCGACCTGCTCGACAAGGCCTGCGCCGCGGGCGGGGAGCGCTGCGAAGAGGCGCAAAAGCTCCGGGAGAAGGTCGGCGTTCAGCTCGAGTGAGCCCGCTCGACCGGCGCTCGCACGCGAGAAGCTCGGAGGTGACCAGCTTGCCGGCCCTCAGCGTTCGCTACGGAAAGGCGCGTCGAAGCTCTTCGGCGAAGCGGTCGAACCCTTCAGGACAAGCACTTCGCAGCAACGTCACGTCGGTTCGAGCCGCCACCGCGCACCGCATCTCGGTGCTGTCCTCCCGATGTGCAAGTGCTGCGAGGCGACCAATCAGCGGCTTCGGCCGATGTTCTTCTTTGCCGCTCGACTCGCGCAGCGACTCGACATGCTTCCCTGGAAGCACCGCCCGTACCCGACTGACGTGCACGTCCAGCTCTTCGGCGACGGCCTCCGGCGCGCCGAGCGTCCAGGCCTCGATCGACTCGACCGCGACGCCCACCGCGATTGCATGGCTCGTCCTCACCTGGGCGACGCCACCCTGCTTACCGCGCAGCAGCGCTCCCAGGCGATCACTATCGCCGTCTTGGTCGCTGACGCATACCGTCCCAGCACAGCCGAATTTACGGCTGCTCACGAGCATCGCAGCGGCGACCTTGCCTTCGAATCCCCTGCGACCCTTCGGCGAAAATCGCGAAATATCATGCCAAGCCAGCGCGATTGAGTCGCCCTCCTTGCTCGCCGCGGGATCAACCCCTTCAATCTGGATCGAGGGACATACACGGTGCGCGAGCATGGGCACGACGCCGCGCGCAGGGCGCGGCTGCCCCCAGCTCTTGCCGGCACCACCGATATCGTGGTTGCCCTCGCCGACGAAGAGCACCTTCACGGCTCTTCCCCCTTGAGCAGTCCTTCTTCGGTGAGCAGATACCAGAGCTCGCCCATCCCGAACTCGCCGAGCATCCTGTCGATGTTCGGTACGTCGATCATCGGAGTGACCTCGGTCCCGCGCTCGGGATCGCGGCGAACAATGCGGACCTCTTCAGGCTTGAGGTAGTTGAGCAACAGCGGGCTGTGCGTGGTCATGATCACCTGTCGCGGGCGATTCCCCACGGCGCCGGTGGAGATCTGCCGGAGCAGGTCTATCACGGTTTGCAGGCGAGTCGGGTGGAGACCATTCTCCGGCTCTTCGATGAGCAGGACCTCCGGCGTGTCGCCATACGCCAGCGTGAGGAAGGCCGTCAGCATCAGAGCTCCTTCGGACGCCTGCGTCGCAGGAATGGTCACCGGCGGACTGGTACCGGCGAGCACGAAATCAAGCACTTTGCTTATTGTGTTCACGCCGGCAGCACGCACGGTTCGCAAAGCGAGGCCTGACAGCGTGGGTATCGCCGCATGCAGCGCGCTCTCGAGCTTCTGGGCCGCTGTGCGATCAGGGCCGGTGAAGATCGCGTCGAGCGCCTCTGGAAGGTTGTCACCGGTACGCGTGAGACGAGGGTTGGATGCGAGCGGAGCTACCCTGCGGATCGCGTGCGGCTCGAACCGATACTTCGCCGTCGAGGCGAAGCCGTGAACGATCTCGCGGAGCATCGGTGCTCCATCGGTTTTCTGGCGGAGCACGGCATTGAACGACGTCGTGTCCGGTCCCCTGCTGTGCGATCCGAAATAGAGGACGGAGCCATCCTTGCTCTCGATCTTCTCGGCGTGGAGCTCCGGCCCAGCCGCGAGAGCGAGCGAATAGGAAAATTTCTTTGTCCCGCTCGTCGCTTCGATGGCAATCCCGATCTTCCGCGTCTCGTCACGGCGCCAGACCAGCTCGTCGAAGGAGCCCGCCGGCTCGCCTTCCTCCGCAGAGAGGCTCTCCGCAAGCGTCTCGTTCACCGTCCGCCCGAGCACATGGATCGCGTCGAGGAGGCTGCTCTTCCCGCTGTCGTTGGCCCCGATCAGCACCGTGAACGGCCCCAGATCGAGGCTCGTCTTCTGGAGGCACTTGAAGTTCTCGACGGTCAGGCGCGTGATCATGGCGTTCCTTCGAGGCCGGAGTGGAGCAGCACCCGAGCCCGGTCCGCAAGCTTCCGCGGTGGAAACGTTTTAGCGCGGTTCTCGCCGCCGGGGGAAGCGCGACGGCGGGCGCTCGGCCCCCGCGCGACAAACCTGACACAAGGCTGTCAGCCGGCTCCGGTAGCTTCTTCTCATGTCAACGAAGACCTACCGGGGAAGCTGCCACTGCGGAAAAGTCACCTTCGAGGCCGACCTCGATCTCGCGAAGGGGACGGGCAAATGCAGCTGCTCGATCTGCTGGAAGACGCGCGCGTGGGGCGTCCAGATCAAGCCGGACGCCTTCCGCGCGCTCACCGGCCGCGAGGAGCTGACCGAGTACCAGTTCAACACGAAGAGCGTGCACCATGCGTTCTGCAAGCACTGCGGGGCCCGGCCCTACGAATGGGGGCACATCGCGCAGATGGGCGGGGACTTCGTCACCATCAACGTGGCGTGCCTCGACGATCTCGACGTCGCCGATCTCCTCGCGGCGCCGCTCAAGCTCTCCGACGGCAAGGCCAACGCCTGGTGGAACCCGCCCGCCGAGACGCGCCATCTGTAACGGGGAAGCGAGCGCGGGGCGCGACGAGCATTGAAGCGCAGGAGTGTCAGCTCTATGTCATCTGTCCGATGCAACGGACCGAACGCCTCTTTGCCCTCGCCGAGTACCTCCGCGGCCGTCGCACCGGCGTCACCGCCGAGGTCCTGGCCGAGCGCTTCGAGGTCACGGTTCGCACGATTTACCGCGATCTCGACACCCTGCGCGCCGCCTCGCTCCCGCTCTCCGCGGAGCGCGGGCGGGGCGGCGGGTACGCGCTCGATCGCAGCTACAGCCTGCCGCCCGTGAACTTCACGCCGCGCGAGGCGGCGCTGCTGGTAGCGCTCGGCCGCTTCGCGATCGACATGCGGCTCTTGCCCTTCACCGAGACGCTGGAGGGCGCGCTCGACAAGGTGCGCGCCGCGCTCTCGGCGTCGGCGCAGCGCGAGCTGCTGGCGCGTCTGTCGGAGCTGACGTTCCTCGGCGTGCCCTCGTTGCCAAGCAAGAAGTCGGTGCGCGCCGCGGTGGAGCGCGCGTGGTTCGAGCAGCAGCCGCTGCGGATCACCTACGTGGACGGGAACTTCATCCAGACCACGCGCGAGGTGCGGCTTCAGGGCGTGGTGCTCGATCGCCACGAGACGCGGCTCGACTGCGTCGATCTGGCGACCAGCGAGCGCCGGCATTTCCGGCTCGATCGCGTCGCGCACGCCGAGGTGATGCGCGACGCCGTCCTGAAGTGAAGCGGCTCAAGTCGTTCAAAGGGTGCTCGATTTCCGGGTAGATCCGGTCAACGGGACACCGAGCGCGCCTTTGGCGTCTTCTTCGCGGCTTGCTTCGTCGGCTCCCCGCGCGCTCCCTCCCCCAGCGGCGGGATCTCCACGAGGAGCGCTGCGTACACATAAAACTCGGTGTCGCCGGCCTCGTTGCCGAAGTACCCGGTCGAGCTGTACTCGCACTCGTGAAGGTACTCGAGCGCCGGTGAATCCGGGTTCACCGGGCGCTCTTGTCCCTTGTCGTCTCGCCCATAAAGGTGCGGCGAGCGGTTGAACTGCGGCGGCGGGACGACCCAGGCGACAGCGAGGTCGCTCGGGTACATCGCCTCCGACGCGACAGGCAAGGTGTCCTCGAGGTCCGAGTAGTCCATCCGATCGCCGAGCTTGGCCCGATGAGCCGGGGTCGGAAAATGCTTGAGCTCCCACGTCTGGTCCGCGCACGTCTCCACCAGGTACGGTCGCAGCGTCACGCTGAGACCGAGACTCGAGGCCACCTGCGCGACCGCCTGATCACGCCCCTTCAAGGTGAGCATGGACGTCTGATTGATGGGGGTGATCTTCTTCTGAAAGCGCAGATCCTGGCTGTACATGTGAAAGCACGGGAACCCCAGCACACCGCCCTTGGGGAGGAGCTTCGGATCGGACAGGGCCGCACGGAGGAGCTGCGCCAGGCGCTCGCTCTCGATGGGCTCATCGGTCGCCTTTGGCTCCTCCCGCACAGCGCCGATGCCACGGCGGAGCAGGTACGTCAGCGTCACCCGGCTCCCGTAGTGGACGCGCTCCACAGCGTGATCCACATCGCCGAAGAAGGCCGCCCAGTGGACCCGGTTGGGCTCGGGTTGCTGCTCGATCTCCCGACCCCAATGGAAGACCTTGAACGAGCCCCGATGGCTGACGACGAATTGCCCGGCCGCGAAGTGCGAGGGCAGGCAGACGACCAGTGAGCCGAGCATGTCGTCGCCCCGAGGAGTGTCCTTGTGAGGCTGAAAATGGCCGTCTGATGAGTAAATATTCACGGCATAGAGCTCTGCCGTGATCGGGTTCGAATCCGTCGGCGCGAGCGTCCGGCGGATCTTTTCGAGAAGGCCAGAGGAGGCGGGGTCGAAGTGGAGCACCGAGAACGCTTCTCCTGCCGCGTTCAACTGGAGCGCATCGCGCACCGATCGGTCGTGGCGCGTCTTGCGCCCCTTGCCGAATGCAGCCGGCACACAGCGCTGCTTCAGCGCCTCATTGGCTGTGTCCTGGTCGTAGGGGCGCGACGCCGGCACCACCGTGAAGGTGCCGCCGTCGGGGAAGCGCAGGGAGACGGGCTGATCGAGCACCAGCGATCCAGCGCAGACGAACGGTGAGGTGATGCCGTGCACAGCGTCCGCCAGGCCGCCGAGCAGGGCTTTTTCGTGACTGGACTTTGCGGTGGGAAGTTTTCTCATGATGGGGCTCGCGCCGCCGACACTATCCCTCGATCGGCCGGCTCGCAAGCGGATCGAAGTCGTCGCGGCGCACGTTCGCACGCCCGTGAAGGAGTGCATGCCTTGACCTCGGCCAGGAAGCGCCCCCATCGGCGTCCATCGAGAAGGTGACGGGACGTCACACTTGACGCGACGTCACGTTCTCTTAAGCTCTCGCCCGTGCGTCGACTCCACCGACATCGACGAAGACGAGCTGACGGTCATCCTCGCGCTCCGGCACGACGTGCTGGTCATCACGGTTTATTAGGAGACAGGCCCAATGAAGTGCCTCACCTGCAACAAGGGAGCTGTGAAGCCGGCGGACGTGGAGATCTCCGAGCGCGTCGCGGGCCACACGTTCACTGCGACCATTCGCGGCGAGCAGTGCACAGGCTGTAGCGAGGTCTTCTATCCAGGCCCGGCGGTCGAAGCGTTCGAGCTGGCGGTCGCGGGGGCGCTCACGAGCACGGATGAAGCGAGCGGGGAGGCGTTCAAGTACGCCCGCAAGGCCGTAGGCCTCCGCGCCGAAGGCCTCGCGGGCTTGCTCGGCGTCGCTCGCGAGACCATCTCACGATGGGAGACGGGCAAGCATCCGATTGATTCGGCGGCGCTGGCCGTTCTGGCGCTCATCGTGAAAGATGCGGCCCAGGGATCGACAGCAACACTCGAAGCCTTGCGGGCCCGCCGCGAGGCGAAGCCGCTGAGCAAACGCGTAGCGCTGAAGCTCGCCTCGTGATCAAGCACTCTTGCGGTTGGGTGACCATGCAGAACAGGGGGTCGCGGAGGTAGCTCACCATCGACCAGAGCCGACTGCTGGGACCAGGCGGGAGGGCTGACATCAGCCGAGCCTATCAGGGATTCACTTCGATTCGATCTCGACTCGGGTGGCAAAGAGCCGATCGAGGACCGTCCTCAGCGGAGCGCAGCGGCTCTTCGGCAGGGGCGAGAGCTCGGCTGGATCGGCCTCGAGATCGTGGCAGGCGTAGTGGAGCTCGCGGCCCACGTAATGAAGCTTCATCGGCCAGGCGACCACGCCGAAGGCGTCGGCGGCGCAGGCCCGCGAAGGAGGGCAGTTCCAGAGCAGGACGTCGCGCGCGGGGGGCGCGTCGCGGAGCAGGCTCGCGCCCGCGAGGGCCGCTGTGTACGGGTGGAAGGCCGGGGGATCGAGCGCGCCGAGGAGGTCTATCACCGTGGCGCCGACGTCGGCGGTGCTCACCGGGCGGACGCCGGCGTCGCGGTGGAGGCGCTCGACGACGGCCGGCGCGAGCGAGCCCGCGGGCGCGTCGATCCAGAGAGGAATGGCGATCTCCTCGGTGTACAGATCGAAGCCGTGGCTGACGGCGTGGTGCTCGTCGAAGGCCTCGCCGTGGTCGGAGAGCGAGACGACCACGGCGCGGCGGCCGCGCTCGCCGCGGCGAAGGAGGGTGACGAAATTGCCAATCACGGCGTCGTCGTGAGCCAGGCTGTTGCGGTAGGCGACGCGGGTGTCCCCGCCCGCGAAGGGCGTGTAGCCCGGTACCTGGCGGTACGGGAGGTGGGTGTTGGAGAGGTGGAGTAGCACCAGCGCGGGGCCCGATTTCTCGATGATCTCGACGGCCTCGGCGCCGAGCAGCTCGTCGGGAGAGCCCTCGTCGAGGCTGGGGTTCTTCATGCGATCACGGGCCTCGCGCTTGACGTCGATGCGACTGCCCAGCAGGAAGCGGTCGAGGTGCTGGTAGGTGAGGTTCTGCGAGGTGAGGTAAGCCGTGCGATACCCGCGCGCCTTGGCATAATCCCAGATCAGCGGCGCCCGGCCGAGGGCGGGGAGCTCGGCGTTGATCGGGAGCCCGCTCCAGAGCACCGACGCGGCGAGCTCGGTGCACGAGGCGACCGAGAAAGACCGGGAAAACCCGATGCGATCCGGCGCCGCGGCGTCGACGGCGGGGCTGCGCGTGCAGCCGTCGGCGCGGGCGACACAGACCTCGTCGCGACGGACGCTCTCGCCGAGGAGGACGACAATCGAGGGCGCGTCGTCCGGCGCAGGCTCGGCGGGCGGCGGCGCCTCGTGCTGGCCAATCGGGAGGCTGCTCGTCGCCACGGAGCGGCCGAGCGCGCGCAAGATCGGGCCGCCGCTGCCATTGACCCAGAGCATGTCCGGGGGGAGGCATTGATACCAGTCGGGCTCGAGCCGGGAGAACATCGTGGTGAGCAGGGCGGCGAGCGCGCCCACCGCGGCGATTGACGTCCACCGGCGGCGCGAATCGAGGCCGAAGCGCCGGGCGCGCGCGAGGGCGAAGGCGACGACGCCCAGCGCCGGGAGCCCGAAATACGCCGCCATGACGGGGGCGTGGCTGCCCGCGAAGCCGGTGATGATCCCCGGCATGTCGGCCGCGAGCAGGACGGCATTGCGCGTGACGTACTCGCTGGTGACCGTGCGAAAGTAGCTCTGTCCGCCGATTCCGAAGGCCGCGGTGACGCCGAGCACGGCCAGCGCCGTGACGCGGACACCGCGGTTCGCGTGGCGCGCCGCCTCGAGGCCAAGAGCCCAGAACGCGAGGCCGAGGAGCGCCCCCTCGGCGTAGTTGATCCGATTCCTGGTGAGAAGATAGGGGTATACGGCCCCTCGGTTGACGATGTCGTACGTCGTCCACGCGACGGGGATCACCAGCGCCGAGGCCACGAGGAGCGCGCGTCGACGCCGTCCGGGCACGAGGCCGAGGGGCGGCGCGGCGGGCTCGGGCGAGGGCATGGCGGGCTCGGGATCAGGCGATTTCGTCGCGGCGCTGCTCGATCGCCCACTCGACGGCGCGGCGCGGGCGGAGGACGCCGGCGCCCTGCCGATCGCGGTCGACGTTGACGAGCGGAACCGCCGTTGACAGCAGGCCTTGCTTGAGCTCGGCCGGCGTCAGCGCCGGGTTGGCCTCGAGCATCTGGGCCACCACCGACGCCGTGATCGGCGAGGCGAACGAGGTCCCGTCGACGTGCTGGTAGTCGGGCGAGATGTATTTGCAGCGGTTGATCCGCGCGCCGATGGCTTCAATCAACGCCTGGACCGAGGCCCGCTCCTCGGCAGAGGCCGTCTGGCGGGTCTCGGAGAAGCCGTGCTCGACCGACTCTTCTTCGAGGACGGAGAGGAGCTGGAAGAGCGGCGCGGCCTCGCGCGCGGTGAGGGTGCCAGGGAGCATGGGAGCGGGGAGCCAGATCGCCGGGGCCAGGAGGTCGGGCTTCATCACGCCGCCGACGCGGCCGTGGCTCGACGGCCAGGGCTCGTCGTCGTCGCTGCCGGTGGTGTTCTTGTCGTTGGAGCCGCCCGCGGTGATGGCCTCGGCGACCGAGCCCGGCGCGAGCGGGGGCGCACCCGGGTTGTTGCCCGCGGCGCAGACCACGGCGATCCCGGCGGCGACGACCTCGCGCACCGCGGCCTCGACGTCGGCGAAATCGACGTCGTCGCGGCGGACGCCGAGCGAGATGTTGAGGATCTTGATCCCGAGGTGCGGGTAGCGCAGCGGGAAGCGGATGGCGTTGGCCACGTGCTTTCCGCGGATGCGGCCGTCGTCGATGCTGGCCTTGATCAGCACCACGTCGGACTCGCTGGCGAGCCCGCGGTAGCGGCCCCCGGAGACGTAGCCGTTGCCCGCGGCGCAGCAGGCCGTCATCGTCCCGTGCCAGCCAAAGGCCTGCGGGGTGAAGAACTCGCCGCCGACCGGGACCTCGCGCGCGGCGTCGGCGTAGACGCGGATCCGCCGGCGCGGATGCATCAAGTCGGGGTGCGGGTAGAAGCCGGAGTCGACGAAGCCGATGCACACGCCGCGGCCGGCGTACTTCGGGTGAGCTTCGAGGCGTTCGGGGAGCGAGAGGATCTGCGGGCGGGCCAACGGGCTCCTTGGCGGCGCCGTGGCGCCTGGTTATTTCTTGAAGAGGTGGACGAGCTTCTCGAAGAGCATCGGGACGCCGTCGAGCGGCGCGGGGGTCGCGGTGGCGGCCTTGGGATCGACGGTGTCCGCGCTCTCGACCTTGGGCTCGGGCGGTAGAGGCGGGAGGCCAGGAGCGGGCCTATAGCCGGACTTGCGGTACGTCAACAGAGCGATTTTCTCGTTGTTGTACGCGTGCTTCTGGCCGGGAGGCGGGCACATGGCCCGGACCCAGTAGACGTCGAAGGCCACGAGCTCGTCCTGCGGGCGCCCGGTCTCCTTGTGCCAGTTGCGGAGATAGTCTTGAAGCGGCTGGCGAAATACCTTGTTTCGGTCGAGCCGGATCCGGTTGAAGTAGTCCTGTCGGATCTGCCCGAGGCCAAGCCCGCGCGAGTCGGAGATATCGAGATCGGGGACCTCGCCGGTGAAGGGATCGACGTGCCGGCCGTCGAGGGTGATGGCGTCGATGCTGACCGAGCCGTCGTCGGTGATCGGGTTGGGGGCGAACATGCCCCAGCCCTGGAACATGCGCGGGTACACCAGCGTCGCCGACATGACCCCGGGCATCTTCGGCCGCGCCCAGGCGGGGACGGCCTTGTTCTCGGCGATCGCTTGCAGGACCGAGCAGATCGCGACCCAGACGAGCAGCGTTTCGCGGAGGTACATGCCCCCGTTCCAGAGGCGGCGGCGGAGAGGCGACCAGGGGCTCGGGGTCTGCTCGCGACCGCGAGGCGGAATGGCGAGGCCGAAATAGCGGGTCAGCGCCGCGCGGCGGCGGCTCGCGAAGGAGAGGATGGGCCCGAGCAGCCCGAGGGTGCCAATCCGGACAACCCAGTAGCCAAAGCGGCCACCGGGGAGGGCCTGGACGATCTGGCGAAACGCGTCGATGCCGGTGAAGACCTGGCCCGAGGCCTCGTCGCGGGCCAGGAGCAGCTCGGGCGCGGCGTTTTCGATCGCGATCTCGGGGCTCTCCTCGAAGCGGAGGAGCTGCAGGTTGTCGAGCCGGCCGAGGACGCGGCACGCGGCGAAGGCGAGCGGCGAGCTGCGGTCGTAGACCACCACGCGCGGGGCGGCCTTGCGGCGATACCAGCCCTCGGCGATCGTCCACTGCTCGGGGGCGATCAGGCACATCGACCAGCCGATCATGAACCAGGCGAAGGGGCCGAGTCGCATCATCACGCCGAACGAGGTGTGAAGGAGGAGAATGCCAATCATCGCCAGGGTGCGGGTGATCCGCTTGGCGTAGGGGGACAGGATCCACCCCACCAGCACCGCCTCGGTGCAGAGGACAGCCCACGTCACCGGGCGGGTCGTCCAGTAGGGGAAGAGCTCGCGGAACCAGACGGCGAGGCCGGTGACCATCCGGTTCAGGTGGAGGACGTAGTGGACAGTCTGCCCCGTGCGCCAGAGGTGGCCCGACTTGTTGACGACGTTGAAGAAGTAGACGACCGCGAGGTTCAGCACCACGAGGAGGACGGCGAGCGAGGTGTACGGCTTGTAGGCCCAGTCGGGGCGATAGCGCTCGTTGAGCTCGGCCACGGTGCTCTCTTTGCGCTCGCGCCACGAGCGGAGCCAGGCGTCGACCGAGAAGCGCTTGCCGGTGGGCAAGAACATGGCGTAGGCCACGACCAGGTTGACGACGACGTACCCGCCGTTCTCGACCATCACCAGGCGGTTGTCGAGGCTGGTGACGGCGACGAACGAGAGGATCGAGAAGAGCTTGGTGCGCCACCCGATCATGAAGAAGAAGTGGCAGAGGACGAAGATCGCGAAGATGATGTGGACTTCGGTCAGCGACGAGAAGGCGTGAAAGACGCTGAAGTTGTAGCCGCTGCTGGGGCGCCAGAGGTGATAGTGGTTGGTGAGCACCCCGTCGTTGGAATAGAACCAGCGCGCCTCGCCCCAGTGACGGAGCATGTCGGCGACGCAGAGGAAGCCGACGACCCAGCGGTAGATGCCGGCGGTGCGCGGCTCCATCACGCAGTAGTGATCGCGGATCCAGATCAGCGTGTCGCGCAGGCGCTGGCTGCGCTTCTTCTTGACGACCGTCGGCGTGGGCGACCCGCCGGGCTCGAGCGAGGGCACCTCGGCCAAGAGCACCTCGGGAGAGGACGCCTCGGGCAAAGGGGCCTCGCCTACGGCGTCTTTCAGGTCGGGAGCGGACGGCTCGGAGCCGCCCTCGCCCCGGGCAACGTCGTCCGTCTCGCTCACCGCATCACCGCTTCAGGTTCAGATCGGGGCGGATGAGCGGCATCATCTTCTCGGGCGTGATCGCCGTCTTGCCGCCGCGCGAGTGGGTGAACAGCTTCTCTCTGGTGACGGAGTCGGGGGCGCGCGGCGATCCGGGCGCGGGGATCGGCTGCTTCAACCAGTAGGCGTCCAGGCCGATGATCTGGTCGTCGCCCGTCTTCTCGTCCCAGCCCGGACCACCCTTGGCGAGGTAGTCGCGGAAGGCCCGCTGGAAATCGAGCCACTCTTTCTCGTGCATCCGCGTGAGGTAGTCGCCCCAGAGCTGGCCCAGGCCCGAGCCGCGCATGGCGCCGGGATCGAGGATGGGATCGTGGCCGGTGAGGGTGTCAATCGCGCGTCCGGCCTTGGTCTGGCCGTCGATGACGAAGATCTCGTCGTCCTTCGGGGGCTCGGGGGTGAGCACGTCCCATTTGGCCATCATCCGCGGCCAGGTGGCCACGGCGGCGAGCCACTTGGGCTGAGCGAGCTTGTACGGGAGCTGGTTTTGCGCGGTCGTTTGCGCCAGCATCGCCGCGAAGACGACGCCGACGCCGAGCTCGCGCAGGAAGCCAATCCCGGTGCGGGCGTTGCGCACCGCGGGGGCGACCTCTTCGTCGGTGCCCGGGCCGGGGGGCTCGGCCGGCTCTTCGGCCGCCGCGTGGTGCTCGGCGATCCCGCAGGCCTCTTTGCCCATGAGGACGCTGATGCCCTGACGGCGGGTGGCGATGGCGTCGTAGCCGAGGTCGAAGAGGCTGCTGAGGCCGGGGATCCGGAAGATCCACGCGACGGTCCAGCCGAGCGGGAGAGCGCCGATCACCTCGGAGACCGCGCGCGATTTCGTGAAGGTGTTGCCGTGGCGATCGGCGACGACCACCGTGCCGAGGACGACCTCGGGGGTGAGCCCCTTGGGCGCCGGGACGCGCTCTACCACGCCATTTTTCCCGGTGATCAGGAGCTCGGCGACGTCGTCGTTGCCCTGGAACGTGAGGTGGTGGCGGAGGTCGGCGTGCTTGGTCACGCGCGAGAGCCAGAGGCAAACCCCGCAGTCGGCGTCGTAGATGATGGTGCGGAGCCGCGAGGCGCGCGGCACGTTCTCTATGCCGGTCCAGAGCTCTTTGGGGAGGAGCAGGAGCGAGGCGGCGAGGAGCGTCCAGGCGTAGAGGCCAAACGAGAAGAGCAGGCCCAGCGTGAGGGCATAGAACGCGGAGAGCACCGCAGCGCCGGTGCGCGTGTAGCGAAAGCCCACCGGCACGAGGACGAGAGCCGGTATGCCCCACTCGGCGACGTAGAGCGCATGCGTCCAGAGGGCCAGGAGCGCCGGAGAGAGGTTGCGCACCGAGGCGCCGCCGCGGCTGACCCAGCGCTCGACGTTGAGCCCGTAATACAGGGCCGTTCCATCGCGCCAGGCCCCCTTTTGCTGGAGCGCCGTGGCGAGGTAGATGATGGCAATCTGGGCGAGGACGGCGAAGGCGGCGATCGACGTGGGCGCCCAGCCGGGGAGCCGCTGGGCGTCGAGCTCTTCGTCGGTGCGCGTGGGACGATCGTTGAGGGCGCGGGCCGTCTTCTCGTCGCGGGCGTCGAGCGCGGCGCGCATGGAGTCGATGGAAAAGCGGCTGCCGCACGGGAGGAACGCCGTGAAGGCCAGGAGCGCGATCGCCGCGTAGTTGCCGGCGTTTTCGAGGAGGACGTTGCGGCCGGTGAGGCTCACCAGGGCGACGACCGAGACGACGTGGAAGAAGCGCGTCTGGTAGCCGACCGCGAAGAGGGTGTACGCGACGAGGATGAGCGCGAACGCAAAGGTGCTCTCTCCCTCGGTCGAGAACGCGTGGAGCAGGCTCCACACCTGCGCTCCGTGCAGGTTGAAGAGGTGGTTGTGGTTCGGCAGGACGCCGTCGTTGGAATAGAACTCCTTGATGTACCGGAACCGGCGCAGGAGGTCGTAGATCAGCACCAGCCCCATGCCGAGGCGAAATAGCCCCAGCGATCGCGGGTCGATGCGAAGATAATGGTCTCGAAGCGCCTTTCCCACGTTCACTCGGCTCAAGCTATTCGGGCGGGTTGGGTGTCCCACGTCGCGGCAAGGGTTGCCGTGGCGCCTGATCTTCGATGCGGAAACCGTAGGCCTCTTCGTGCTCCAGGGGAGGCAAGGTCTCCTTGCGGAGGAGGAGGCTCCTCACCGCCCACACGTCGCTGAAGACGCGGTAGCGGAGCGCGGTTTGATCGAGGTAGTCGACCCCGGCAGAGCCGCCGGTGCCGGTGCGGCGGCCAATGACCCGCTCGACCATGCGAGCGTGTCGCTGGCGCCAGATGAGCATGCGCTGCTCCATCTCGACGAGCGAGTCGACGACCTCGCGCGGCCAGGTGAGGCGCGGGAGCTCGCGGTAGCTCTCGAGGAAGACGATCGCGGCGCGGACGCGGCGGCGATAGGCGCGCTCGTCGGCGTCGAGCGGCGGGGGCGCTGCGCCGGGCTTGCCGGGATCGACGACGGGCTCGTCTTCGCCGCGGAGGAAGGCCGCGGCGGCGGAGACCTCTCGCTCGTAGCGGCCGGCGAGGCGCTCGATGTCGTCGGGCGTGAGGGCCTGTTGCTGGGCGAGCCCGAGTCGCCTGGTGATCTCGCCGCGGTGCGCGAGGATGATCCGCTCGATGAAGGCGTCGGCCGCCTCTTGCGTGGCGGCGCCGTCGATCGGCGCGCGCGAGAGCCAGTCGGAGACCACGGCCTTGAGGCTCGGTCCGCCGGCGATGCGCGCCTCGACCCGGTGGGTGGCCGACGAGGGCTTGCCGTCGACGCCGCGGAGAGCCTCTTTGTAGCTGCCCTCGCGGCCGAGCGGGATGCGCACGCCGTCGTCGAGGCCGAGGATGATCTCGATCTCCCGCATCTGCGCCGACTGGAAGCCGCTGGCGGGGATGAGCCGGTCGCGGAACTCGAGGTAGTCCCGCGTGGTGAGCGTTTCCATGACCTGGAAATGCTGGGTGGCCTGCTCGAAGATGGTGATGACCCGCTTGAACGAGCGCGTGGCCGCCGCGAGCTGGATGTCGGGGACCGGGTTCTGGCGGAAGATGTCGCGCGCGGTGGTGAGCTCGCGGAGGATGAGCTTGAACCAGAGCTCGTAGACCTGATGAACGACGATGAAGAGCGCCTCGTCGTTGCCGACCTTGCTCTCGTCGGCGTCGAACCCGCCCTGGAGCGCGAGGAGCTCCTCGACGTGGATGTACTCCCAGTAGTTCATCAGGTCCTGTGATCGCCGGTCGACACGCTCAATCCACCTATGGCAAGGCGCGCGGCGAGTCTACTTCCCTCGATGGAAAAGAGAAGCGCGCGGGCGGTGCGGGTGGCGCGCGTTTCGTAACGTCGCCGCGCGAAACCACGGCGATCAGCGCGGCGGCGGGCCTGGTCCGGGGGGCGTCGTCTGGAACTTGTCGGTGCCGTCGAGGCCGACTTCGATCGGGGAATCGTAGCTCTTGAGCGAGGCGCGCTCGAGGCTGACGCCGCTCGACGCCTCGAGCAGCACCACGCCGACGCCGGGGCAAAACGTGGTCGCGTAGCGGACCGGCCGATCGCCGCCGCGCTCTTCCAGGGTCTGGACGCAGCCGTCGAAATGGCCGAGCGGGACGTCGACCGCGGCCGCGATGGAGAGGATGCGCGTGGCGCCGCCGTGCTCGCCGCGCCAGGTGGTGCCGACCGCGAGCGGCTGCTTCAACACGTAGACCGAGGCGCCGTCGACGGTGACCGTGATCCCGTCGGGCGCGTACTCGAATCGCTTCGATCCAGTCGGGAAATGAAGCTGTCCGGCGCGCTCGCCGGTGCGGCTGGCGCGGGCGATGAGCAGGCCGGCCTCGCCCATCTCGTTCTCGGTGACGTAGTGGTAAATCTTCCCGTCGACGATCGGGAAATAGCGTTCGAGCGCGGTGCCCGAGGTGAGATCTTTCTTCGCGCCGTCGGTCGGGGCGAGCCACGCGGGAGGATCGGTCGGGCCGTTCGTCGCCGCGCTGCACGCGGTGAGCGCAGCGAGGCTGGCGATCACGAGCAGGGCGCGTCGCGCGCGATCAGGGGGCGTCATGCGGGTGGGTCCAGTACCAGAAGGCGAGGAACGTGAGCAGGAGCGCCGCCCCCGCGAGGAGGTAGACGGCGATGGGATCGGGATCGAGCCGCTTCCGCAGCTCGCGCGCGGCCTTGCGGACGGCGGCGCTCTCGGTCGATTGCACCAGGGCGGGCGCCTCGCGGCGGACCCGCGCGTAGTCGCCCTGCTCGAAGGCGGCGACGAGGGCGTCGAGCTGCGGATCGGCCGGGAAACCAAGGGCAAACGCGGGGATCTGGGCTTCGCGAGCGCGGCCCTTCGGCGGTTCGGGCTCGCCTTCGTCGATCGCTTGCTCGACGTCCGCCTCGGCCTCGATCTCGGCCCGGCGTCGCTTCTTTTTCTTCGGACGCGCCGCCGGGGCCGGAGCAGCCTCCTCCGGCTCCTCGTCGCTCACGCGGCCTTCTCGTCTTCTTCGATCGCGGCCGCTTCAGGCTTGCGCGCGCCGACCTCTTCTTCGAACCGCGCGTTGCGCTCGTTCTGGGTGATCGCCGCGTCGGAGTCGCCGTTGAAGATGTGGATGGCGTCGTAGGGGCAGTCGAGCTCGCACAGGGTGCAGCCGACGCACTTCTTGGCGATGACCTCGGACACCGGGAAATGGTGGCTCCCGGTGAGCGACACCATCACCAGGGCGTCGAACGGGCAGGCCCAGACGCACCACTCGCAGCCGACGCACGACTGGAGATCGACGTAGGCCTTGGGCCGCGCGACGGGCTTGAGCATCTCGCAGAGGTTGCCCTCGTTGTCGTAGATGGCCTCGTCCGGGCACACGACGCCGCACGAGCCGCAGTTGATGCAGAGCTCGGGGTCGATGACGTGGAGGAGCTTGCGCTCGCCGGTGATGGCGTCCGTAGGGCAGCGCTTGATGCACGCCGTACAGCCGGTGCAGTTCTCGGTGATGATGAAGGGCATCGGTGGGGGACCCGTTGGGAGAGGGACGCGAGGCTAGCGCAAGGCCTTCGCGGACGCCTCAGTCAAATTGTTCCGCCAGGGAATTCAGAGCGTGGAGCGCGATGGAAGCGGGCGCGAGCGAAGCTTTTTCGCGAGGTTTCAGGGGTTCGAGACCGGGTCGGGGCGGGCTCGCCAGGGGATCGATTTGCCTTGCTCTTCGACCGTGCACTGGAGGCCTTCGCACGCGGTGAGGTACGTGGCGCGGTGGCCGCAGCCGATGGCCTCGAAGCGGCCGCCGAGCTGCTGCTTGACCAGGATCTGATCCTGGGCGCAGTCGAAGTCGTGCTCGGCCTGGACGCGCACGCCGGGGATGGCGTTGCCGCTCGCGCCGTTGGTGGTGAAGCAGGCCGGCGTGAGCAGCGTGATCGCGAGGGCGAGGGCGAGGGCAGCGCGCATGACGGCGCATCAGTCGCGCGCGGTCGCGAGGAGTCAAGCGAGCGCGTGGAGCGGGTGATCTCGGCTAGGGGTGGAGCGGCGCGAGGGTCGCGGGCGCGGCCTCGGCGGCCCACTCGCGGGCCCACTCCATGGTGCGCGCGTTCTCGGGGACGCGCTCGAGGAAGCTGCGGCGCAGGACCGGATCGCGGATCTTCACGGCGCGCGCGAGGAGGTGATCGCGGGCGTCGAGGATCGCCGACGCCGCGCGGCGATCGGTCGAGGCGTGGAGGGCCTCGGCGTAGACGAGCCGCACCAGCGCCTCGCCTTCTTCGAGCGCGCCGAGGGTGCCGAGGAGACCGATGGCCTCGTCCGCGGCGGTGAGCGCGGCGGCCGGATCGCCGCGCCGGAGGAGGATCTCGGCCAGCGTCGCGAGGGCGTGCGCGCGGATGGGTGGGGGCGGATCGACGGCGAGCGCGGCGCGGGCCTCGCGCTCGGCGGCCTCGAGATCGCCCGCCATGGCGAGGATCAGGGCGAGGTAGATCAGCGCGCCGGCTTCCATGCGGCGATGGCCCTGCCCGCGGAAGGCCTCGACGGCCTCGACGGCAACGGCGAGCGCCTCGGTCCATCGCTCTTGCCCCGCGAGCGCCATGCCGAGGTTCTCCTTGGCGCTGGGGCTGACGCCGCTCAGGCCGAGGCGATCGGCTTCGATCAGAGCCTCGCGCAACGTGCGCTCGGCCTCGACGTAGGCGCCGAGCTGGAGGTGCGCGTAGCCGACGCTGACGCGCAGGTTGCAGGCGACCCGGAGGTGGCCTGTGCTCTCGAAGCCGACGAGCGCCTCGAGAGTGAGACCGAGGAAGGCGCCGAGATCGCCGAGCACCAGCGCGCGTCGGGCTCGCGTCCCCTGAGTGCGCGCGAGCGTCGCGGGATCGGTGATCTGAAAGCGCGCCGCGATGGCGTCGAGCTCGGCGAGGAGCACGTCCGCGAGCTCGTAGCGGCCGGCGTTGAGGAGCTCGGCGATGGCGCGCGCGAGGGACATGACCTTGACCTCGGCGTTCGAGGCTTCGTCGCTCTCGGCCCGGACGAGCTCGATCGCCTCGGCGACGCGATCGGCGTTGCCGAGCCGCCCGCTCGAGAGGACCGCCTCGTTCACCGCGCGATACCAGCGCACACTCCCGATCGGCAGCGCCGCCATCGCCTCGGAGGCGGAGCGCTCGGCCTCGAAGAGGCTGCCTCGCCACCGGTGCGCCTCGGCGAGCAAGAGGTGGAGCGAGCCGGCCTCGTGCGCGTCGACGGAGACCGCGCTGACTGACGGCGGAGCGCGGCGCGAGGAGACCGCCGGCTCTTCGCCGACGCGGATCTCGAGGGTCTGGCGCGACTCGGGATCCGCGCTCGCGGCGGAGATCAAGCAGGCGAGGCCGCGATCGGCGCGCGCGAGGACGGCGTCGAGATCGTTGCCTTCGAGCGCCTCTTCGGACGCGCGCCGGTACCAGATCGCGGCCGGCGCAGGCAGGCCGCCGCGCTCGAGGTGCTCGGCGAGCATCATCGCGTCGCGCTCGCCGAGGCGCTCGAGCCAGCGGCCCGCGAGGCGGTGACCGAGGGCCTGATCGCTCGGGGTGAGCATGGCGTAGGCCGCGTCGCGGAAGAGCGCGTGCCGGAACACGTACTCGTCTTCGCCGGGAAAACGGCTCTCGCCCGAGCGGACGATCACCTCGCGCTCTTGCAGCGTGGCGAGCCACTCGGAGGCGTTGGTCACGGGCTGCGCGCCGCCGAGCAGCGCGGCCACGCCGCCGGACCAGAACGTTTGTCCAAACACGCTCGCCGCGCGGAGCAGCCGGCGGGCCTCGGCCTCGAGCCCTTCGAGGCGCGCTTGCACCATGGCCAGCACCGTCTCCGGCAGCTCGGCGCCCTTGCCCGACGCGGCCGCGCGCACCAGCTCTTCGAGGTAGAACGCGTTGCCCTCGGCGCGCTCGAGCAGCCGCGCCACGGTCGCGTCGCTGGCGTCCGCGCCGAGGATCTGGCGCACGAGCCGCTCGCACGCGCGCTTCGTCAACGCGCCGAGCCGGATCTCCTGGAGGCCGCGCTCCGCCCACAATTTGGGGAAGATCTGGTGGACCTCGGTGCGCGCGAGGGCCACCACGAGGAAGGGCTGCTCGGCGAGGCGACGGAGCGCGGCGTCGACGAGCTTGACCGTGGGGAGATCGCCCCAGTGGAGATCTTCGAGCACGAGCACCACGGGCTGCACGGCGCACTCGGCGGAGAGAAAGTCCTCCCAGGCGCGGCGCATTTGATCACCCATCAGCATGGCGTCGCGCCGGGCCGCGCGGAGCTGGACGCTGTTCTCGTCGGGGAACGGGGTGCCGGCGATCTCGCCGAGGAACTCGGAGACGCGGGCGACATCGGCCGCGGGCACGTGCCGCGCGACGCGGGCGCGGAGCTTCTTTTGCCGCGTCCCGAGCGGCTCGCCGGCCTGCGCGCCGGCCGCGCCGTGGAGCGCCTCCGCGAGCAATCCGAACGCCGATCCCGCGCGGATCGGATCGCCGCGCGCGATCCAGATCTGGGCCTCGTCGCGGCGCTTCGGCGAACGAACGAACTCGTCGCGGATGCGTGATTTCCCGATGCCCGGCGCGCCCGTGACGAGTACCACCCGCGCGACGCTCTCCTCGATGCACTCGCCGAACACCCCGTCGAGCACCGCGATCTCGCGGTCGCGACCCACGCAGGCCGTCGGCTTCCCGAGCACCGTGCGCGACACCTCGTGCACCGCGCGCTCGCCCCGGAGCTCGAGCCCGGCCGCGTCGCCGCCGATCTCGAAGCGCGCGCCGAGCAGCCCGGCGGTGACCTCGTCGATGGCGATCGGCGCGGCGCGCCCGCGATCGGGGCGCAGCGCCCGGCGCGCGTAGATCATCCTCGCCGCGCGATCGATGGCCTCGCCCACGGGGAGCCGCCCCGCGACCTCGCCTCGCCCGGTGGCCAGCACCATCGATCGATCGGGGATCGCCGCGCGCACCGCGAGCGCGCAGAGCGCGGCCTGCGCGGCCTGATCGGTGGCGATCCCGGTCCCCGAGATCGTGGCGACGATCGCCCCGCCGGGGAGCACCTCGAGCCGGCCGCCGCGCGCCTCGACGGCCGCTCGAAACGGGTTGAGCGCGCCGGACGCCTCGGACGAGGTCATCGTCGGCGCCGTCGCGGAGTCGGACGAGAACAGCTCCTCGCCGCCGATCATCACCACGCTGAGCAGGCGCTGCTCGCGCCTGGTGATCGACTCGGGCGGCGCGCTCGCGGCCGCACGAAACGCGCCCTCCATCGATCCGAGCGCGGCGATCTCGGCCACCACCGCGGCCCCGTCGCGCGGCCTCGCGTCGGGCTCCTTGGCCATCATCCGCGAGACCAGATCGTCGAGCGCGGGCGGCACGCCGTGCGCGAGGTCGCGCACGCGCGGCGTCTCGTCGAGGAGGATCTTGGCGAGCAGCGCCATCACGTGCTCGCCCACGAACGCGGGCTTGCCGGTGAGGCATTCGAAGAGCACGCACCCCAGCGCGAAGACGTCGGTGCGCGCGTCGAGATCGGGATCGCCGCGGGCCTGCTCGGGCGCCATGTACCCGGGCGTGCCCATCATCATCCCGGTGGCGGTCGCGGTGAGCACGTCGCGGCCGGTGCGGGCGATGCCGAAATCGAGGATCTTGCAGCGCTCGACCGCGCCGCCGGGCAAGTAGAGGTTCCCCGGCTTGATGTCGCGATGGACCACGCCGCGCGCGTGCGCCGCCGCGAGCGACTCGCCCACGCAACGCGCGAGCTCGACCGCGTGCTCGATCGAGAGCGGGCCGCGATCGAGGCGATCGGCCAGCTCTTCGCCCTCGAGCCACTCCATCACGAGGTACCGCTCGCCGCTCGGCGTCGCCCCGTGCGCCACGTACCGAACGATGCCGGGGTGCCGCAAATTCGAGAGCGTCTCGGCCTCGCGGGTGAACCTCGCCCCGTCGAGGGCGCGGTTGCCTTGAAGGACCTTGACCGCGACCTGCTCGCTCGTGAGCCGGTCCTGCGCGCGATACACGTCTCCCATCCCGCCCGATCGAGCGAGACCCGCGACCTCGAAGCGGTCGGCGATCAGGTCGCCGGCAAGCATGGCGCGACGATCGAAGCTCGGAGATCGGGGCGCCCCGCAGAGGCGGCGCACGTCCCGCGCGATGTACTACAGGCTCCCACGACTGCCCTTCATTCCCTGGGGTGAACGCTCGACAGCCTTCCGGGATGACCGAGTCAGGTAGTACGGCATGGCGCCATCGGCTGGCAATCGCGTCCGCATGTCCAGTACCGCGGGTAGAAGTAGCCGAAATGCGTCGAAAAATCGACGCGCGCACCAAGTTGCCCACATTTCGAGAATGTTCGACGATGCATTCTCGAAAGTTTCCACGGCCTCCCGCGTCTATGGATTCTGCACTTCTGAAAACACATCCCCACCCGGGAGAGAGGTTCGAACCTGTGATCGATCAAATGCCCACCACAATCGCGCGGGGGAATCGGAAGCGGACGGCGGCGTCACGCTTCCTTTTCATTCTGGGGGTCGCCGGCGCCGCATTCGTTGGCGCCTCGACGCACGAAGCTGCAGCGCAAACGCAGGTGTCGCAGATCGACACCGCGAACTACTCGGTCTCCCTCACGGCGGCGCCGTACTCGAGGACGTACCAGGTGAACCGGCCGGGAACGGCGACGTTCACGATCGTCTCGAAGCTGCCGTACAGCATCGACAAGAACCACCCGTGGACGCTGACGCTTCACAACCCGCCCGACGACAAGGTCGCCTACGTCAAGAACGTCTACACGCGCGGCGACGCCATGATCGGTGACACCTCGGTGACGTTCAGCGTCCCGTTCCTCGCCCGGGTCGTGGGCAGCGGACTGATCGAGGGCACCGTCGATCTGAGCGTCTGCACGGCGGACGGCAAGTGCGACAAGAAGTCGGAGTCGGTGGCGCTGGCGATCACCATCGAGGCCGCGTCGGCCACGCCGCCGAGCGGCAACAAGTAGCTCAGAACTGGAAGTACACGAACGGGACCGCGGTGGTGCTGGCCGCTTCGTGCAGCACCACCGCGACCAGGAAGAGCAACGCTCCCTGCGCCGGCGCGGGCAGCGCCGTGAAGCGCGCCCGCAGCCATTCGTACGCGCGCTCGGGCACGTAGTGCGAGGCGATCGCCACCGCGAGCAGCGCCACCAAGAGCGGCGGCAAGTTGGGGTGGAACGTCGTCCGCAGCGCGAGCTGACGGAGGATCTGCTCCGCGTCCGCGAAGGTCTTCGCGCGGAAGAAGATCCACGCGAGGCAGACGTAGTGGAACGTCAGCACGACGCAAATCGCCTTGTAAACAGGGTGATCCAGGCGCGGCGCGCTCGCCGCGCGGCGCTGCCAGAGCCGCGTGACCACGAGCCCCAGGCCGTGGAGGAACCCCCAGAACACGAAGGTCCACGAGGCGCCGTGCCAGAGGCCGCCGAGCAGCATCGTCAGCATCAGGTTGCGGTACGTCTTCCACCCCATCCACCCGGAGCCGCGGTTTCCGCCGAGCGGGATGTAGAGGTAGTCGCGCAGCCAGGTCGAGAGCGAGATGTGCCAGCGGCGCCAGAAATCCGAGAGGTCTTCCGCCTTGTAGGGCGAGTCGAAGTTCTTCGGGAAGCGCACGCCGAGGAGCAGCGCCGAGCCGATGGCGATGTCGGTGTAGCCCGAGAAATCGCAGTAGATCTGCGCGGCGTAGCCATACACGGCGCAGAGCACCTCGAGCGACGAGAAGCTCGTCGGGCGCTCGAAGACCCGATCGACGAGGTTCTGCGCGAGCTGGTCCGAGAGGACCAGCTTCTTCACCAGGCCTACCGCGATCAGGAACAGCGCCTCGCCGCCGTCCTCGCGTGTCAACGATGGACGACGCTCGAGCTGCGGGAGCAGATCGCGCGGGCGGACGATGGGCCCGGCCACGAGGTGCGGGAAGAACGAGACGAAGAGCAGGTAGCGAAAGTAGCTGCGGTGCGGGACGAGCTCGCCGCGGTAGACGTCGACGACGTAGCTCATCGATTCGAACGTGAAGAACGAGATGCCCACCGGCGGGAGCAGCACGCGGAAGGCGCTCGTCGTCGGCGCGGTGCCGTGGGCCAGCGCGAGCAGGGCGTGCACGTTGTCGGCGGCGAAGTTCCAGTACTTGAAGAAGCCCAGGAACCCGAGGTTGAGCGCGACCGTGATCAGCAGCAGCAAGCGCTTCGGGCCGACGCGATCTTCGCGGTGGACGGCGCGGGCCAGGAAGAAATCGACGGTCGACGAGCCGAAGATCAGCGGGAGATAGCGCCAGTCCCACGCGGCGTAGAAGCCGTAGCTCAGCACGAGCAGGAAGATCGTCCGCGGCCACGGGTTGAACGCCCGCTCGCCACCTTCACCGGGCGATCGCGGGCGGCCAGGGACGAGGCACAGGGCCCACGAGCCGAGAAATGCGGCCGCGAAGAACGCCGCGTACTTGAGGGTGGTGAAGAGCACGACGACCGTAGCGGTGAAGAGGGCCCGTCCGCCGCCGAACCTGCTACATTGGCCGGGCTGCGAGGGCGGCCCATGTTGAACGTGGCGCGGCCTCGTGCCAAGGATCGAGGACGATGCTCGGGCGTCTGCTCATCGGAATCGTCAAGGGGCTCCTTCTCGGGGGCTTGATCGGGTTTGGGCTGGCGAAGCTCGGCCTCGCCGCGCCGGGTGCGATCATCGCGTACCTCGTTGCGGCGGCCACGGGCGTGCTGGTCGGGCTCATCGCGGGCAAGCCCATCTGGGCGAAAGACGCGAAGATCGAGGCCGGAATGAAGGCGTTTGTCGGCGCGCTGCTCGGCGCCGGTCTCATGTACGCGGCGCGGCGCTGGCTCACCATGCCGCTCCCGTTCGTGCTCGGCCCGCTCTCGGCGGCCAACACGTCGCTCGGGGAAGCGGCGACGAGCACCGGGACGGTCGGCGGCATGGCCATGACCTCGCTCGCGGCGATCGCCGGGCTGCTCGGCGGCTTCTACGAGGCTGACAACGATCCGAACGAAGACCATCACCCGCCCGAGCAGAGCGGCAAGCGCGCCCCGGCGACCAACAAGCGGATCGTCACCGACGAGACCGACAAGGAGTCGGACGAAGAGCTCGACGCCGAGGCCGATCCCAGGCGCTCGAAGAAGTAGCCGCGCATGACGCCCGCGCGCGGCGCGCTCTACATCGCCACCGCGGGCTCGCTCGCGATCATGGCGCGCTCGGTGATCCTCGAGCCCCTCCCCATGTGGGTCGCGGGCGCGGCGCTCGCGGGCTACGTCGGCCTCATCCTCTGCGGGGTCTTCATTTTACGGCTCGGGATGTTCGTCGACGTCGTCTGGCGCGGGCCCGTTGACGCGCGTGGGGTCGCGTTGACGTTCGACGACGGCCCGAGCCCCGCGACCACGCCGAAGGTGCTGGACGCGCTCGACGAGGCCGGCGTGAAGGCCACGTTCTTCGTGATCGGGCGCAAGGTGAAGCTCTACCCCGAGCTGGTGCGCGAGATCGTGGCGCGCGGGCACGCGGTCGGCGTCCATGGATACGATCACGATCGCCTCTTCTCGCTGCGCACGCCGGAGTCGATCCGCCTCGATCTGGCGCGCGCGATCGAGGTGATCACCGCGGCGACGGGGCAGGCGCCGACGCTGTTCCGGCCGCCGATCGGGCACACCAGCCCGCGCATCGCCGGGGCGCTCGAGGCCTTCGATTTCACCGTCGTCGGCTGGTCGGTGAAGGGCCTCGACGGGCTCGCCGGGGCGCGGCCCGAACGCGTCGCCGCGCGCATCGTCCCGCACCTGAAAGACGGGGCGATCGTGCTGCTCCACGACGCCGCCGAGAACGAGGACTTCACCCCCGCGAGCGTGGCGGCGCTGCCGAAGATCCTCGCGGCGATGGCCCGCAAGAACCTGCCCGGCGTGCGCGTGGACGCGTGGATCGACGAGGCCGAGTCAGCCCCCGACCATGACCCAGACGTCGTAGATGGCGTGGGTCCAGACGGCGGGGGCGAAGCCGCGGAAGGCGAAGATCAGCGTCAGGAACAGGCCGCAGACGCCGCGGAACGCGAATGATTGCAGGTCAAACGATTCGCCCATGGTGCCGACGTAGTGCCAGCCCGAGAAGGCGGCCGACTCGCACAGCGCCCACCCGACGGTGACCGCCACGCCGGTGCCGCCCTTGCCGAAGAGCTGACGGAGGACGAGCGCGCCCACGCCGAAGACGCCGACGCGGAAGGCGATCTCCTCGTAAAATCCAGCCCCTAACGCCATGACCACGCTGCTGAAGGCGCCGTCGCCGCCGGCCCCCGCGAGGCGGAGCGAGCCCACGACGTACGAGCTCGCCGCGCGCATCAGCACCGCGTAGAGCGTGCCTTCGAGGGCGATGAAGAGGAAGCGCGAGGGCGCGAGGGCACGCTTCTGACCCAGCGAAACCAGGGCGATCACGAAGAGCGCGCCGAGCGCGAGGGTGAGCGTCGCGTACATCGGGAGGCTGTGCTTGGCGAGGCCGCGGAGCTCGCTCGTGACGAGATCGGCCGCGTTGCGCACCGGGAGAAACACCACGCCGAGGTGGTAGGCGACGAAGATCGGGAGCGTCAGGCCGAGGTCGGTCCAGGCGTCGCTCTTCGAGGCGATCTCGGCGTCGTCCTTGGCGACGGGCGGCGCCGGCTTGGCCACGCGGCTACGCCAGCCGAACGTTGTAGAGGAACGCGACCATCTCGATCCCCCAGAGCACCAGGTTGAGCACGAAGGGCACGTCGAGGAGCATCTCCTGCGTGGGCGACTCGGCCTTCGGGCGGCCCGCGACGAGCTGGAGAAAACGGATGACGCCGAAGAGCGTGTGGACCGTGGTGAGCCACAGCAAATGCGTGCCGAAGACCCGCTGCGTGTCGCTGTCGAGCGTGTACGCGAAGTAGTTGCCGACGCTCGCCGCGCCGGTGATCGCCAGGGCGATCGTCAGCGCGCGCGGGGTGTAGGCGCGGAGCGCGGAGCGCTGCTTGGTGGCGTTCTCGGAGGCGAGCTCGTGCCGGCGCTTGCCGAAGCCCAGGAAGAGCGCGAGCAGCGCCGTGCACGCGAGCAGGTACCCCGAGACGTGGGTGCGCGTCGCGAAGCCGCCCGCGAGGACGCGGAGCACGAAGCCGAGCGCGATGAACCCGACGTCGACGTAGGCCACCTTCTTGAGGCGGAACGAGTACGCGACGTTTTGCAGGAAATACCCGAGCGCCACGAGGAAGAACGGGATGTTGATCAGCAGCGCGCCGCCGAGCGACACGATCACCAGGACCACGACCATCACCCGGGCGACCGGCTCGGGGACGCGCGCCGAGGCGATGGGGCGGTTGCGCTTCACCGGGTGGACGCGGTCGGCCGCGACGTCGACGAGATCGTTGAGCGTGTAGACCGCGCCCGCGAGCAGGCAGAAGACGAAGAACGCGCACGCCGCGGTGATCAGCAGCGAGGGCTTGGTGAGCTCTTTCGCGAAGACCACCGGCGCGAGGACGAAGAAGTTCTTCACCCACTGGTTCGGGCGGAGCGTCCGGATCATCCCCCGGATGCGCCAGGGCAGGCCGCCCTTGCGGAACTCGGGGATCACCGGGATCGGCGGCGCCACCTCGTGCGTCGAACGCTCCGAGATCGGCAGCGGACGCTCCGAGGCGGACCTTGATGTATTTTGGGACACAACTTGTTCCGCGCCCGCCTCCGCGGATCGGGAGGGCGCTTTCGCCGTGGATTGCGGCGTTTCATCGGCTTCGGCGGGTGACCCGCCCACCGAACGCGCACGAGGGCTGATGCCGGGAGCCGCCAAAACGCGTGCAGCATACATGCGACCGAAAGGCTGGGCCAGAGCCGAGCAGCGCGGGCGTCGATCGGTGTCACCCGGAAAATCGACGGGCCGGCGGACTCATTCGCGCGACGGTCCGAGCGCTCGGCGGCGTCGTGCTAGCATCCGAGCCAATGACGTCGGCGATCTCGATTGCGCGCGAGGCTGCGCCCGTGCTGCAGAAACTTCGGGGAGCGGTCGAAGCGGCCCTCGAAGGCAAGCCGGATGCGGTCGAGCTCGCGCTCATCGCCCTCCTGGCGCGCGGGCATGTCCTGGTCGAGGACGTGCCCGGTGTAGGAAAAACGACGCTGGCGCGGGCCCTGGCCAAGGCCGTCGGCGGCGAGCTCCGGCGGGTGCAGTTCACCAGCGATCTCCTCCCCAGCGACGTGCTCGGCGTCAGCGTCTACGACCAGCGCGCGGGCGAGTTCTTCTTTCGCCAGGGCCCCATTTTCGCCAACGTTCTCCTCGCCGACGAGATCAACCGCGCCAGCCCGCGCACCCAGTCGGCGCTGCTCGAGGCCATGAACGAGGGACAGGTCTCGGTCGACGGGACGACGACGCCGCTGCCCGACCCGTTCTTCGTGATCGCCACCCAGAATCCTCAAGATTTTGCGGGCACTTACCCGCTGCCCGAGTCGCAGCTCGACCGCTTCATGGTCCGGATCAAGATCGGCTACCCGCCGCCCCAGGTCGAGATGCGGCTGCTGCTGCACGGAGGCGACGCCGATCGCGCGCGCAACGTGCCCCGGGTCATCGACTCGGCCCAGCTCGTGGCGCTCCAGCGCGAGGTGGATCGGGTCGAGTTCGACGCGTCGCTCGCCACGTATTTGCAGGCGGTCCTCGCGGCCACCCGATCGACCCCGACGCTCTCGCTCGGCGCCTCGCCCCGCGCCGGGATGAACCTCGCGCGCGCCGCCCGCGGCCGCGCCGTGCTCCACGGCCGCAGCTACTGCATCGCCGACGACATCCACGATCTCGCGGTCGCCGTGCTCGCCCACCGGGTCCGCCTCGCCGCCCAGGCCGAAGGCTACGTGCCGAGCCGCGACGAGTGCGAGACCACGGTGCGCGATCTGGTCGCGCGCGTCCCCGTCCCGCTTTAGCCTGAGCGCTTCATGGCGAAGGGCCGGGAGGATGACGTCGCAGAAGACGGGGGCACCGACAGCCCCCGCGCCGCGCGCGCCGCGGTGAAGTCAGGCACCGCGGCGATCACGCGACCCGCCGCGGCGCGACGCGAAATCGCCATCCCGCCGCCGCCCGACTCGCGATCGCCTGGGTTCGGACCGCCGTCGGTCTCGCCCTCGCCGCGCCCCGACAAACCGCCGCGCGAGGCTCCGACGCGGGCCGCGCCGCCGCGCTTGCCGCCGATGCCGCCGCAGCCCGTGAAGCACCGCACGCGGTGGGAGCGGCTGCTCCGCTTCTTCACGCCGCCGCGCAAGCTCAAGGTCACGCGCGAGGGCAAGTACTACCTGGGGATCACGCTCGGTGTGGGCTTCGCGGCGATCAACACCGGCAACAACCTGCTCTATTTGCTGCTCGGCATGCTGCTCTCGCTCATGCTCGTCTCCGGCGTGATGAGCGATCTCTCGCTCCGCCGGCTCACGGTCACGCGACGCCTCCCGGTGCGCGCGCAGGTCGGCCGCGCGCACCTCGTGGAGATCGAGGTCTACAACCACAAGAAGCGCGTGCCCTCGTACGCGATCGAGGTCGAAGATCTGCGCGCCGGACAGCCCGCCGACAAGCGCTGCTTCTTCCTGAAGATCAGCCCTTCGTCGGCGCAGGTCGCGGCGTACCGACGCACCCCGGCGCGGCGCGGACGCGATCGTCACACCGGCTTCCGCATCGCCACCCGCTTCCCGTTCGGCCTCTTCGAGAAATCGCGCGAGGTCGACGCCGAGGGCGAGCTGATCATCTACCCCGCCGTCGACGCGGTGCGCCTGTCGGTCCACGAGTCGGGGCGCCGCGACGGCGGCCAGGGCGCGAACGGACGCGGCGGCGGCGACGAGACCTACGCCCTGCGGCCCATGCGCGAGGGCGACGATCCGCGCGACATCTACTGGCGCAAGAGCACGGTGCGCGATCAGCTGATTTTGCGGGAACGATCGCGCGAGACGCGGCCCGACATCGACGTGATCATCGACACCGTGCGCCCCGCCTCGACGTCGGACAACGGGCCGCTCGCCGAGGCCTACACCCTGCAATTCGAGAAGCGGATCCGCGAGGTCGCCTCGCGCGCCGTGGCCCACATCAAGCGCGGCGACGGCGTGGTGGTCACCACGACGCTGGGGGAGCGCGTGCGCGGCGACAAGAACCTCGGGTCGGATCCGATCCTCCGCTTCCTCGCGCTGCTCGAGTCCGTCGACGAGGCCAAGGCGCCCGCGCTCCGCGCCGAGCGGGCCGCCCGGGCCTTGATCGCAGGCCGATCGGCGCCGATGGAGGCCGCGCCCGCGCTCAACCCGGTGGGCTCTGCGCCGCGCGTCGTCGCCCCCACCGGCGGCGACGACGATCGCCCCAACGGCTCGACCAAGAGCAACGGCAAGCGCCGGACAGCGGGTGGCCGCGCGTGAGATTTGGCTTCGTTCACCGGGTGATGACCGACGCGCTCGCCTCGCTGGGGGTGCTCGCGCTGGTGCTGAGCGGGCAGTTCAACCGCTGGGTCTCCGCGGCGATCTTGCTCGGCCTCATCGCCGCGCTCTCGGTGCGCGAGTCGTGGCAGCGGCACCCGGCGCTGCGCCACCTCGACACCGGCGCGCTGCTCATCGTCCTCGGCGTGCAGATCGGCCGCGTGCTCTTCGACGCCAACGTGCTCGACGTCCTCGTCGAGTTCGCCGCGGCGCTGCAGATCATCCGCCTCGCCACGCGCAAGGGCGCCGCGCACGATCAGCAGGTCATCGTCCTCTCGCTGCTGCACCTCATCGCGGGCACCGTGCTCGGCGGCGGCCTCGGCTACGGCCTCTGCTTCCTCGGCGTGCTCATCGTCGCGCCGGGCGCCCTGGTGCTCAGCCACCTGCGCCGCGAGGTCGAGGGCAACTACCGCCAAGGCGCGCGCGATCGCACCGGCCTCCCCGTCGACGTGCCGCGGATCCTTCGCTCGCGGCGCGTCGTCGGCCGCTCGTTCCTCGCCGTCACCTGCCTGCTCTCGATCCCGATCTTCGCGTTCACCGCCCTGCTTTTCGTGCTCTTTCCGCGCGTCGGCCTCTCGCTCTTGCTGATGAACCGCGGGCACGCCGGGCGGATGATCGGCTTCTCCGGCCGGGTCGATCTCGGTGAGGTCGGCGTCCTCCGCAGCGACCCCACGCTGACGATGCGGATCGAGATCCCCGACCTGCCCGAGCCCCCGCCGCCGCGCCTCACGCTCCACCTCCGCGGCACCGCGCTCGACAGCTACGACGGCCGCGCGTGGACGCAGAGCGAGAGCTGGAAGCGCCCCGCCGAGACCGATGGAACGCTGATCCCGATCGAGCGCTACCCCGACGTCACCGCCGACAAAGTGATGCGCGCCGACCTCGAGCCGATCGAGCCGCCGGTGGTGTTTCTCCCGCAGAACGCCACGGGAATGCGCTTCCGCAGCCGCGGGCAGTTCGGCATCGAGTCGCCGCTCCCGCCCTTCCGCGGACCCGAGGGCGAGTTCCGCTACCAGCCGCTCGACGAGCGCGGGCTCAAGTACGAGATCTTCCTCTCCACGCACAACATCCCCACGTTTCGCCGCCTCCCCGTCGCCGAGCGACCGCGCTACCTCGCGCTCCCGGGCGACATGCCGGAGCGGATCCGCGATCTCGCGGCCACGTGGACCCAGGGCATCACCGAGCCGCTCGCGCGCGCCCGCGCCATCGAGGCGCGCCTCCGCACCGACTACCGCTACGATCTCAACTCCCCCTCGGGCAAGAGCAAGCAGCCGCTCGACGACTTCCTGTTCGAATCGAAGCGCGGCCACTGCGAGTACTACTCCACCGCGATGGCGGTCATGCTCCGCACCCTCGGCGTCCCCACGCGCAACGTCACCGGCTTCATCGGCGGCACGTGGAACCGCTTCGGCCATTTCTACGCGGTACGGCAGGGCGACGCGCACTCGTGGGTCGAGGTCTTCGTCGACGATCAAGGGTGGCTCACGTTCGACCCCACCCCGCCCGGCGACTCGGCGCCGCGGAGCGAGCTCGCGGGCGCGTGGGCCTACCTCCGCGACTTCCTCGAAGCGTCGAGCCAGCGCTGGGATCGCCACGTCGTCGGCTACGATCTCAACCAGCAGGTCAGCCTCTTCCAGACGCTCACGCGCAACCGCAACGGCTCGCTCCTCCCGCACGGGATGACGCGACCCAAGCCCGCCGCCGTGGCCGGCTTCGCGCTCCTGCTCGCTGCGGGTGGCTTCGGGTACTGGTACGCGCGACGCCGCGTCCGCCACCGCGCCCCCGAGGCCGGCGAAGGCCCGCCGCGATCGCGCAGCGCGCTCCTCGCCACCGAGCTCTACGAGCTGCTCGACGGCGCCATGGGCGCGCAGGGCGTCTCGCGATCGCCGGGCACGCCGCCGCTCCTCCACGCCGAAGCGCTGAAGGCCCTGGATCACCCGCTCTCGGCGGAGATCCTCGCGCTGACCGAGATCTACCTCGAGGCCCGCTTCGGCAAGGAGGTCATCACCGACGAGCTGCGCCGCGAGTTCGAAGATCGCGTCAAGGCGGTGCGGACGAAGGTGACGCCGCGGGCGGCTTCCCCGTCGGCGTAGCGGGCGGCTTCGGACACTCCGGCTGCGTGCCGCCGCCGCAGACCGAGAACAACCAGAATCCGCTGTCTTTCCCGATCAACCGCAGCGCGGGGTTACGCTCCATCAGCGGCCCCATCGGATCGCGGAGCAGCACGTAATCAAACTTCGTGATCGCCGCGCTGCCTTGCCATCCGTACGGCGAGAGCCCGGGCATCGGGTTTCGATCGTTCACGTAGCGAATCAAGTTGATCTCGTAGCCCGCGAACGAAGCGTTCGGCAGCCCGCCGCTGCGGATCGTCGCGTAGAGCCCCAGCGCCACCAGCGGCTTGCCGGGGAACGACGCCGTCTGCGGGTGATCGATCGGCGCGAGCAGCGTCTCCCTCGGCCCGACGCGATCGAGCAGCCGCGACGCCCCCGCGGTCTCGACGTTGAACGCGGCGAAGCGCTTGCCCAGGTGCGCGAGCCCGATCGCCGAGGCCACGCCCAGCGCGCCGAGCACCAGCACGCGAGGCCCGCGCCGCGCCGGCAAGCTCCACGCGAACACGAACAGCAGCGCGGCGATATACGGCTGCCGGTTGTTGATCCCCTCCACGCCGAAGCACACCTCGGGGAAGATCGCGAACGACACCGCCGCGACGATCGAGAGCCAAGCGAACGGGTTCTTCACCCGGAACGCGAGGCTCGCTCCGGGCAGCGTGGCCGACGTCGCCGCGCCCGCGGCCAGGAGCGCGAGCAGCAGCAAGAACGCCGCTCCGGTCGCCTGCGGCAGCGGCCCCAGGTACCCGAAGAAGCGCGTCGCGTTCTCCAGGAACGGCGCCCACGCGGGCGGGTGTTGACCCGGCGCGTGGCCCCGCACCGAGGCCAGGATCCACGCCGCGAAGATCGCCAGCGCCGGCGCGAGCGGCCAGAGCGCCCGCGCGCGCCCGCGCTCGCCATCACCGCGATGGAGCAGCCACAGCAAGCCGAAATCGAGCGCGAGCTGCGCGAAGATCAGCGCGTGCCAGAAGAACGCGGCGACCACCAGCGCCGCCAGCGTGAGGCCGCGCCGCGGCGTCGGCGCAGAGAGCCACTGCACCGCCGCCGCGAGCCCGAGCAGCAGCAGCGGCATCCCGGTGGAGAACGCGAAGAACCCGCCCACGACCCAGTAGGAAATCACCAGCGGGAACACCAGCAGCACGCACCACGGATCGCGCCGGAGCACGCCGAGCAGGTGCAGCGACGCGAGCGGCAGGCCCACCGCGTACAGCGTCCAGATCACCCGCCCCGCGGTTTCGAAGCTTGAAAACAAGGCGATCGCGCGCGTCAGCACGATCGGCAGCACCAGCGGCGCGAGCGGGAACCCGGTGGTGTACGTGCCGTGGAAGGGCGACCCCGGCACGCGGCAGTCGCCGTAGACGCGCGCGAACACCAGGAAGTGCGGGTAGTCCTGCATCGGCAGGATCCGTGTCAGCCAGAACGGCAGCGCAGAGAGGCCGGTGAGAAAACCGAAGACCGCGAAGAACAGCGCGCGGTGGTGCCGAGGGCCGAGCATGCGGCGCCACCATACCGGCGACGCCGCGCGACGGGTCGCTTCAGATCGAGTCGGCCGAGACGATCTTCCCGGCGATGGCGCTCGCCGCGATCACCAGCGGGCTCGCCAGGTACACCTTCCCCGGCCCGCTCCGGCCCGGGAAATTGCGGTTGATCGCCGACACGGTGACCTCGTCCGCGGTGAACGACACGCCCGGCCCGGCCTTGATGCACGCGCCGCACGACGGGTCCACGAGCTCGGCCCCGGCCTTCGCGAAGACCTCGAGATAGCCCTTCTCCTCGGCGTATTTGCGGATGTCCTGCGATCCGAACTGGATGTAGAGGTGCACGCCGTCGGCGACGCGCTTGCCCTTCGCCACCGCGCGCGCGAGCACCGACGCGTACATGTCCATGTCGGCCTTCTTGCCGCCGGTGCACGAGCCGCCGTAGGCGATGTTGATCTTCACCTCGCCGCCCGAGGCCTCGTTGAGCGAGCGCAGCGGCACGCCGTTGCGAGGATCGCCCGGGGTCGCCACCATCGGCTCGAGCGTCGCCAGGTCCACGTCGAACGTGGCCACGTAGGTCGCGCCCTCGTCGGCCTTCACGATCAGCTTGCGCACCGCGGTAGCGTCGAGCCCCCGCTGCTTCACCAGGTACTCGACCACGACCTCGTCGGCCTCGATGATCCCGGTGAACCCGCCGGCCTCGACCGCCATGTTGGTCAGCGTCGCGCGCTCGTCGAGGCCCATCGATCGGATGCCCGAGCCCGCAAATTCAAGCACTTTGCCGATGCCGTCGCCGCTCTTCCAGAACGGCTGCGACAGCAGGTACAGCATCACGTCTTTCGCCGTCACGCCCGCGGGTAGGTCGCCGTGGAGGTTGAAGCGCGCCGACTCCGGCACCGCCACGCGCACGTCGCGCGTGA
>JBDTXR010000042.1:0-33781 GCA_040006075.1 Byssovorax sp. | reverse complement strand
CCTGAACACGGTGGCCACGCAGGCATTCCAGCTCTGGATGACGGCGGACATGGCCGAGCTGGGCTGGCTTGGCGGGCCCGCGAGCGTCTCCGGGTTCGTCGAGCCCTTCGACACCTGGGCGGATATGACTCACGTCCTTCGCTGGGAACAATGGGAATTGCCCGTGAAATCCATCGCGTATTTTTGCAGCGTGCTGCCCGATCCGTGCTCTCGGCACGCCGCTGCTGGGCCGGTGCTCGTGACGGCGCGAAACGACGAGGTCCGGAAGAACGCGGTCGGCTTCCTCGATCACCACATCGGCTGGCTCTGGCCCGACGCGGTGCAGCGCGGCGAGTTCCGGTGGGAGGTGCTGGCCGACAAGAGCCCCGCGGAGGGCGAAAAACGTTTTTTTTCCCAGTACTGGAGAGCGAACGTCGCGCCCACCGATCGTTACGTCGTCTCGCTCCCTGGCACGATCCAGCACCGGATCTCGCCCCTCGACATGATCGCCGACAACCTGACCGTCGCCGGCGACTGGACCGCTTCCGGACTCAACAGCGGTTGTGTGGAGTCCGCTGTCATGTCGGGCCTGCTCGCCGCCCACGCCCTCTCGAAGAGCCCACGGCTCGAGGACATCATCGGTTATGACCATCCGTGAAGACGACATCTGGCCCGGTCGATTGCAAGAGCGCATTCAGAGATCGGTCCCCTCGAAGTCCGGACCGAACCGGAGCGCCGCGGGGGCCGTGCGCCCCGCCATGAAGCCCGACGCTCACGACGTGGTCGACTGGGCGGTCCGCAATGCCTATGGGGTGAGCCACGAGCACGTCGAGCGCGGGCGCGAGGCGGCTGCCTCCTATGGGACGTCTCCCGGGCCGAGCTCTCCCATGAAAGAGGATCTGAAAGACACGACGAACACGGTCGTTCGCCTCTGGTCTGACATGTTCGTGCTCTGGCTCGATCTCCTCGGTCCGCTCGCGCCTCGCGGGCTGCGGACGGTGGTGAACGATTTCACGCGTCGCGAGGACGCCGACGTCGATCCGGGCCAGTATCCAGGCCACGACCGGGCTCCCCAGGCGCATCAAGAGTGGATGCGGGTCACCTTCCGGGTCTCGAGCCCGAAGCCCGTCGAGGTGACTCTGGACCTCGCGCCGACCGCAGATATCGACTCGCTCGTGGTGCAGGATCTCGTGGCCTTCAACGCGAGCGGCCTCCCGCCGATCACGGGAGCTTCGCTCGCGCGGGATGATGAGGGGCGCGTCGTCGTCAACGTCATCGTGAGGCCAGATCAACTCGAGGGGATCTACCTCGGAACCATCGCCGACAAGCGCGGCGACGTGCGCGGCGCGCTGCGCCTCGTCGTCAAGCGCTGAGCGAGCCGAGCCAGCACCCATGACCACCTCTTCGCGGCTCGTCCCGCAGGTGCTCGAAGAGTACGGCGCGGCCACGCGGAGCGTCTTGTTTCGCTATCTGCCCGACGCCGAGCCGAGGCGATATCTCTACGATCTCGTGGCGGATTATCCGCGCCGCGGCGGGCGCGCGCTCCGGCCGAGCCTGTGCATCGCCACGGCTCGCGCCTTCGGAGGGAAGCTGGAAGACGCCGTGCTCACGGCCGCTTCGATCGAGATGCTCCACAACGCGCTCCTCATCCACGACGACATCGAGGACGAGAGCACGACCCGTCGAGGCCAGCCCACGATGCACGCGCGCTGGGGGGTGCCGCTGGCGATCAACGCGGGTGACGTGCTCACGCTCATGAGCCTTCGCCCCCTCTTCGACAATCGCCGCCTCCTCGGCCCCCGGCTGGCGATGCAGATCCTCGAGGAGACCGAGCGGATGTCGCGCGAGTCGGGCGAGGGCCAGGCTCTGGAGCTCGGGTGGCGCCACGACAACGTCGTCGACATCGACGAGCGTGACTACATGGGGATGGTCGTGCAGAAGACCTGCTGGCTCACGACCATCCACCCGAGCCGGGTCGGCGCGCTGATCGGGACGGGCGGCGGGATCGATCTCGACCCCTTCATTCGCTTCGGCTGCCTCTTCGGCCTGGCCTTCCAGATCCAGGACGACGTGCTCAACCTGATCGGTAACGAGGCGGCCTATGGCAAGGAGCTCGACGGCGACATCCACGAGGGCAAGCGGACCCTGATGCTCATTCACCTGCTCGAGAACGCCGACGGGGACGACCGGCGCCAGGTCACCGACCTCATCTCTCGGCCTCGCTCGGAGCGCACGCCCGAGGACGTCCGCTGGGTGCGAGAGCGGATGGATGCTCACGGCTGCATCGACTACGCCCGTCAGGTCGCCAGCGGCCTCGTCGGCGCGGCGCTCGCCGAGTTCGACGCTACCTATGGGCGGCTGCCGCCGTCGCGAGACAAAGACTTCATCGAAGAGCTCGTCACCTGGGTGATCGAGCGGACCTGATCCGGACGACTGGAGTAGCCATGGGATGGACGAGCGAAAACCAGGTGTACTTGCCCGACTACAACGTCGCTCGGGGCGGCGTCTACGAGTTGAAGCTGAAGCCGCCCTTCGACTTCAACGGCTCGAGCTTGCGGATCTTCCCGCTCCGCGCCCGGCAGAACCGACTGCAAGCGTTCATCGACTCGTACCTCAATTTCGGGAGCCAGGATGGCACCCCAGCCGGCTATTTCCGCGCTTATCTGCCCTACGTCTACCTGACGATCATCAACTACGGCAAGATGTCCCTCGACGCCGCGAACCTCGGCTGGGTCTCGCAGAACGAGGTGTTCATGAACATCCCGCTCCTGCGGTACAAATGGATCCGGAAGAAGCTCGTCTTTCAGGACTTCGCCAGCGCCTCTCCATTTATCTACGTGGACAACGATCTCTCCCTGGTGACGGGTAGAGATGTCTATGGATGGCAGAAAGAGCTGGTGTCCGCGGACCAGATGAGCTCCACCTGGGCGACGCGCCAGGACGAGGCTCGGATCGCAGTGCGCTTCAGCAGCCCGTGCCCGCCGGGGAGGCTCGCGGGTGCCCGCGAGGACTCTCTTCCGCTGCTCCAGATCGAGTACACGCTGGGAGACCCGCTGTCGCGGTTCCCTCCCAATCCTCGCGCCGACTGGCTCCCGTGGAACATCCTCGCGAACATCTTCACGAGCTCCGGAGAGCTGATGTCCGACTACGTGGAGATCCTCCGCGGCCTGCGCGTTGCCCAGAGGCTGCCGCTCGCGAGGGGGGTGCCCAAGGCGCTCGAGCAGCTCCTGCGCATCGGTCTGAACAAGGACCCGATCGTGTGGAACACGCTCAACGTCAAGCAGTTCCGGGACGCGGAGCACCCGCGCCTTGCATGCGACCAGGAGATCACCTGCGCACCGATCGAGCTCCAGCGGTTCGGCGGGATCGAGCTGATCGGGGAGGGGCCCCTCCTCGCGGGCGATTCGAGCGGTGGGTTGACGATCGATCTCTTCGACTACGCGGACAGCCCGATCGCCTCGATACTGGGCCTCGAGGCCGCGACGACCACGAAGATGGGCGACGCGACCATTCACAGGATCCGCCCGGTATTTCCCATGCGATTCGATGCCGATCTTCGCTACCGCCCTGGCTATGCCATCGCGTGGCGCACGAAGAATTCTGGATGGCACGACGAGTCGAACCGGCACGTGGGCCGGACGGAGCCCGCTGACTACAACACCGCTCTCGGCGAGGCGGCCGACGAGGCGGTCGGCCCTTTCGTGTTCCCCAATGCCACCCTCCGGGTGCTGCCGCTCCTCGCGGACAAGGAGAAGCTCGACGCTTTCCTCCAGGATTACCTGGGCAAGCCCCTGAGAGCCGGCGCGGCGACCACCGACGACGGCAAGCCGGTCACGATCAGCCTCTGGGGGAACCTCGTCTATCTCGTGGCGACCACCTTTGAAGGCGTCGCCTCGGAGACCAACGACGTCGGGCGGTGGACGGAGCGTGACCTCGTGTTCTACGTTCCTGCGCGGGTGATGGCGGGCCAAGAGCTCTGGAAGATCGTGCTCGTGCCGGTCTACGCGTTCGCCGACGATACCAGGGCTGTGCTGACCGGCACGGAGGTGAACGGAATCCCTTTCGCGAAAGCAACACTCGAGAGCCCGAGCGCTGCATGGCTGGATGACGACGGCCCCGCCGAGGCGACCAAGCGCGGGCTCCTGCGTGCGACGACTCTCATCCTGCCTGCTCTCGGGGCTGGGCTAGAGGCCACCGAGCGCGTGTTCCTGGAGGTGGACGAGGGGGCTCCCTTTGCGAAGCACTCCGGGAATCGCTGGCGAGGTGTCGCCGAGGGCTGGGCGATCTCTCTCAAACAGAACCTTGAAGAACAGCTCGCGCGGGTCAACGACAAGGACCTCTTCACCGAGGGGCGCGCTCTTGCGTTCCAGGTGCTCGCCCTGAGCCGGCCGGTTCACATCTGGACGCTGAAGCAGTTCCCCGACGTCCACGACGCGTCGAAGGCTTGCTATCAGGCCATCGTGGAGGTCGATCGCAAGATCACGCGAGTCCACGGGATCCAGGAGATCGAGTCCAGCCTGTATTTGCGGATGCGCAGCTACGCGAGCCTGCGCATCGTCGAAAAGCTGGGACTCCTCACCATCGCCGCCGAGGACAAGGACGGCGTTCCGGAGCACCTCCTCCAGGCCGTGCGACCGTTCTGGACCAAGGTCTCGATGCGCGAAGAGCTCGGGAAGAACATCCTGGTTCGCGACCGCAGTCACCCCGACCGCTGGGAGCCATCCCATCTGAACGAGCCCGTCCCCATGGCGCTGGGCGAGGACGACATCAGAGCGGTCACGCTCCTCGCGCAAGCGGCCGAGCCGCGCCGGCTGCGCGAGCTGTACTTCGAGCGTCCCTCGATCCCGTATCCATGCTGTCCCGAAGCTCCTCGTCCGGTCGAGGAGAACGTGGTCGACAGGGTGACGGCCAAGCTCTTCCCGCAAGACATCCTCAACAGCGTCCTGAGCGAGGAGTGGGCGCGCTTCGACGGGTGCCTCTGGACGGACGCCCGGAGGAAGCTGCGGCACCAATTCAGGTCCGAGGTCGAGAAAAACGCCGGCAAGAGCTTGTGGGAGCAAGCTGAAGACGAGCTCACCTGGTGGGTGAATACGCTGGTCACCGGACCGAACGACCGCAACGAGCTCTGGAATGTCGCCTGCCTGCTGCTCGTGGATCGTTTCTCGGCGCGCTTCGCTGCGGCCTCTCCCCCGGGCTCGGAGACCTCTCGTACGGAGGAGCAATACCGGTGCTTTTTCGTCGGCAAATTTGCCGAGGTCATGAGCCGGCTGAGCGCTGCAGGTGACAAGAAGTGGTCGGCGCCCCCGCCGAACATCGTCGACGAGCACATCAAGAAGCTCATGGACCGGAGGAAGAGCGCGGTTGCTGCCGTCACGCCGTCCGCTGGTTTCGACGAGGCGTGTTCGATCGCGGACGTGACGCGCGAGCGGCTCCTCGTGGTCCTGGCCAAGCTCCATCAGAAGCCCTATCACCTGATTGTACCGTGGGACATTCTCTGGAACCGCAAGGAGCGTCGTCACATGTTCCCGCACAGTACTCCTACCGGAAAAGAACCCTACCTCGGGCGGGGCGCCTCGGACCACTTCGCTGAAGAGCCCAAGAACCCGGCTCCTGGCAACAAGAGGATGGTTTGACTGGCTACGCCAGGTAGCCCAGCCGACGATACCATGCGAGGCTGTCGCGCAGCGTGTCTTCGAGGGGCCGTGGCCAGGCTCCCAGAGCGCGCTGCGCTTCGCCCACCCCTGTGGCCCATACCTCGCAGGCGAGGAGCCAGGGGAGCGACGGGATGGGGGCGCGCCGCCCCGTCGCCGCGAAGAGCCACTCTGTCCAGTAGGCCGCGGTAGCCGCCGCGCGGATGGACGTGCGCAGGAGCGGCGGCCGCCGGCCCACGAGGGCGCAGGCGCGGGCCGCAAGCTCGTCGGCGCGGATGTCGTGGCCGCCGAAGAGGAGCGGTGTGCCGAACACCTCGGCTTCCAGCGCGGCGACGGCGCCGCTGGCGACGTCGCGAACGTCGATCACGTTGACGACGTGCGACGTCGTCGCCGGGACCTCGCCGGACACGAGGAGAGGCAGATAGCACAGGGATCGAGGCTTTCCGTCCCAGGGCCCGAGGCACGCAGTCGGGTTGATGAGCACGGCGCGGAGGCCCCGCTCGCAGGCTTCGAGGACCACGCGCTCCATGGCCTCTTTGGCGGTGAAATACGGGTGCATTGCCCGGCGTAACCCCACCTCGAGCGTGGACCACGCGCCCTGCGGGCGGGGGAGCGTGGTGAACGAGCTGATGAACACCAGCGTGGCATTCTGCCGCTCCACTGCCGCGCAGAGCCGCGCGGTCCGCAGCGCGGCCTCGCGCCGGGGATCCAGCGCGCGTTGCCCCGGCTGCGGGAGATACAGCGCGTACGGCGCGGCGGCGTCGACGACGATGTCGACGCCGCCGATCGCGCGCTGGAGATCGCCCGGCACGTCGGCGTCGCCGCGGACCACCTCGACGTCGAGCTCTTCGAGGAGGTGAGGCCGCGCCTGCCGCGTGAGGGCGCGCACGCGGTAGCAGCGCGCGCAGAGCTCGCGGAGCAGCGCGTGGCCGACGTGCCCGGTTCCACCGAGCACCAGCGCTGTTCTTGACTCGTTCATGGCTCGTTCGCGGCTGGAGCTCAGGCGATCGTGGCGAGGAGCGCCACGCTGTCGTGATGATCGGGGAAGCTCGCCCCAACGCGGACGTTCTTCAGCGCCGGCGTGAGGTAGGTGCGCGCTTCGTCGGAGTGGCCGGCCGCGATCGCGGCGCGCGCCAGGTCGAGCGAGAGGCTCAGCGCCGGGAGATTGGCGCCTTGCTCCAGGGCCTTCGCCAGCCCCTGGCGTCGAACCGCGAGCGCGCCGTCCAGATCGCCGGCAGCGGCGAGGATGCCCGCCTTCGCGCGGAGCAACATCGGGAGGGCCGATTGATCGAGCTTTCCAGCGCTGTCTTCGATCGTGGTCTCGATGAGCTCCCGAGCCTCCGCGGTGGCTCCAGTGATGAGCAGCGCCTCGATCAGGAACGTGGTCCAGTACGGGCGCGACGTCCACTGGCCGACCGCCGCGAGGTAGCCCAGACCCATTCGCATGTTTGCGAAGCCGGCCTCCACCTCGCCTCGACGCACGAGCGTGAGCCCATGGCCGATCTTCGCGAGCATTTCCCAGTGGAAAAAGCCGTGCTTCGACGCGAGAGCGAGCGCCTTTTCGGCCTCGGCCTCCATGTCCTCGCGGCGGCCGAGCACGTGATACATGGCCAGCGTGTAGACGCCCGCGACCGTGGTCGCCAGCGGGTTACCGAGCTGCGCGGTCAGCGCGCGCTGCTGCCCTTCGTAGCGGAGCGCGTCGTCGACGTCGCCGACGTAGAGCAGCACCTGGATCAGGTGGGCATAGGCGAACAGGCCGTGGTCGTCGCCGAAGGTGCGGACCAGGCTCGGATGAAGGCTCGGATCGTAGAGCGCGATCGTCTTGAGAAGCCATTCGCGGGCCTCGTCGAAGCGCTGACTGAAGTAGCAGGTCGTGCCGTACGACGAGTACGCGCTGAGCTGGATTTCCCGGCTCGGGTGCGTCTCCGCGATGGCGAGCAGCTCACGCGAGCGGGCCTGCGCGCCGTCGGTATCGCCCTGCACCACGGCGCGCAGCCAGAGCGTGAAGATCACCGGCATGAGCTCCAGCGGGTCGCCGCTGATGCCGCACAACGCGCGCGCGCGCAGGGCGTTGATCTCGACCTCGGGATCGCAGTAGCCCCTCGAGGTCACGATGGCGCCCCCGAGGACTGCGCGCAGCTCGAGCTCCCGCCGCGAGGTCCAGGTGGCTCCCGGAGCCCCGTCCACGAGCTCGAGGCCATGTCGGAGCAGCGTTGTGGCCTCGACCGTGGCAGACCGCTGCAAGGCCCGCTGGCCGGCGCTGAGGAGGTAGCCCGTCGCCTCGGGATCGAGGCCCGCATATTCGAAGTGCCGCGCCGCGACCTCGGGCTGCTCGCCGGCCAGCGCCGGGAAATCGCGCTCCAGGCTCCGCCCGAGCAGCTCGTGGATCTCGCGGCGACGGCCCTTCGGCATCGAGTCATAGGCCGCGTCGCGGATCAGCGCGTGCTTGAAGACATAGCCTGATCCCTTGAGACGGCGGCGCCGATGGACGATCTCTGCGGCGACGAGGTGATCGAGATCCTCGCGCAGCGCCGCCTCTTGCTGCGGGCTCGCCGCGGCGAGCAGATCGAGCCCGAACTCGCGGCCGATCGCCGCGGCGATCTGCGCCGTCTCCTTGGCCCGGCCGAGCCGATCGAGGCGACCCGCGAGCGAGTCGCGCAGCGTCGACGGGATCGAGACCTCGGCCAGCGGCTTGGCGAGCACGTAGCCGCCCTCGGACTCCACGAGCACGCCGGCGTCGAGCAGCGAGCGGACGAGCTCTTCGACGAAGAGCGGGACGCCGTCGGTGCGCGCGGCGATCTGATCGAGCACCTCGCTCGGGATGGCGCGGCCGTGCACCACGCGCGCGGCGATCGCCAGCACGTCTTCGCGGCCGAGCCGGCCGAGCGGGAGCTGCTGCCCCGCCGTCGTCGACCACGTCGGGACGAACTCGGGACGAGCGCTGAAGAACGCGAACACGCGCGCCGCGCCGACCTCGCCGACGAGCTGATGGAGCAGCTGGAGCGTGCTCGGATCGGCCCAGTGCACGTCCTCGACGACGAACGCGACCGGCTCGCGCTCGGCCATCTCGAAGAGCAGCGAGAGGATGGCGTCGATGGTGAGCTGCCGCTGCTTCTGCGGCGAGACGTCGAGCGGAGCGATGCCCTCGGGCAGAGGCAGGCCGAGCAGCGGCGCGAAGAGCGGCAGGGCCTCGGCGGGCTCGAAGCCGTAGCGCCCGAGCAGCGCGAGGAGCCGCTCCGTACCGGCCGCGGGGGTAGCCTCGCGGCCCGGATCGATCAGCCCGCGAAGCAGCTCTATCAGCGGCGCAAACGCGCTATTGGTGCGATCGGGCGAGCACCGGCACTCGAGCCACAGGTGAGGCTCGGCGCTCAGCCGCGAGGCCAGCTCGCGCACCAGCCGTGACTTGCCGATCCCGGCTTCGCCCGTGACGAGCAGCGCCTGGCCCGCGCCGCCGCGCACGCGCGCCCACTGCTCGAGCAGCGCCGCGATCTCGCGCTCACGGCCCACGAGCGGGGTCGACGCGCGCGACGCGCCCTGGCTGGTGTCGGCCTCGCGGAGGACAAAGACGTCGCCGTCGGTTTTGCCGACGTCGAGCGTCCGCGCGCTCGAAGGATCGAGGAGGAACCGACCCTCCAGCAGGCGCCGCGTCTCGCCGCTGACGAGCGCCGCGGAGGGTGCCGCGAGCGAGCCGAGCAGCGCCGCGATCCGCGAGGTCGTGCCCGCGGCGTGGGCGCGCTGCCCACCGGTGGCGCTCGCGGCGCTGGCGATCACGATCCCGGTGTGGATCCCGCTCCGGACCTCGATCCGTACGCGCCGATCGCCCTCGCCCTCGGCCCTTCGGTTCGAGTCGCGAGCGATGTCGAGCGCCGCCCGGGCCGCGCGCGGCGCGTCGCCCTCGCCGGCCGCGGGGTAGCCGAAATAGAACAGGACCTGATCGCCGAGCGCGCCCGCAAAGTACCCGCCTTCGCGGCGCGCGATCCGGACGCACGCGTCTTGTTCGGTACCGAGGAGGTGATCGAGATCCTCCACGTCGACCGGGTGCTCACCCGTGGGGACGATCGCGACGCTGCAGCAGAGCGCCGTCACCTGCCGCCGCTCGCTGCCGAGCGCGCGCTCGCCCGACGACGAGGGCAGCGCTCCGGACGCGGCGTGCGACGCCTCGCCGGGCGCGAGGGTATTCGTCGTGGCGCTCGCGTCGGTCGTTCCGCCCCCGAGCCCCGCAGGCCGGTGGAGGCTCGAGAGCTCGCAGGCGTCGAGCGCCGCGAGGAGCCCCGCGGCCGTTGCCTCGCGCGCCGCGGGGTGCTTCGCCGTGGCGCGGGCCAGCATCCGGCCCAGCGGATGATCCTGGAGCATCGCGGGCAGCGGAACGGGCTCCGCGGAGAGCTGGCGATAGATGATCTCGGCGACGGTCTCGCCCACCATGATCCGCTGTCCGGTCAGGCATTCGAGCAGAGTGAGCCCCCAGGCATAGAGATCGGATCGCGGGGTGGGCGCCTCGCCCCGGAGCTGCTCGGGCGCGGCGTACGCCGGAGTGCCGAGCGCCTCGTTGGTGCGGGTGATCCGCGCCTCGGCCTCGCCCTCCACCGGCTCCAGGAGCGCTCCGATGCCGAAATCGAGCACCACCGCGTTCCGACGGGCCCCGGTGGGGATCACCATGATGTTCGCGGGCTTGAGATCCCGGTGGACCACCCCCGCGCGGTGCGCGCACGCCAGCGCGTCGAGCACCTGCGCCATCAAGTGACGCGCCTCGGCCGGCTCGAGCCGTCCCTCCTCCGCGAGGACCCGTCGGAGATCCTTGCCCGGTACGTATTCGAAGACCGAATAGAGCGCCCCATCCTCCATCGTGCCGGAGTCGATCAAGCGAACGATGTTGGGGTGGTGGAGCTGGGCGCAGAGCCGCATCTCGCGCCGGAAGCGCGCGATGCGCTGATCCGTGGAGTGGGACGCGCGGCCCGCGGGCATCCGCAGGACCTTGAGAGCCACCGTCTGACCCGTCGCGAGCTGCCGCGCGCGATAGACCTTGCCAAACCCACCTTCACCCAGCTCCGAGACGATCTCGTACCGATCCTGTAACCCCGCACCAATGGATATAGCAGCAGCCATCATGGCAGTCCCCCGCGACAATACGTTGACGGTTTATTCAGACGCCAGGCTTCTTGAGCCCGAGCACTTTCATCCGGTACGAGAGCGTTCGCACCGGGATTTCGAGCTTTTGCGCGGCCTCGATCCGATTCCACCCCGCAGCCTCCAGGCCCTCTCGGAGCTTGCTCGCCTCGTAGTCTCGCACGGTCCCCCGGACCGGCCCGCTCAGCTCGGCGGAGTCGGGCGCGCTTGGGGCGCGGGCGGGTACAGGCATGCTCGTCGGGCTCGAGCCCCGCGCCTCGCGGACGCGGACGGGCAGATCGGTCGCGCCGATCAGCGTCCCTCGAGTGACCACCACGGCGCGCTCGACGGCGTTGCGCAGCTCGCGCACGTTGCCCGGCCAGGCGTAGGCGCGCAGCAGCTGGAGCGCGTCCGCGGCGATCCCCTGCACGGCCCGACCATTGGATTCGTTCGCGAGGCGCAGGAAGCGCAGCGCCAGCGGCTCCACGTCCTCGCTCCGGTCCCGCAGGGGCGCGATCTCCAGGGTCACGCCGCCGAGTCGATAGAAGAGGTCTGCGCGGAACGTGCCAGTCAGCGACATCGCCTCGAGATCGCGGTGCGTCGCGACCACGATCCGCACGTCGACGGTCACCTCGCGGATCGAGCCCACGCGGCTGAACGTGCCAGTCTCGAGCACGCGGAGGAGCGCCGCCTGCGCCGCGAGGGGCAGCTCGCCGATCTCGTCGAGGAAGACGGTCCCGCCGTCGGCCTCTTCAAACACGCCTTTTTGCTGTTGGAGCGCGCCGGTGAACGCGCCGCGCTCGTGTCCGAAGAGCGTGCTCTCCACGAGGTCTCGCGGGATCGCGCCGCAGTTGACCCGCACCATGCGCCGGGATTTGCGCGGGCCGCCTTCGTGGATCAGCCGAGCGAGCACCTCTTTGCCGGTGCCGGTTTCGCCGTGGAGGATGACGGGGATGCGCGACGACGCCACGCGCTCTGCGTCGCGGAGGAGCTCGCGCATGTGGCCGCCGACGACGACGTCGGGGCGAAGCGCGCGCTCTCCCTCGCCACCGAGTAGCCACGCTTCCTGGGGCGCGATCTCTACCGGATGCTCGGGCGAGGCGCGGTGCGCTGCCTGACGCGAGCGCTCGATCAGCACGTCGGCGCCGTCGTCGCCGCCCGCGTGCATCGCGAGCCCCGCGCAGAGGCGCACGCCGAGCGCCGCGAGCGGCTTCGTGAGCGAGCGGGCGAGGTGCTCAGCCGCGTCGAGCCCCATCTCGGGCAAGAGGATCTGGACCGCGTTGGGCCCGTAAAGCGCGATGCGATCGACGGGCCGGAGCCGACTCCGCACCTCGTCGATCCAGGCTGTTCCGGGCGACTGGATCTCTGCGCCAGCGCGCGTGTCGACGGCGCGCAGGAGCAGGAGCCCGAACGGCCGCCGGAACTGCGCGGTGCGGACGATCTCCTCCTCGACGCGCCGACGAAAGCGATCTTCGCCGTCGATGCCCAGCTCTTGCCCCTGGTGGCCGAGGGCCTGGACCCGCACGCGCACCGCGCCGAGGACCACCTCGGCGCCGACGTCGATCTCGGCCCGCTGCACGCGCTTCTCGTCGAGGAGCACGCCGTTCTTCGATCCGAGATCCTCGACGACGACGCGCCCCCCGACGAGCTGGAACCGCGCGTGCTCGCGCGAGAGCGTGGTGTGATCGATACGCAGACCCCTCCCGGGAGCGCGGCCGAGGATCAGCGAGGCGCCGGGGTGAAGCGCGGCGATCTCGGTGCCGCCCGGGTGCTGGATGACGAGGGCGATCAGCGGGCCGGCGTCGCGCGGGCGCGCCTCGGCCACGTCGGTGGAGAAGGTCTCGGTGCCGCTGGTGTCTGAGCCGTGATCGGGAAGGATGGACATGGTCCGGGAGAAGAGACTTCTATCAGAGTCCCTCCGCCCCTGTCATCCCCCCGCGGCCGATGGCGAGCCGCGAACGGGCGACGCCGAGAGCTCAGCCCACCACGCGAACACCTGAGCAACCCAATCCTTGTTGCCAGGAGCCCCACCAGTCGCGCAGGACCCATCACCTTGCCGCTGGGCTCCGCCTCGCCGCGGCGCCGATCCACGGCAACACCCTACCGGCGGCAACTTCCTGCCAAACGCACGGCCACTCTTTGCCCACGCGCGGCGCTCGGTACGGGTGTTGCCGCCGCGCCGCCCCGCCGGACGCGTAGCGCTTGCGAACATTCGTCGAGCAGCCTCGATTCGCGACCAATGGCACGAAGGGTGCTCAAGCAGCTCCCGTCATCAGAGCGCATGAGTGACCGTGGGATAGCCAGAGTCCCCGCCGGGCGGAGCCCGTCGTCATCGAAGCTCACTCACCACCTGAACCGGGGAACGTGAACATCATGGTTGCGAAATTCGAGACGAACCAGAACCCTATCGCTCCGGGTGATCTCCAGCAGACGTACCTGTCCGCCGCGGGTCACCTGGCCGCGGCCGCGAGCTACGGCCAGCTCATCCAGCAGCAGCCCGGGCTGGATGTCTCTCTCGTGGACGCCGGCCTGGGCGTGCTGATCGGCGCGTTCCAGAAGCGGATGCGCGACAACGCCGCGTTCTTCGCCAGCAGCATCGTGCCGAACATGATCACCCTGATGGCCGACGGCAGCAACCTCTGCGCCGAGGTCGCCGCGGTGGTCGTCCAGCCGGCCTCTGGCTCCTCGGCCGCGGTCCTGTTCCGCGCGTTGAGCGACACCACCGACAGCACCCATGTCGATGCCCGGACGCTGGTCAGCCACGTTCTGGTGTCGCAGCAGGCCAATCAGGACATCCAGGCGAGCTACACCACGGCCCTGGACACGGCCATTGCGGCGCTCGGTGCCGACGCCCAAGCCATCTCCAGCGTCATCGCGGCGCTCAACACCGCAGCGCAGCAGAACATCGACGACATCGTCGCGGGCTCCGTGGCGCTCGGTGAGGCCGTGACCACGCTGATCATCGGGGTGCTGACCACCGTGAAGCCGGCCTCCGCCGACGGGGAAGAGGGCGACGGATCGACGGAGTTCGTGGCCAACGCCATCACGGTTGGCAGCGGCGGCGTGGGCCAGTCGTCCCAGGCCATGGCCGATCTCCAGAGCAACAACACCAAGCTGGCGGTGGCCTATCAACAGCTCGCCACCGACAACGCTCTCCTGGCGATCGCCAAGATCGTGGAGGCCCAGAACCTCCTATTCGTGGGCTCCCTGAGCTCGCTCTCCGCCGACGTGAAGAGCCTGGAGCAGGGCTGGCTCACCGCGAAAGCCGCCTTCGACGCGTTCGCGAGCGAGCTCGCCAGCGCCTCTCCGGCGACCGCGCCCGCCCTGATCCGTGAGGTGACGAGCGCGCAGCTCTCGTGGGCGGCCCTCAACACGGAGCTGGACCTCGTCAAGAAGGCGCTGGTCAGCCGCGGCGGCCTGCCGTCCGCGTAGGGAGCCTTACGGCACGCATCCATTCCAGGGCGACCCCGCGCCGCCCACGCGAAACGACCCACTTCACCACAGCCGCGCCTTCGGGCGACGAGGAGACAGACCATGAGCGATATCAACGGCAGCATCACCGGACTCTCCGCCACCTCCAAGACCCAGTCTTCCCAGGCCTTGCTGGTGCAGTCGTACTGCACCAGCATCCTCGAGCAGCCCAAGGTCGACTTCTCGGGCTTCAGCACCCTGACCAATGGGCCTCAGTTGGTCGCCATCGGCACCCAGATCAACGCCGCGTTGGCGACGGCGCAGGACCACGCCAATAACTACATGAGCACGATCCAGCCCGCGATCATCACCAACATTTCCAACATCGGGAATTGGTGCGCCTTGACCTCGGCGATCCCAGTGGCCCTCCCGTCCGGCTCGACCCCACAGCAATGGACCGACGCGTTGAACGCGTTGTCGGTGCAGTCCGGCCAGTTCCAGACCACGGCCCAGAGCACCGCCGCCAGCCTGACCAAGCTGAACAGCGACCTGTCCCGCGACTCGGCGTCGTTCACCGCTCTCGTCAGCCAGCTCAACGCCCTGGTGTCCGGAGACGGCGGTGCGCTCGCGGATATCCAGAGCCAGATCAACTCGATCCAGAGCAAGATCGACGGCGCCATCGCGGGCATCGTGCTGAGTGGGCTGGCGATCGCGGGGGGCCTCTTCCTCGTGGCAGTCGGCGGGGTCGCCGAGTTCGTGACCGCCGGCACCTCCACCCCGGTCGTGGCGGGAGGCATTGCCATCGTCGCCGCGGGCATCGGCGGAGAGGTGGCCTCGGCCCTGACGCTGGCCAGTTTGAACAGCACGAAGGCGAAGCTCTACACCCAGCAAGCCAGCCTCAGGGCCGAGGTGCAGCTCGCAAGCGGGCTCTCCGGCGCCTACACGAGCTTCAACGACCAGGTCAAGACCGCGGCCGACGCGGCGACTCAGATGTCCAACGCCTGGAACTTCCTCGCCAGTGACCTGAGCTCGCTGACCACCGATCTGAAGAACGGGGCCGCCTCGGCCGACACGCTCCGCACGCTGTTCCTCACGGCCGCGAACACCGTCGCCCAGAAGGCCAACACCGACGTCACGACCATCAAGCAGCAGATGACCGGAGTGACGACCAAGGTGGCGCCCAGAACCGCCAATTTCTCGGACTTCATCCTGACCCTGGCCCCCAAGCAGGCTGCCTGAGCGGTCCTCCGCGCGTCGGCGGGCCTCCTGGCCTGCCCGGCGCGCTCCCTGTATCTCAACCACCGTCCAATGTTCGAGAGGCTTCCATGTCCACTGGCACACTTTCCAGCATCATCTCTGCCATCCAGTCAGAACAAGGCGCGATCGCCGCCGTCACAGGCCTGCCGTCCGATTCGCAGGCCATCCAGTCCGCCGCGCAGCCCCTGCTCGGCGGCGTCATCGCCCAGGTCCAGAGCGCCCAGGGCATCGCCCAGGGCTTCGCGGCCTCGGCGATAAATACCCTCAACAACGTGCTCACGCTGGTGAACGACAAGAGCCTCGACGCGGCACGGAGCGCTGTCGGGCAGCTCGCGGTCCAGGCCAGTACCGCCCAGGCCGGGGTCAATCAGGTCGTGCAGAGCACCCAGGTCGCGCTCACCCAGGTCACGGGGTGGGTGCAGACCCTGAACACCAGCGTGGGGAACCTGGGCGTGCAGCGGAGCTCGCTCCAATCCCAGATCGACTCCAAGAGCAGCGATGCGGCCAGCGCCAAGAAGAAGGAGCTACTTCTCATCGCCGCCGGCCCCTTCGGGCTCGTCGGCCTCGCGGTCGCCACCGCGTTCTACTTGAAGCTCCAGGGCGAGGTGGATAGTCTGAACCGCCAGAAGGACGACCTCGCCAGTCAGCTCAGCAGCGTCACGGCGACCCAGACGGCCGTAACGAACCTGAGCTCCGGTCTCCAGACGGGGGTGAGCACGCTCTTGACCCTGAAGAGCGCGATGGATTTCATGGCGAGCGACGTCGGCAATCTCATCGGCGACCTGGATCCCGCCAGGGATCCGGCCGCCTCCGCCACGGTGATCACCGTTTTCTCCCGAACCTGCCTGACCGAGGCGGCCACCATCCAGGCCGACGCGTCCTGAGGCGCGCGCCGCGCTGAGCCCGCCACGAAGAAGCGGAGGGTGGTGCGACTCGATCGACGGCGAGATCGCACCACCGCTGGATCGACCCATCCTCCTGCGCGGGAGTCGCGCCAGGCGCCCTGCGCCGTCGGGATTCCCACCCCAGATGGCAGCACCTTGGCGGCGGCAACTTCTTGCCATATCCCGGCGACTCTTTACCAGCGCGGCGGTCAGCGCAGGTCGTCGTTGTCCGTCGGCGCATCGCTTCACTCCACGCGTCGAGCTCGCGAATCTCGAGGACCCGGTGGCCAGTTTCCAGCAACGCCCTGACGGCACACGACTTGCAAAAGTGTTCTGCACGCAGCCGAACGGCGGCTGGAGGGTGCGGCGCAAGCGTCGGTTGGGATCAAACCATCATTGCCGCGCACTTCCCCCGTCGTGCCGCGGCGGCACAGTGACTCGTCACCGGACGTCTACTGCGTCTCGGCGACAGAAAGAAAAGAACAGGTGAAATCATGTCATTCAATTAAGCAGATCTCGCCGGAATCCACGTCATGCCGGCAGTGTTGGTGCCGGGCCCGGCCATCGCGGTCGGCGGGGTTCCCGCCGCCTACGTGTTCCCCCGGGATCCCGCCAACATCGCGGTCGTGAACACCAGCGGCGAGCTCTGGGTGCACCCGATCTCGAACACCGTGGGCAAGGCGCACCAGTGGACGGGCGCGCTCATCGCGTTCGGGGGCGTCCCGGCCAAGTACGTCTTCGAGCTGGATGCCTCGCGCATTGCGGTCGTCAACACGATGGGCGACCTCTGGGTGCATACCATCACCGGCACCATCAGCGCACCGGTTCAAATCAAGGGGGCAGCCATCGCGCTGGGGGGCGTCCCGGCCAAGTATGTCTTCGCCCTCGGGGACGACCGCATCGCCGTGATCAACACCCAGGGTGAGCTCTGGGTGCACGCGATTTCGAGCACGGTCGCGCCGGCCCAGCATATCGCGGGTGCGGCCATCGCCTCGTCGGGTATCCCGGCGAAGTACGTGTTTGCGCTCAACGCCGGTACCATCGCCGTGGTGAACACGAGCGGCGAGCTGTGGGTGCATATCGTGACGAACAGCATCGACGCTCCGTTCCAGATCACGGGAGCCGCGATCGCCTCCAGCGGAACGCCGGCGGTCTACACGTTCGCGCTCAATCCGCTCAGGATCGCCGTGATCAACAACGCTGGCGAGCTGTGGTGCCACGACCTACGCTAGAGCGCCGAACGGGTGAAATCGAGCGGAATTCACAGGAAGGCGAGAAGGCGCGAAGCTCAGCAACGGAGGAAATCCGGAATCCTCCCGTCTTCTCGCCTTCCTGTCGTCCGGTTCCGGCACGAAATGTGCCCGAGTCAACCCATTCGATGCTCTGGAAAACAACCAGAGCATCGTCGTCCTCGGCGGTGCAATAGCTACAGACGGCAACGTCGCGCGGCTCAACAACGCCGTCGCCGCCCACGACCAAGGCCCCAAGTACGCCGGCAACACCAGCGCCGGGTGGAACATCTTCATCGACGCCCTCTCGGCCAAGCAGATATTCGACACGAGCATCCCGATCACGCTGGTGCGCTCGAAGCCTGCGAGCTCGTGCTCCTGACCCCCGACTTCGCTTCCTGGGTCACAGCCACGGATCCGGTCGCTGCCCTGGCCAAACGGCTGCTCCGCGCGAAATTCGATCCGAATAGCCCGATCTTCGAGCCCGATCCCCAGCCCGTGCTCCAGGTGTGGAACAGCGGTCGTCGGCCCATCAAGGTGGCCGACAGCGTGTTCGCCCGCGACTTCATGCTGGCGTTCGAGCAGTCGATCAACGCGCCCCTCCGCCCCAGGGCAGGCGCGGTGATCCGCGAGAGCGCTTCCCTCTCTACCGCCATGCACCCGTGAACGGGCGCGACGAAAGACGACCCTCATGACCGTGAACATTCCCGCGCAAGACATCGTCCAGCTCACCTACGACCACCCGGGTCGCCACGATGCAGAGTACCAGTCGAGGCGCGACCAGATCGCCGCGGTCGCGCTGCGCCACGACCGGAGAGAGCCTGTCCCGGCGATCGACTACACTGCCGCGGAGCACGACGTCTGGAGCGTCGTGCAGGACAACCTCGGGCCCTTGCACCGGCGCTACGCCTGCAAAGAGTACCAGGATGCCTCCGCGCGGCTCGCGCTCGACCCTTCCCGGCTACCCCAGCTCGAGGAGGTGAATCGCTCGCTCCGGACCACGAGCGGCTTCCGGATGGTCCCGGTGATGGGCTTCGTCTCGTCACGCGCCTTCCTGCGCCACCTGGGTGAGGGGATGTTCCTCTCTACGCAGTACGTGCGGTATCCGACCACGCCTCTGTTTTCGCCGGAGCCGGACGTCGTTCACGAGCTCCTCGGCCACGCCTGTCCGATGATGGATCTCCGCTACGCGGCTCTGAACCGGCGCTTCGGAGCTGCGGCGAAGGTGGTGAACGAAGAGGACCTCGTCCGGCTGGAGCGGGTCTTCTGGTACACGCTGGAGAGCGGGCTGGTCCGGGAGAGCGATGGCATCAAGGTCGTTGGCGCGGCGTTGCTCTCGTCGGTCGAGGAGATCGATCACTGCTTCTCTCAGGCGCGCCTGCTCCCGTTCGATCTCGACCGGATGGCAGCCACACCCTTCGAGCCGACCGACTACCAAGACGAGCTCTACGTGGCCGAGAGCTTCGCGGCGATGATCCGCGACGTCTCGGCCTGGCTCCACGACCTCAGCGCGCCTCGCCGCGCCAGCGACACCGCGGGCAGCCACAGGTGGCAAGCGAGCCCCCAAACGTCGGCGTAGTCCCGATCGGCCCGAGCTGCTTCAGGAGCCTGCCTGTCGACGGATCGACCTCGATCAGGCAGTCGCCGCAATTACCTCCCTTCACCGTCAGGTACGTCCCGCCGCCGATGAGCGAGAAGTATCTCTGCTCGAGAACGGGTCCCGATCCCCGAGATCGCTGACCGCGGACACCAGGCCCGTGCTGGTGTCGATCGGCACGGAGCTCGATCCATCGTAGCCGACGACGCAATCACCGTACAACGTCCCGGCGTCAGGAGTCGGCAGGTCGAGCGCGAACACCATAGAGCGCGCCAGCCTCGAGGCCCACGCTCGCCTCACACGGAGCCACGTTGGGACACGGAAGCCGACCGTGGTATTCCCTCGTCATCGACGGAGGCGCGGTCGCCAGCTACAGCCGCCGATTACGTGAAGCACGCTTCGCGACGGGCGAACCTCGGCGCGAAACGTGCTGTATATCAAATACAATTTGCGTCCCCAGCGGGATTCGAACCCGCGTAACAGCCTTGAAAGGGCTGGGTCCTGGGCCGGACTAGACGATGGGGACCGGTGTGAGGCGGCGCAAGCTAGTCCGCAGGCTGAAAATCCGCAAGCCCGCATTGCACCGCCCCGGTGTTTTCCCGCTCGACCGACGGCGGCGGCCTCTCGACGCTCCCTCGCTCGTCCTGCGCTTCGCCGAGCCGGGGCTCGCCTTCGCTCTGGCGCGGCGCCGCTGGTTCCGCGTAACCTTCTTCCTTGGTGTTGCCCGAGTTCGAGCCCACGGATCGCTTCGTCATTGAAGCCCGCGTTGGCAGCGGTGGGATGGGGGACATCTACCGGGGCGTCGATCGCGAGACCAACGAAGTGGTCGCGATCAAGCTCCTGCGCGCCACCGCGTCGCCGAGCGAACGCACGCGATTTGCCCGCGAAATCGCCATTCTCGCCGATTTGCGGCACCCCAACATCGTCCAGTACGTGGGGCATGGCACCTGGCAAGACGGGCGCCTCTTCTTCGCGATGGAATGGCTCGAGGGCGAAGATCTCGGGCAGCGCCAGCGCCGCGCTCCGCTCGGCATGCGCGACTCGGTCGAGATCGTCCGGCGATCGGCCGCGGCGATGGCCGCGATCCACGCTCGCGGGGTCATCCACCGCGACCTGAAGCTTTCCAACATCTTCCTCATCCGCGGCCGCGGGACGGCGATCAAGCTCATCGACTTCGGCGTGGTGAAGCCGGCGATCCCCGACGACTACCCGACCGAGCGCGGGCAGATCATCGGCACCCCGCACTTCATGGCGCCCGAGCAAGCGCGCGGGGAAGGCATCGACGTTCGCGCCGACGTCTACTCGCTCGGATCGGTGCTCTTTCGGTTGATCACCGGGCGCAACGTCTTCGAGACCGAGCACATCATCGCGCTGCTCGGCCGCCTCGTGCTCGAGGATCCTCCGCTCGCCTCCAGCCTTCGCTTCGACGTCCCCGAGGCGCTCGATCAGGTGATCACGCGCTCGATCGCCCGCGACAAGAGCGCGCGCTTCGACAACGGCGGCGAGCTCGCGCGCGCGCTCGCGCGCGTCGGCAACCTCAACAACGATCCTCCCGCCACCGACAAGAGCGCCTCGGCGATCCGCAAATCGATGCCCGACTCGGGGCACACGCCGGTGAGCGCGAGCGACCCCGGGATGACGCCGATCCCCTCGCGGCCGGGCACGAACGAGCGCCGCGTCGTCGCCGTGGTGCTCTACGATCTCGGCGGCGTCGAGCTCACCCCCGAGGTCGACACCTCGGTGCGCGAGGTGCTCGGCGACGACACGCGCTTCGAAGCGCTCGCGGGCGGGCGGATGGTCGCGGTGCTCGGCGTCGAGCGATCCAAGGGCGACGAGGCCATGCGCGCGGCGCGGGCGGCCCTCGCCGTGGCCAACGCCATCCCCTCGGCCCGCGTCACGGTCGCGGTCGGCCACGCCGTCCGCGGGCGCGCCAACCTCGCGGGCGAGGCCCTCGAGCGCGCCGCGCGCCAGCTGGAGATCGCCCACCCCGGCGCGGTGCGCCTCGACACCTACGCCGCCGCCGCGATCGAGGGCCGCTTCGTCGTCCAGGAAGACAGCGAAGGCGGCGTGCTCCTGCGCGAGGACGCCAGCGGATTCGGGGCGCGCCAGCTCCTCGGCCGGGTCACGCCGACGGTCGGCCGCGAGAAGGAAATCGCTTTACTTCAAGGCATTTTCACCGAGCTCGTGGAGGACGGGACCCCCCGCGCCGCGCTGGTCACCGGCCCCGCCGGCATCGGCAAGAGCCGGGTCCGATCCGAGCTGATGCAGCGGCTCGAGCTCTCGCCGCGTCGCCCCGAGATGCTCCTCTGCCGCGGCGATCCGATGAGCCGCGGCGGCAGCCTCTCGGCCCTCGGCCGCGCCCTCCGCGCGCTGATGGGCGTGCACGACGGGGATCCCGCGCAGGACCAGATCAACAAGGTCCGCGCGCACGTCTCGGCCAGGCTCCCGCGCAGCCTGCGCTTCCTCGCGGCCTTCATCGGCGAGCTGATCGGCGTCCCCTTCCCCGACGACGCCGACGAGCCGCTGCGCGCCGCGCGCAGCAGCGCCCAGCTCATGCAATCGCGGCTGCGGATGGCGCTCGAAGCCTTCGTGCGCGCGCAGCAGGGCCCGCTGATCCTCTTCGTCGAAGACCTGCACTGGGCCGACGACACGACGATCGATCTCGTCGACTGGCTGCTCGGGTGCCCCGATCTTCGCTTCGGCGTCTTCGCGTTCGCGCGGCCCGAGGTCGTCGCGCGCTTGCCCCAGCTCTGGGAGCGCCGGCAGCTGACGCGGCTCACGCTCTCTCCGCTCTCTCCGCTCGCGGCCGAGCGCCTCGTCGCCGCCGCGCTGCCCAGCGGCGATCCCGCGGTGCGCGCCAACATCGTGCGTCGCGCCGGCGGCAACGCGCTCTTCCTCGAAGAGCTGGTGCGCTGCGCCGCCGACGGCCGCGACGAGCTCCCGCTCACGGTCCAGGCGCTGGTGCAGCTCCGCCTCGATCGGATGTCGCCCGCCGCGCGCGAGGTGCTCCGCGCCGGCGCGGTGTTCGGCCAATCGTTCTGGACCGGCGGCGTCGCCGCGCTGCTCGATCGCGCCGTCGCCGACGATCTCTCCGACCTCCAGCAGAGCGAGATCCTCACCCACCAGCCCGAGTCGCGCATCGCCGGCCAGGACGAGTGGCTCTTCCGTCAGGCCTTGGTGCGCGACGCCGCCTACGCTTCAATCCTCGAGGAAGATCGCGCCGCGCTCCATCTCTCGGCGGGCGCGTGGCTGGAGTCGGTCGGCGACGTCGACGTCGGCCTGATCGCCCGCCACGCCGACGCCGGCGGCGATTTGCCGCGCGCCGCAGGCCTTTATGCGCGGGCGACGCGCCAGGCCTACACCAATGGCGCGCAGCTCGAGACGGCGCTCGAGCTCGCCGCGCGCGGCCTCGCCTGCGGCGCCGAGGGCGGCGTGCGCGCGCAGCTCCTCATCGCCAAGGCGCAGGTCTCGGCCTTCATGGGCCGCCTCGCCGACGCGATCGGGGCCGGCGAAGAGGCCGCGCAGCTCGCGCCGCCGGGCTCGGACATGTGGGGCGAAGCGCAGCGCCTGATCGCCGCCGCGATGATCGAGGCCGGCCAGAGCCGCGACGGCGACGCCCGCGCCGCGTGGGCCCTCGGGCCGCAGTTCTCCGGCCTCTCGCTCCCGATCCGCGCGGCCCTGCTCGCGGCCCGCGTCCGCGGCCTGATCGATCTCGGGATGCCCGCCGCCGCGCTCCAGACCGCCGAGGAGGCCGTGGAGATCGCCACCCGATCCGGCGCGCTCGACGCCACGCTCCGCGCCCTCGACGCGCGCCTCTTCGCGCTGATGCATTCGAACGAAATGTCCCGGGCGATCGAGGCCGGGATGCAGCTCATCGACGCCGCCGAGAACGCCGGCGACGTGGTCCTCGCCACGCGCGGCCGCTGCAACACCGGCTCGGTGCTCAACCACGTCGGCATGTTCGAGCTCGCGCAGCCGATGTTGGAGCGCGCCCTCCACGACGCGCGCGCCCGCCGGATGCGGATCATCGAGGCCTTCGCGCTCCACAACGTCGGCCTCTCGTACGCGCGCCAGGGCAACCTCGACGACGGCATCGCCTACGAGCGCCAGGCCGCGCGGATCGCCGACGAGTGCGGAGCCGCAAGGCTCCGCATCCACACCCGCGTCTACGAGACGGTGATGCTCGTCTGGCGCGGCGCGCCCGGCGATCTCGGCACCGCGCTCACCCTCGCGCGCTACGTCGAGAGCGAGACGCGGAGCCACACCGCGCTCTACCCCGAGGCGCTCTTCGCCCTCTCCCGCGTCCAGCTCGCGCGCCGGGTCCTCGACGGCGCGCTCGAGTCCGCCGCCGAGGCCAACCGCCGCCTGGAAGCCGGCCCGATCGAGGAGTGGGACGACTTCATCCGCCTCACCTTGATCGAGGTCCTCACCGCGTGCGGCCGTCAGGACGAGGCCGACGCGTACCTCGAAAAGGCCTTCCACGCCGTCGTCGAGCGCGCGCGCGCGATCACGCGGCCCGACCACCGCGCGGCGTTCCTCGGCCGCAACGAGGAGGTCAACCGGATCCTCGAGCTGGCGCGCGACCGCCTCGGCCGCGCCTTCCAGGAAGGCTGAGCCGCGCGACCGCGACGTCGAGCGACTCTTGACGGTGCTCGGGCCGCACGCTAGGCCGTCCGCACCATGCGAAGCTCCCTCGCCCCCGTCGCCTCCTCGAGCTCCCCCTCTCGCCGCCTCCGCTCCTTCAGCGCGCTGGCGCTCGCGACCATGGTCGGCGGGGCGTTGCTGCTCGCGGCGGCCCCCGCAGAGGCGCAGTCGAAGGTGGCCGTCATCGACGTCCGCCGCGCCGTCCTGGAGACCGAGCAGGGCCTCCGGGTGCAGGCCACGCTGAAGAAGCTCTTCGACAGCCGCCAGGCCGATCTCGACAGCAAGCAGCGCCAGCTCCAGTCCGACAAAGAGGTCCTCGACAAGGAGGCCCAGGCCGGAAAGACCTCGAAAGAGGTGCTCCAGAAGAAATACGAGAACCTCCAGCGCGCCGCGGCCGAGCTCCAGAACTCCATGGTCGAGTCCCAGCGCGAGATGCAGCGCAAAGAGGGCGAGATGACGACCCCCATCCTCCAGGGCGTGCTCGACGCGGTGAAGCGCATCGCCTCGCAAGACGGCTTCGAGATGGTCCTCGAGAAGTCCGCCGTGCCGTATTTCCGCGGCGATCTCGAGCTGACCGACCGCGCCATCCAGCTCTACAACAGCGGCCAGCCCGGCGGCGCCACCCCGGCCGCGCCCGCCGGCAAGGGCGCTCCGGCCGCGCCCGCGGCTCCCCCGGCGAAGACGCCGGCCCCCGCGGCGCCCGCGCCCAAGCCTGCTCCGAAGAAGTAACCCCCCTGAACGATCAAGAGCGCCGACTGGCGCTCTTGATCTCACTCAACGATGGAGTCACGGACAGAGGCTGTCCCTGGCTCCATCATCGTTTACGGGACCTCTACTGGCAGCAGAACGTCACCGGGTTTTGCCCGACGGCCGAGCCGGTTGCCGTCCCGCCGCTCGCCGAGCACGTGCCGGCGTTGATCACGGTGTTGACGCCCTTGCGACCCAGGACAGCGGGGTTGCCCGAGAGGGCCACGCAGCCGCCGGGCGGGATGGTGGCGACCTTCGTGCTGCAGTTGTTCACGGTGAGATCGCTGTAGACCTCGGTGGTGGTCGAGCAGCTCGCGCCGTTGATGCCCGAGCACTGGCAGTCGCTGCAGGTGCGATCGTCGAGCGGATCGATGTCGAAATACACCTTCTTGGTGTTGTAGCCCGAGCCCGCCGGGCACGGGATATCGCCCATGTGGGAGATGCAAATGCCCCCGAACGGCGCGGGCGCGTTGGGCAAGCACGCGAACGAGCTCGCGCAGCCCTTGCCCTCGGTGGCAGGCTGGCAGGCGCGAGCCGCGTTGGTCCACGAGAACGGGGGGATCGTCGGCATCTGGGTGGTGGGATTGCAAGATCCCCCGACGACCACCGCTGGATCGGCCGAGGCGGACTGGTTGCAGGGGGAGCTGCCCATGGTACAGGCGCCGTTGACGACCGGTCCACAGGTGGTGTCCCCTGCCGGGAGGAATCCAATGCTCTGATCGCACGAGCCATTGGCGTTCGAGGCGAACGGGAACGCGCAGGCCTGATTTCCTACCCACTGCGCGCAGGTCCCACCGATGATATGCACGTTGACTTGGCAGACCTCGCCGAGGGGGGCGCTGCACTGGCACATCGAGCACTGGGCCGCGCCCGCGACGGGCGTCCGGAAGCCGGTGTAGATCGGGTTCGGGTACGTGGCTCCAGGGCAGTTGCCCGGGAGCGCGGCCACCGCGCCGTCGGCGACGGCGAAGTGCCCGGTCCAGCCGGCCGAAATCAGCGCTGGTGTCACCGGGTTATGACACGAAAACCCAGCCAGGCAGTCGGGATCGGCGCAGTCGATCTTGCCGTCGAGATCGTTGTCGATGCCGTCGGTGCAGTCCTCGGGCATGGCCATGCCGGTGGAGCTGGAGCTGGCCGCGGTGGTGCTCGCGCTGCTCGACGCGGCGCTGGTGCTCGCGCTGCTCGACGCCGCGCTGCTGCTCGCCGACGAGCCGCCGCCGGCTCCACCACCGCCGCCGGTGCCGCTGGCCGCTGCGGTGGTCGAGGCCGCCACTGTGGCCGTGGTCGCGCCGCTGGTGGACGCGCTCTGCGTGGCCGTCACCGTGGTCGGGGTGCCGCCCGCGCCGCCGGCGCCGGTGGGCTCGGGCTCGTTGAAGGTGTAGCTCGGGAAGAAGCACGCGGCGGGCGCGGCGACGGCGCCCGCGAGCACCAGCGTGAGGTGAAGGGCGGAACGCGCGGATCCGGAGAGGGGACGGCTGCTCATCAGAAGCTCCCCGCGAGGCTGAGCCCGCCGATCGAAGCGCCCGGCGCCGAGGTGATGAGGTGCACGCCGCGCGCGCTGGGCGCGGCGCCGAGGAACGCGGCGGCCGGGGCCGGCTTGGGCTTGGGTGGACCGCCCGTGGCCAGGAGCACGACGCCGGTGACGATCCCGGCGGCGCCGACCAGGAACGCGCCCTCCGCGAGGCCCGTGAAGAGGCGGCCCTTGTCGGCCGAGGGCTGCGCCGAGGGCGGGCACGACGTGTCGCCGCCGCACTTCGCGTCGAGGTCGGAGAGGGCGCCGCCGCGGATCACCATGAACGTCACGCCGAGGATCACGCCAACGCCGCCGACGCCGATGGCGACCACCGCGGGGACCTTCGATTTCGGGGGCAGAGCCGCCGGCTTCTCCGGCTGGGGATCGGGCTCGACCACCTGATCCTTCTCGATCTTCGCGACGGGCGCGTTGATCTTCACCTCGAACGTCTTGTTCTCTTTCTCGACGAGGATGACCTTGTCCTGCGCGTAGACGCGGTCGCCGATCTTGGCGACGACGGTGTGCGAGCCGGGATCGACCGGCGTCGCGGCGCTGAGCTGCGCGGCGCCGAGCTCGCTCCCGTCGAGCTCGATCGAGGCGACGTCCGCGCCGCGTCCGCGCTTGATCGTCAGCTTGGGGATCCGCGCGTCGAGGGCGTCGATGCGATCGGCGACGCGCGAGGCGACGTCTTTCGCCTTGGGATCGCCCTGGGCCTGCGACGCGGCGAGGCGGTAGTTGCCGAGCGCCGAGACCAGCTTGCCCAGGCGCTCTTCGCACTCGGCGATGTTGAAGGCGACGTTGGCCGTCATCTTCACGTTGGCCACCGCGCGGAACTTGGTGAGCGCCGCGGAGCAGTTGTTGGCGGCGCTGAGCGCCATGCCTTCCTGGAACTGCTTCCGCGCGTCGTCGAGCTCCTGCTTCGTCTGAGCGCTCGCGCCGCGGCCAGCGGTGAGGCTCGCGGCGAGGACAGAGAGCCCGAGCGCGGCGCGCAGGAGGGCGTTCGAAGAGAGGAAACCGCGGCGTTTCAAGGGCCAAGCTATGATCATGAGGGTACCTTCTCCGATGCTAACACGATGCTTCATCGACGCGTAGAACCCTGCAATTGGGCATGCTCAGGGCGCCCGGCGGCGAGCCCCGCGACCGCGACCGAGCGCGCCGAACACGCCTCCGGCGAGCCGCGCGGCCGCGATGACGCTGCGTAACCTCCACGAAGGCTCGGGCAGACGCGCGAGCGGCGCGGCGCTCACGAAGGCGTCGAGCCACGGCTCCGGCGGCGCGCGCTGGATCACGCCGCCGAGATCGAAGAGCGCGAGATCGTCGACGCCGGCCGCGAGGGCGATGGCCACGTCGTCGGCGAGCTCGGCCACGCCGCGGTAGACAGGCTCGTTCCCGAAGGCGCCCACGCCGACCGCGCCGATCGAGGCGCCGGCGCGATCGCCGAGCCGCTCCTTCGCTGCGCGGCAGGCCACGCCGAGCAGCGCGCGCGCGTCGCCGCGACGGAGCACGCCGCGCGACCAGCCCTCGAGGATCGAGGTGTAGAGCATGAAGCTCACGTGATCCCACGCGGGCCCGTCGATCGGCGTGCCTTGCACCTCCTGGAACGGGCGCGCGTGGCCCTCGCGCGGATCGAGCAGCACCGTCGGCGGCGCGGCCGACGAGGCCCGGATCCCCTCCGCGTGGAGCGCGTCGCAGAGCGCGGCGAGCCGCCCCTGCGCGGCGACGAAAGGCCGCAAATCGCCGGGGATCGTGGGCATGTGCACCGCCGTCGCCGAGGAGGCGAACGAGGCGCGCATGGCCTCGATCGAGGGCTCGAGATCGACGACGATCTCCGCCGGGGCGTGCCCCGCCGCGGTGAGCCGCGCGCAGAGCTGCTCCACGAAGCCCACGAACGTCCCCGCGTTGCCGGCGTTGGCCCAGCGACCCTCGCCGTCGGAGAGCATCGGCCACAGCGCCGCGGGCTGCCCCGCCTCGCCGTAGGCCTCGATCACCCGGACGATGGCGTCGATCGGCGTCGCCGGCCACACCGCGACGATGGGCTCGATCCCCCGGCTCGCGAGGAGGCGGACCACGTCGGGCCTGGCGATCGCCTCGAAGGGCAGCGTCTCGATCCAGGCTCGGCGGCGGCGCATCGTCGCGGGTCTCCCACTCGGGCTCGGCTCTCTCTCGACCTGCCTCGTCGGCCCTTATAGTCTCCCGGCCCATGAAGATCCTCTACGGCGTCGTGGGCGAGGGCATGGGGCACGCGATGCGCTCGCGGGTGGTGCTAGAGCACCTGATCGCGCAGGGCCACGAGCTCGAGATCATGGCCTCGGGGCGGGCCACCGATTTCCTCGCCAAGCGCTTCGAGGGGGTGAATCGCATCCACGGCCTGCACATGATCTACGAGGAGAACCGCGTCCGTCGCGGCAAGACCCTGTGGTCGAACGTGCTCACCGGCGCGACCGGGACGCCGAAGAACATCGCGGCGTACTTCGATCTGATCAAGGACTTCACGCCCGAGCTGGTGATCAGCGATTTCGAGTCGTGGACTTACCTCTACGCCAAGACTCACCGCGTCCCCGTGCTCTCGATCGACAACATGCAGATCATCAACCGCTGCACGCTGCCGAAGGAGATCACCGAGGGCGAAGAGGCGGCGTTCCAGCTCGCCAAGGCCTTCGTGAAGGGCAAGCTCCCCTTCTGCGATCACTACTTCATCACCACCTTCTTCCGCCCCGAGATCCGCAAGCCCGAGACCACGCTGCACCCGCCGATCCTGCGGCCGGAGATCCTCGCGGCCCACCGCCGCTCCGGCGAGCACCTGCTCGTGTACCAGACCGGCGAGGGCAACGACGCGCTGGCCGACGCGCTGGCGAAGACCGGCCTCGAGTGCCGGATCTACGGGATGCGCCGCGGGATCGAGTTCGAGCAGAACGAGGGCAACCTCCGCTATCGGCCCTTCAGCGAGGCCGGGTTCATCGACGATCTCGCGTCGTGCAAGGGGGTGATCGCCGGCGGGGGGTTCACCCTGATGGGCGAGGCGGTGTACCTGCACAAGCCGATGCTCGCGGTCCCGCTCGAAGGGCAGTTCGAGCAGATCCTCAACGCGCGTTACCTCCAGCGCGTGGGCTTCGGGCGCGAGGCGAAGACCCTCGACGATCCGCGGATCGTGCACGACTTCGTCGCGGCGATCCCGGAGTGCGAGGAGAAGCTCGCGAGCTACGCGCAGGACGGGAACAAGGATATCCTCGCGGCGCTGGACGGGTATCTCGATCGGGCGGCGGCGGGCGTGCTCTGACGAGCGTCCAGCCCCACAAGCCCCTTGTGCGCGGGGGCGCGGCCGGCGATCGTGTGATCGATGCGATCCTCCCTGCCCCTCGCCTCCGTCGCGGTTGTCGCTCTGCTCGCCGGTTGCACCACGGGAGGTGAGCCGGAGCTCTCCGGCCCCGCCGACGCGATGATCACCGCGGCCGCGAACGGCAATCACGTCCCGCGCGATCTGATGGTCGCCGTCGCGCACGTCGAGGGCGGCCTCGGGCTCGCGGCGATCCGCGACGTCGAGATCGACGAGGCGGTCCCGGTCGCGGGCGCGCTCGAGCTCCGGCACGGGCGCTACAACTCGCTCGCGCGCGGGGCCGCGCTCATGGGCCTCGGCGAGATCGAGATCGAGAACGATCTCGCCAAGGGCACCGAGGCCGGGGCTCGCGTGCTCGACGATCTGGCGCGCGATCACGCCATCCCGCGCGCCGAGCTCGCCGACTGGGCCGAGGTGGTGGAAGAGCTCTCGGGCCACCGCTCGCGCGCGCAGCAAGTCGCCTACCGCGCGCAGGTGTTTCATCTGCTCCGCTACGGCGGCGCCACGCGCGCCCGCGGCGGCGAGACGCTCGTCGTCCCCGCCCACGACGAGATCCCGGTCGAGCTCACCTGGGCCCCACCCCAGCTCGAAGCGCAGGGCACGCCGGACTACCCGGGCGCGATCTGGTTCGAGACGCCGCAGGCCAACAAGTGGACCCCGGGGCGCGCGACGCCGATCACCATGATCGCCGTGCACGACACCGAGGGCGGCTGGGACGCCAGCGTCTCCACGCTGCAGAACGACGGCGGAAAATCGGTCCACTACATCATCGACGCCGACGGCGGGAAGGTCGGCCAGTTCATCTCCGAGGGCGACACCGCGTGGCACGTCGGCAACTGGTTCTACAACCAGCACATGATCGGCATCGAGCACGTCGGCTACGCGGGCGTCGACGACTACCAGACCCCGCTCTACGCCAAGAGCGCCGACCTCGTGCGCAGCATCGCCAAGCGCAACAAGCTCGGCCCGAACAAGGACGGTACCAGCCTCGATCGCAGCGTGATGGTCGGCCACCAGGAGGTCCCCGACGGCAACGCGATCGCCGAGGGCAGCCCGCCCTGCTCCATGTCGCCCGGCGCCTGCGTGAAGAGCAACAACTACGGCGGCGCGAACAACCACCGCGATCCCGGGGTGAACTGGGAGTGGTGCCAGTACATGGAGCTCATCGGCGACGGCGCGAGCTGCAAATGCAACGACGCCTTCGACCACTTCAACTGCGTCCACGATCTCTCGGAGATGGTGCGCTGCCCGAACGCGACGGTGGAGATCGTCCACTGCCCCGCCGGCTGCGTGGGCATGCCCAACGGCGTCGACGACGTGTGCGCCGACGATCCCAACGCGTCGAGCAGCACCGCCGCGACGACGGGCGCGGGCGGCAGCGCCGCAGGCGTGGGCGGCGCGGGCGGATCCAGCGCCAGCAGCGGCGCGGCGGGCGTCGGCGGCGCCGGTGGATCGAGTGGATCGGGTGGAACGGGTGGCTCGGGCAGCGGCGCGACACCGGCCAAGGGTGGCTGCGGGTGCAGCACGACGCCGACCTCGAGCGACGCGGGATCGATCGCCCTGGCGATCGCCGCGCTGGGGATCACGCTGCGGCGACGTCGTCGCTAAAGCGGCTCCGATCGGCTCGCGAGACGCGAGCCGAGATCGGAATTCAACGCCAAGGCGCAAAGACGCAGAGGCGCAAAACGGCGGAGAAGGGGAATTCAAGATCCCCTTCTGCTCCAGTCTTTTTTGCGCCTTTGCGCCTCCGCGCCTCGGCGTTCAAATCCGGATCCTCTCCGGGTGCTCGACGCGCTCTCTACGCGCTGGCGCCGCGCTGGCTCCACGGCTCGTCGCTCTGCTCGATCCGCACCAGCACCGCGGTGATGTTGTCCTTGCCGCCGTGATCGTTGGCGAGATCGATCAGGCGCGCGCAGGTGTCGGTGAGCGTGTCGCCGGCGCGCATCACGGCGGCGATCTTCGAGTCGGGCACCAGCGAGTGCAGGCCGTCGGAGCAGAGCAGGTACACGTCGCCGGGCTCCGACGGATCGGCGCGCACGTCGAGCTCGACCGTGGGGCCGATGCCGAGCGCGCGGGTGATCACGTTGCGCGGCAGGTAGGCGAGATCGGCCTCGCTCAGGTCCGGTCGCTCGAGCAGCGCGTCGGCGACGAGCGAGTGATCGCGCGTGAGCTGGTGGAGCTCGCCGCCGCGCAGGCGGTAGGCGCGGCTGTCGCCGGCGTAGGCCACGTGGAACGCGTTCTCGCCGCGATCGAAGGCGGCGGCGACGATGGTCGTGCCCATTCCCCGGTGCGCGCGCGAGTCGTCGGCGCGCGAGAAGATCCGGGTGTTCGCCAGCGTCACCGCGGCGCGGAGCTGCTGCGGCACCTCGACGCCTTCGGGGGCTCCGGCGCGGAAGTAGGCCGCGACGACGCTGGCTGCCATGCGGCTCGCCACCTCGCCGGATTGGTGGCCGCCCATCCCGTCGGCGACAACGAACACGTTGAACTCCGGCAGGAGGATGTACCGGTCTTCGTTGTGGACTCGTTGACGACCGATGTCGCTCAATCCTGCCGCGATTGCACGCATTCGGGGGGATTCTAGACGGAAGTCCCGCTCGCAGGGAACTGCCCGTTGCGCCCGCTGTGCACGAAGGCTAAATCCGCGGGCCCCATGGCCGATCTTCTCGTCGACGATCCCTACACCCTCGCCGAAACCGTCCGCCTGCCCCTGGCCGGGGAGGCCGAAGCCGGGCGCGTGCTCGACGCCGCCCGCGCCGCCGCGAAGCTCTGGGCCCACAGCCCGATCGCGGAGCGGATGGCGCTCTGCCTCCGCGCGATGGAGATCATGGAGGGCGAGAAGGAAGAGATCGCCGCCGACATCACCCGGATGATGGGCAAGCCGCTGAAGCAGGCGCGCGGCGAGGTCGGGGGCATGGCCAAGCGCGCGCGCTTCATGATCAGCATCGCCGAGGCCTCGCTCGCCGACACCGTCCTGCCGGCGCTCGAAGGCTTCGAGCGCCGCATCGCCCGCGCCCCGCTCGGCGTCGTCTTCTGCCTGCCGGCGTGGAATTACCCGTTGTTGACGGCGGTCAACGTCGTGGTACCGGCGATCCTCGCGGGCAACAGCGTGGTCCTGAAGCACTCGCCGCGCTCGCCCCTCTGCGGCGAGCATTTTGCGCGCGCCTTCGCGAAGGCCGGCGCGCCCGCGGGGCTGCTCCAGGCGCTCCACTGCGATCACCCGACCAGCGAGAAGATCGCCGGCGATCCTCGCGTCGACTTCGTGGCCTTCACCGGCTCCGTGTACGGCGGGCACCGGATCTACGCCGCCGCCGCGTCGGCGCGCTTCGTCGACGTGGGCCTCGAGCTCGGCGGCAAGGACGCGGCGTACCTCGCCGCCGACGCCGACGTCGAGAAGGCCGTGGACGGCATCGTCGACGGCGCTTGCTACAACGCCGGGCAGAGCTGCTGCGCCGTCGAGCGGGCCTACGTTCACCGCTCGATCTACGATCGGGTCGTCGAGCTTTCCCTCGCGCAGATCCGCGCGTACAAGCTGGGCGATCCGCGCGACGAGGCGACCAACCTCGGGCCGATCGCTCAGCCGTGGCACCCGGCGTTCATCCAGAAGCAGATCGATCAGGCGGTGAAGAACGGCGCCCGCGTGCTCGCCGGCGGCAAGGCGATCGCCGTCGACGAGCGCGGCCGCTTCTTCGAGCCGACGCTGCTCGTCGACGTGGCGCCCGCGCTCGACGTGATCCGCGTGGAGACCTTCGGCCCGGTGCTCCCGATCGTCGCGGTCGACTCCGACGAGCAGGCCCTGGCGCTGATCAACGACAGCGATCTCGGCCTCACCGCCTCGGTGTGGACCAGGGACCGCGATCGCGCCGCGCACCTCGCCGCGCGGATCGAGACCGGCACCGTGTACATGAACCAGTGCGACACGCTCGATCCGGCCCTGCCCTGGACCGGCGTGAAGGACAGCGGCAAGGGCGCGACGCTGTCGGCCCTGGGCTTCCAGCACCTGACGCGGCCCAAAGCGCTGAATTTCAAGCTCTAGCGTTCGCCGCCCGCGGGGCGATCGCTCGTGCCACGGGTCGAGCTCACCCGTCCAGGACCGGACCGGTGGACGGGATCGACGGCTTCTCCACCGTCGGCGCCGGAGCGCTCGGCGGCTTCTCCATCGGCGGCGCGGGCGCGATCGGCGGCGGCGGCGTCACCGCCGGGGGCGGCATCGGGCTCGCGATCAGCTCACCGCCGGGCGCGGATGCCGGCCTGGCGCTCTCGAGGGATCCGCGCAACGGCGGCGCGTGCGACTTTGCCGGCCCCGGGTCGACCGCCGTCGGCGCCGCGATCGTCGCCACCGCGGTTTGCCCGGCGCCGACCGGCGAGGCCGCCGTCTTCGCGGGATCGGGTGCGGCCTGCGGTGCGGGAGCGGCCGCCTCGATGGGGACCGGCG
>JBDTXR010000041.1:0-34102 GCA_040006075.1 Byssovorax sp. | reverse complement strand
GAGCCGGTGAAGCCCGCCGAGCCGGTGAAGCCCGCCGAGCCGGTGAAGCCCGCCGAGCCGGTGAAGCCGCCTCCGAAGGCCGCCGCGCCCGAGGCCGCGAAGGGGCCGGTGCCCGAGAAGCCGCTCGCGCCCGAGCAGGTCCGCGGCATGTTTCGCCCGGCGGTGCAGCCCAACCGCGTCTGGGGCGATTTCGTCGCGGGGTTGCTCTTCATCCCGCGCAAGACGGTCGAGCTGATCTTTCTCGCGAGCGGCACGGCCGCCGGCCTGATCCGCGACGAGCAAGTGGTGCCGCGCGTCGAGGAGCTCCTCGCGCCGCGCTCGGGCGAGATCACCATCTTTCCCACTCTGTTCCTCGCGACTCGACAGCACCCGAGCGCCGGTGTCCGCGTCCTCGCGCGCCGCGATCCGTTCGCCGTCTCGGTCGGGTTCGGTATCGGCGGTCCCTACGACTACATCGGTGAAGCCCGCGTCCGGTACGGGATCTCCAGGCCCTTGCCGTTCGCCATCGACGTCGAGGGGCACTACGATACCCGCTCGGGATTGCAGTACCTCGGCCTCGGCCAGGTTCCGGCGCGCGACTGCCGCAACCGCTTCGTGGGCATGACGACCGATCCCGAGTGCGTGGGCCAGGCGCGGTTTCGATCGGCGGGAAGCGAGCCCACGGCGCTCTACCTGGAGCGGCGCGGGCGCGGGATCGTCAGCCTCGGCGTGCGCCCCGGCGCCAACTTCGAGATCTTCGCCTCGTCGAGCTTCACCCAGAGCCACGTGCTCGAGAGCCCCGGCTCGCCGCTGGTGGCGTTGAGCAGCGTCTTTCAGCCGGGGAACGTCGTGGCCGCGTCGGGCTCGACCCACCAGTTCTATACCGAGTTCGCGCTCCGCTACGACTCGCGGTTGACGTCGGGGAGGCCCTCGGCCGGAGCGCTGCTCGAGGGCTACGCCGGCCTCGCCCGCGGCACCGGCGACGATCCCTCGGGGTTCGTCCGCGCGGGCGGGCGAGCGGCGCTGTACCTCCCCATCCTCCGCTCGTACAACATCCTCTCTCCGGGGCTGACGATCGATGGGCTCGCTCCGGCGCTCGACCCGCGAGTGCCCTTCATCGATCTCGTCGGCCAGCCGGATTTTCGTGGCTTCGACACCCGCCGCGACTACTTCAGCGCGGTGGTCTCGCTCGATTACCGCTGGAGCCTGATGCGGTATCTCGCGGCGCGGATCTTCGTCGACGCGGCCTCGGTGGCGCCGGGCCCGGCGCGGATCTTCGAGGCGCCGCCGCGGTTCGCCGCCGGCTTCGGGATCGATCTCTTCAGCGACTCGGCGCTGCTCGGGCAGCTCGCCTTCTCCTTCAGCGGCGACGGCGTGCGGCTCCTGCTCTCCTTCGGTCTGCCCGCCGGCTTCGGCGACCGCCAGCATCGGTATTGAGAGAGGCCACGACGCGATGCGACCCCTGATCCGGACTGCCCTGCTCCTCGCCCTCGGGACCACGCCCTTCGCCTGCTCTTACCGGCCCGCGCGCTTCGCCGCCGATCCGCCGGTCACGGCCGTGAGCGACATGGCGCCGATCCCGGTGCCCAGGAAGCTCAACCCGGTGAAGGAGATCTATTACACCGACGCCTATGTGCGCCGCCCGATCGTGCTGGCGATGGATCCCGAGGTGCCGGTCGAGTCCGGCGACGTCAACGCGCTCGACGAGGTCCCGCGATCGAGCTGGTTCGATCCGCCCGACGCCCGCGCCGACGGCCCGCCCGTGCTGCCCTTGCTGCCAGTCAGCGCCGCCGTGAGCGGCCAGCCCGGCCTCGCGGTCACCGACGCGCGCGGCCTGCGCTACGAGCTGCGGCGCGACGCGAAGGAGCGCCCCGAGCTGATCAGCGCCTCGGCCGCCGTCTCGAGCCGCCTGCTCGGCGCGATCGGCTACCGAACGGCCGAGGTCCACGTGATCACCGTCGCTCCCGGCGACCTCAAGGAAGGCGTCGACAAGGCCGCTCAAGAGGCCGTGTCGGATCTGCTCCACGCGGGCTCCCCGCCGGTCGGCGATCGGTATCGCGTCCGCGCCACGAGGTGGCCAGTCGGGATCGATCTCGGCCCCACGCCGGTCGCCGGTGTCCACGCGGGCGACGACAACGACAAGGTCTCTCACGCCGAGCGGCGCACCCTGCGCGCCCTCGGGCTCGCCCTCTACTGGATGGATTTGCAGCGACTCCCCCCCTTCGCGCTGCGCGATGTCTACGTGGGCGATCCCGGCAAGGGCCATTTGCTCCACTACATCGTGGCGATGGACGACGCGTTCGGCGCCAACGCGGTCGGCCGCGAGGCCGAGGCCCGCCTGGGCGGCCAAGGCAAATACCTCAATGAAAACGCGCTCACAGCCTTGCTCACGCTCGGTCTGCGCCGCCGCGTGGCCCCGCCCGTGCAGACCCGATGGCTCTCTCTCGGTGAGTTCCAGGACGCTGACGCGCCCGAAGAGTTCACCACCAGCCCACCCTACGAGCCGGCCGACAAGCTCCGTCCCGCCGACGCCTACTGGATGGGAAAGCGCCTGGCCGCGGTCCCCGCCGAGGCCATCACCGCCGCGCTCATCGCCGCTCATTTCAGCGACGTCAGCGCCCGCGCCCGCGTCGCCGAGGTCCTGGAGACGCGCCGCGACCGCGCGGTCGCCTGGGCCTTTTCCCTGGTGACCCCCGCCGAGGTCGAGCGGATCGAGCCCGGCCGCCTGGTGCTCCGCGATCAGGCGCGCACGCGAAAGATAAAAGCCCTCCTCGCCGACAGCTACGCCGTGACATTCCTCGACGACCACGGCGCCACGGTGGCCCCTCCCATCGTGGTGCCGGTGCCCGATGCTGCGGTATCCATCCCGCTGCCGCCGGGGGTGCCGGACTATCTGGTGGTCCGCGCCACTGCCCTGCGGGAGAGCGGGAAGGCGCCGCGGGCGTTCGAGGTGCACGTGTTCAAGGATCCCTCGGGGCTCCGGGTGCTGGGCGTGGTGCATTGAGACGGGATCCGGGACTATCGCTCCGCTCTGGCTCCTCGGCGGGCACGCCAGTGACAGGCTGATCCGTGTCGTGGGACCGTTTCTCCAGGCGAGAGACGGTGGTCACCCGTCTTTTTGTGGACGAGGGTCCACCCGGAGATGGGTGCGATCCATCTTTGTCGTGGACGAGGGTCCAGGCGGAGATGGTCGGCTACCGTCTTTTTGTGGACATGGGTCCACGCGGAGATGGAGACGGCCATGTTTTTCGTGGGCGAGGGTGAGCTGCGGAGGGCTTTCTGTGCGATGTTCGCTCGATCTTTCGCCGAGCGGAGCGCAGCGGTGCTACACGCTGACATTCCCATGTCGTCAACGAAATCAGGGAAATGGCGACAAAGACGCGATCCCCTCTGGCGAGGGGACTCGGCGTTGGAGCTCACGCGTCCCTCGCCGAGGGCGAATGTCTCAATCGTGCGCCACATCCTCTACCTCGACGGGGCCGGCCGCGAGACGCAGTACCACAGCACGTCCGAGGAGCGCGACGCGGCCTCGCATTTTGCGGGGCAGACTGGCGGACGCGTGTATGAGACCATGGTTGCAACGGTCCAGGCTGCCGGAGTCCGTCATATCTCGAAGATCGAGTTGCTCGGACTGCTTCAGGGCACTGGTCACGGCGACGCCAATTGGCCGAGCGCTTACGAGGTGATGACGGCTCGAAGGTATGTTGAACAGTGGAGCGAGCACCTTATCAACTATGGAGAACTGCCGGATGATGCTGACCTGGTCGCGCTGCTGGCGACGATCTATACCTGAAGCACCATGCTACCCCTATCCTGCGTAAATTGCTCATTCAACGGACTTCAGTACGATTCCGTCGGCACGACTGTCGGGTACTGCACGGAACATAAGCGCGTACTCAATACGCCGTCAGAGCTTACGTGTGGTCGTCTCTTCAGGAAAGACCTCCTGCTGGCGTCCGCGAGGCGGGAGCAGCAGCTTCATGAGCAGCGTTTCACGCCAAGTGCAATTTCTTATCTTCGAACTCGCCAAGTAGCCAATGGAGCATCAACGAGCGCGTCCAAGAGTGACGTCCACGCCCTCGAGAGCGACCGGGTGGCGTTGGCAGTGACGAGTTACGGTCGGCTCAACACAAAGATTGAGTCGCTGGCACAACTATCCGCGCTCGATGGCGCTCGCGCGGATATTGCTCTCCTGAGTCTCGGGCGCGTATATGTTCGCAGATGCAAAGACCGGGGAGGGCGGTGGACGAGTGGTCTTCATCTGTTGTGGTGGATCCGAGCTAGGTTGACGACCGAGCCTGCAATCGATATTCGGGATATTAGAATCGAAACAGCCTTGCCGATTGCGCGCCAGATCGAGCTCGCTCAATGGTCAATTCTCATGCTCCGACTTACGGTGCTCTCGGATTTGGGCTCCTACGCCACCGAAGAGGGCCATGGGGTAAGGGCGCTCGCGGACTTGGCCGAGTGCGCTGCTCTGGAAACTCGCGAGCTGAGTTTCCGCAAGCTATTTCGCTGGATCAGGACAACGGGAAGAGAACGGGTCGGTAAGGCCCTCTCAGAAGATGAGTACGAGCGGCTCAGTAGCGACCTTCACCAGGACGATTCCGGCTAACTCCGCATTACAGGTCGACGGCCGCTGACGCGATCAGAACCAGGCCGGCTTCATCCGACCATAAGAATCCTCGCCCGAGCGGCACAGCTCGGCCAGGGCCTGGATCCTGGGGATCTCCGTGAAGATCCAGTATTGCGCCGCGCAGAGCTTCCCTTCGTAGAAGTCGGCCAGCGCGTCTCCTCGCGCCAGCCCATCGCGCGCCGCCGCTGCCTGGAGCAGCCATTGCCAGCCGATCACCAGCACCGAGAACAGCTCCAGGTAATCCACGCTGTGGAGCATCATCTTCTCCACGTCGCCGCCGAGCGCGTATGCCCCGAGGTCGGCGGTCAACGACGCGACGCTCTGGCCGGCGCCGGTCACGGCGTCAATCCAGGGAGCAGGCACCTTCGCCGCCCGCGCCCGCACGGCGGCCTCGGCGATCTCCTCCAGCAGCGCCACGATGGCCGCGCCGCCCCCGGCGACAGCCTTCCTTCCCAGGAGATCCATGCTCTGGATCCCGGTGGTCCCCTCGTGGATGCTGTTGAGCTTCTGATCGCGCAGCCAGGCCTCGGGCAAATACTCGCTCGAGTATCCATAGCCACCGTGGATCTGCACGCTGAGCGTGTTGGCTTCAAAGCCCTTCTCCGCCGGGAACGATTTCGCCACCGGCGTCAGCAAATCAAGAAGCAGCGCGGCGCGGCTCCGGGCCGCCGGAGTCGCGCCGTGGAACGCCACATCGGCGTAGCGCGAGGTCCAGAGGGAGAGGCAGAGGGCGCCCTCGACGATGGCCTTTTGCCGGAGCAGCATCCGGCGCACGTCGGCGTGCTCGATGATCGGGATCTGCGGCGCCGCGGGATCGCGCTGCTTCATCGATCGTCCCTGGGGGCGCACCCGCGCGTACTCCACCGACTCGTGGTAGGCGACCGAGGCCGTGGCCGCGGCGCTGACGCCGACGAGGATCCGGGCCTCGTTCATCATCTGGAACATGTACCCGATGCCCTTGTGCGGCTCGCCCAGGAGATATCCGTGGCAATCCGAGCTGTCACCAAAGCTCAGGATCACGCTCGGGAGGCCGCGCCAGCCGATCTTGTGGATCACGCCGGCGGTCTGGACGTCGTTGTCGACCAGGGCGCCTCCTTCGGGCCGCCTGCGCGGGACGACGAAGAGAGAAACGCCCTTGATCCCCGGTGGAGCGCCGTCGATCCGCGCCAGCACCAGGTTGACGATGTTCTCGGTGAGATCGTGATCGCCGCCCGAGATGAAGGTCTTGCTCCCGCGGATCAGGTGGTATCCGTGCTCTGTCGGCGTGGCCTGGGTCTTCACGTCGGTGAGGCTGCTGCCGGCCTGGGGCTCGGTCAGGGCCATGGTGCCAGTCCAGGTCCCGTCGTACATCGGGCGCATGTACGTGGCCTTGAGGTGCTCGTCGCCAAAGGCCTCGATCAGGTGGGCCGCGCCGGTGGTCAGGAACGCATAGCCCGCCGCGCTGAGGTTCGCGGCCATGAGGTAGGCCATGCACGCCGTGGAGATGGTCAGTGGCAGCGACATGCCGCCCACCAGGGCCGGGCGTGAAGCGTTGATGAGGCCGAGCTCGGCGAGCTTCGGGTAGATGGCCTGCATGAGCGGGTGGACGGTGACGTGGCCATTCGCCAGCACCGGCGGGGCTTCATCCATGGGCTTGTAGGCCGGATAGAGCACCTCGCGGGCGAAGCGGCGGGTGGTCTGGAGGAGCAGATCGAAGGTCTCGCGCTCGTGATCGGCGAAGTCGGGGAGCTCGACGAGGCGCTCGGCGTGGAGCACCTCGTAGAGCAGAAAGTCGAGGTCGCGATCGTCGAGCAGCGGGTTCGATTGGTCGGCCATGGCGCCCGCTTCATACCGCGGCCCGCGGTGGAAAGAAGCCTCCACGAGCGCGACGCGTCCCGTACCATCGGCGCGAACGTGACCACTCCGTCCGCCCCGACCCCGCCCGGCCTCGCGCCCCGATCGAAGACGCTGCGGATCGCCGTGCCGTTCCTGCTTTTTCTCGCGGTCGCGATCCTGATCGGGCGCCTCGATCTCGGGCGCGATCTCGGCCGCATCCACGTGGCGATGCTCTCGGGCGCGCCGGAGGGCAACTACGCGGCGGTCGTCGATCGCCTCGGCGCGCTGGCCGCGCGCGAGGGTGGGCAGATCGAGAACGTGCCCAGCGCCGGCTCGGCCGAGAACCTGGCGCGGCTCGCAGGCGCCGCGAAGACGTGCGAGGTCGCGTTCGCTCTGGTGCAGGCCGGCGTGCCCGCGCCGCCGGGCGCGAAGCTCCAGCTCCACGGGCGGCTCTCGCGATCCGAGTCGGTGTTCTTCCTCGGCAAAGCCGGCGACAAGATCACCGAGGTAGAGCAGCTCCGCGGGCTCCGTGTCGACATCGGGCCCGAGGGCAGCGGCACTGCGCGCCTGCTCCAGCAAATCTTCGAGTCGCGCGATCTCGCGGGGCTCGGGGTCCAGCTCTCGCGCCACGCCGTCCCCGAGGCGCTCGGGCTCGCCGAGAAGGGCGAGATCGATCTCGCGGCCTTCGTCATGGATGAAGACTCGGCGACGATCGAGTCCGCGGTGCGCGACCGCGGCCTCCAGATCGCTGGGTTTTCCCACGTTGACGTCGTTGCCCGTCGTTTCCCGTTCCTGAGCCACGGCCGGATCGGCGCCGGCCAGTTCGACGCCGTCCGCCTGCTCCCGCCCGTCGACAAGCGCGTGCTCCGCCTGGAGACGCTGGTGGTCGGCAACGGCTGCGCGCGGCGCTCGCAGGTGCTCGGGTTGATGACCCTGCTCGCGCAGAGCTTCCCGGACTTCGTTCGCCACAACCACGAGACGCCCAACGACACCGGCTTCGAGCTCGCCGACGCTTCGAAAGGCTACTTCGAGCACGACGGGACCGAGACGCTCGACACCTATTTCCCGCGCCTCGGCGACGTGATGCCGCCCAGCAACTGGGTCCACGTGATCATGGGCGTGAGCCTGCTCTTCAACGTGATGGGCTTCGGAAATCGCTTCCGCCTCTGGCGGGTCGACGCCGCGCGGGTGAAGGCCGATCAGGAGATCGCCCGCCTCTTCGGCGTCGGGACCACGCTCGGCGACATCGCGCGGATCGCGCCTGAAAATGAGCAGCTCAGCGATCCGTTGCGCGTCGACGTCGAGCACGTGGTCGCCGCGCTCGAGGCGCTCGCGCTCCGCTGCCGGAGCCAGTCGCTCTCGGTCCTGGTCCCGATGGGCGGCGAGATGGCCTATCGCTACCAGGAGCAGCTGATCCTGGAGACCATCGCCGTGCTCCGCGGCTTCGTCGCGCGACGCGACGAGGCTGCGAAGAATCGCTGACTGGCGGCGCGTGTCGTTCTGGGGGTAGGGTGGGGGTCCGGACTGTGGACGATCCGACGACCGATAGCCCTGCGCGGGCGCAGACCGAGCTCGACGCCGAGGCGCAAGCGCGCGCCGCGTCGGCCGTCGGTCGGGTGATCTCCGAGCGCTATCGCGTCGACGATCTCCTGGCGATGGGCGGGATGGGCGCGGTGTACCGCGGCACGCATCTCCTGTTGAAGAAGCGGATCGCGATCAAGATCCTCCACCCCGGGATCGACAACCTGCCCGAGCTGGTGACGCGCTTCGAGCGCGAGGCCATCGCCGGCGCGCACGTGCAGCACCCCAACGTCGCCGCGGCGACCGACTTCGGCACCCTCGAAGACGGCTCGTATTTCCTGGTGCTGGAGTACGTGAAGGGGCGGACGATCCACCAGGCGATCAAGCGCGGTGGGCCGTTCGCGCCGGCGCGCGCCGCGAAGATCGCCCGGCAGCTCGCCTCGGCGCTCGCGGCGGCCCACGCGATTGGCATCCTCCACCGCGACATCAAGCCGCGCAACATCATGCTCGCCGAGGGCACCGAGGACGCCAAGATCATCGATTTCGGCCTGGCCCGGGTGCCGGTCGAGGCCATCTCGGCCGCGGCCGATCGGCTCTCGCGCGTGTCGATGCTCGGCCGCGGATCGGCCCTGAGCGTGCGCGGGGGGAGCGCCGCCGACCGGCTCACCGTCGAGGGGATGATCTTCGGGACGATTGCCTATCTCGCGCCCGAGGCCGCCCTGGGGATGGACGCGGTCGACGAGCGGAGCGATCTCTACGCGCTGGGGATCGTGCTCTACGAGATGCTGGCGGGGAGGCACCCTTTCGATGCGACCGACGCCACCGAGCTGTTCAAGCAGCAGCGGTTTGCCGTGCCGCCGCCGATCGCGGAGCGATCGCCCGGCGTCACGGTGCCAGCGGCCCTCGAAGCGGTGGTGATGAGGCTCCTCGAAAAGGCGCCGGACCTCCGTTACGCGAGCGGCGGAGCCGTGGTCGAGGCCATCGACGCGGCGATGGCCGAGGCCGCGGCCCCGTCGGCGGCGGCGCCGGGGGCGACGATCGAGGCCGAGGACACCGATCCTGTGGCCGAGGAGGGGACACCGTTGACGCCGGGGACACCGTTGACACCGTCGCAAGGGCGGGCGGGTGCGGATTTGCGCCGGGTGATCGGCGGTGGGGTGCTGTTCTTTGCCCTCGGCGTGGGAGGGATGCTGCTGTTTGCGCGGGGGCGGGCGCCGGAGCGGGGAGCGGAGGGGACGATCGGAGTGAGCGGGATCGGGGGGAGTGTGGCGGCGGATGGCGGGGTGAGACCGGAGGCTGCTTCGTCAGCGTCAGCGTCAGCGTCAGCGTCCACGTCCACGTCCACGTCCACGTCCACGTCCACGTCCACGTCTACGTCCGCGGTTCCTGTGGTTGCTGCGGCCGTGGATTCGTTTGCTTTGCGGATCATGTTGACGAAGTCGGCGCGATTGCGGGACTGGGGGCGCGCGGGTGAGGCGCTGGTGGGGCTCGTGGACGCGGATCCCGCGGCCTTGCGGCGGAGCGAGGTGGCGGTGGCGGCGCGGGACGTGACCGCGGCGCTGGAGAGGGAGAGCGGGGCAGAGAAGCTGTTTGCCGCGCTTGCCAGGGGGCCGGACGACGCGGGGCTCGACGTGCTCTACGACATCGTGCAGTCCAAGGGCGGCTCGCACGCGGCGGAGCGGGCCTCGGAGATCCTGCGGCAAGACGCGGTGTTGCTCCGGGCGACTCCCGCGCTGCGGATCGCCTTCCGGCTGCGCGAGGCCTCGTGTGTCGACAAGATCCCGCTCTTCGCCGTCGCCGCGAAAGAGGGAGACGGGCGGGCTCTCGTGGTCATGGAAACGCAGGGGAGGGCCTGCTTCACGAAGAGCCGGGAGCTGGATTCGGGGATCAAGGAGCTGAAAGACCGCCTCGCTCGCAGCGCAGCGCCGCGGTGAGCGCTCGCGGGCAGGAGGGTGGGATGATCCGTCGAATCGGTCGCGGGGCGGCGTGGGTGGTTTGCCTGGCTGCGGTGGGTTGTGGCGGGACGCCTGCGGAGGTGCCGGCCGCGACCATCCCGGTGGCCGAGCGCATCGGCGATCGGGTGGTGCGCAAGATCGATCTCCTCCTGGTCATCGACAACTCGCGATCGATGGCCGACAAGCAGCTGATCCTGGCGGCGTCGATCCCCGATCTGGTGAGCGGGATCAGCAATCCACCCTGCGTCGACGGCGCCGGGATGGTCACGCCGGAGCAGCCGGCGGGGCCGGACGACGCCTGTGCCGCCGGGACCCGGCGCCGCGCGATGCCCATCCGCGATATTCACATCGGCGTGATCACCTCGAGCCTCGGCGGGCACGCGTCGGACGCCTGTCCTGCCATGGATACGACGTCCTGCCCGGGAGGCGCCGTCAACACCTCGGCCAGCGACGCGGCGCACCTGCTGACGCGCCGGGATCCCTGCTCCGGAGGGACGGTACCCACTTATCTGGATCAGCGGTTCCTGGCCTGGGATCCCGATCAAAAGCTCTTTCCTCCGGGGGAGAAAGACCTCGGCGCCGTCCACGTCAATCCCGCCACCGGCGCGGTCGACACCGTCTCGCCCGGGCTCGCGCCCTCGCTCCGGGATCTGGTCGTCGGCGCCGGGCAGGTGGGGTGTGGCTATCCGTCGCAGCTCGAGAGCTGGTATCGCTTCCTCGCCGATCCCGAGCCGTACCAGTCCCTCCAGATCGAGCTCGAAACGGTTAGCCCTCTGGGAACCGACGAGCTGGTGCTGAAGCAGCGCGCCGACTTTCTCCGCCCGAGCTCGCTCCTCGGGATCGTGCTCTTGACCGACGAGAACGACTGTTCGCTCAAGGACTCCGGATCGGCGTTCTTCGCGCTCCAGCAGTATAGCACGGGGGATCCGACCCAGCCCTACCACCCGTGGCGCGCTAGCAAGGAGTGCGCGCAGAACCCCGACGATCCGTGCTGTGCTTGGTGCTCCGAGTCCCCGGCGGAGTGCCCGGTGGACGACGAGTGCACCAAGGGGTTGCAGCTCAGCGCGGCCGAGGACCCGATCGATCTCCGGTGCTGGGACCAGAAGCGGCGGTTCGGGATGGATCTTCTCCAGCCGATCGATCGGTACACGGCGGCGTTCTCCAGCATCATGCTGCCGGCTCGGGACGGGACCATCCTGCCCAACCCGATCTTCTCGGATCTCGATCCGAAGGACGAGGACTCGGTGATCCGCGATCCCTCGCTCGTGGTCTTCGCCGGGATCGTCGGCGTCCCCTGGCAGGATCTCGCGCGCGATCCGCAGGATCTCCGGAAGGGGCTCAAGCGTCAGGTGGAATACTCGATCACCGACGCGCAGGGACACACCACCTGGGACCGGATCGTCGGCGATTCGAAGCATCATCTGGCGCCCGCGGATCTGCACATGGTGGAGTCGGTAGCGCCGCGTGCCGGGCTGCCGCCGCCGGGATCGGCGCCCGACGCCGATCCGGTCCACGGGCACGAGTACACGCCTCCGGGCGGGGACGATTTGCAGTACGCGTGCGCTTTCCCGCTGCCGGCGCCGCGCGACTGCGCCGCGGCGCCGGGAGGCTGCGATTGCCAGTCTTCGAAGAGCGATAGCCCGCTCTGCGATCCGGCGACTCCCACGCTCCAGGTCCGCGCCAAGGCCTATCCGGGGCTCCGCGAGCTGGAGTTGCTCCGGGCGCTCGGCGATCGCGGCGTGGTCGCGTCGGTGTGCCCGGCGCAGGTCGACGATCCTTCGCGGCTGGACTATGGCTATCGGCCGGCGATGGAGCTGATCAACGATCGCCTCGCCGCGGTTGAGGGTCGAGGATGCCTGCCGAGCCCGCTCCCGCTCGCGGGTGGAGGCCTGGTGAGCTGCGTTGTCCTGGAGATGCAAACCACCGAGGACCCGTGCTCGTGCGATCCCGCGCACGGGCGGCGCAAGCCCCGGAGCCCGGTGCTCATCACGTCAGCGCAGCAAAGCCTGAGCGCCGATCCGAGCTGGAACTGCTTTTGCGAAGTGGTCCAGGCGGGCGATCCCCTCGGGAGCACACCCGAGGCGCTGGCGGCGTGCGAAGGGGATCCCAGCCTCGCGCCGAAGATCGCCGACGGCCCCCTGGCCGGGAAGCCGGCGGACGGGTGGTGTTACCTGGATCCGGCGCAGAACCCGGCGAGCAACCCGGATATCGTGGTGGGCTGTCAGACCGGCTCAGCGCGGATCCTGCGCTTCCTCGGCTCGGCGAAGCCGCCGGCGAAGGCCACCCAGCTCCTGATGTGTGGGACATTTGTGCCCGGGTGAGGCGTGATGGCACCACTGGACCGCTGTCGCGATCGTCGCGCAGCCCCGTCCAGGCGGGGGTGATGCGGCGGCATACGAGGTGCTAGAGGGGGCGCCGTGCGAATAGACAACGACGGCGACCTCTCGAACATCGAAGACCGACGCGGCCAGGGCGGCGGGGGCGGCGGTAGCGGCGGCGGGATCAAGCTCGGATTCGGCGGCATGGTGATCGTCGGGATCCTGAGCCTGGTGTTCCGGCGCAACCTGTTCTCGACGATCGGCGGCGGTCAGGACGGCAGCGCCAGCCCCGCCGCGGACAGCCAGCGGGATCCGGCCTCGGAAGAGCGGGCGAAGAAGGTCGCGGTCTTCGCCTTCAACGACAGCCAGAAGCTCTGGGCCAGCGAGACTCCGCAAGAGCACGTGGCCTATCGGCCCGCGAAGATGGTTCTCTTCTGGGACGGGACGCGCTCCGGCTGCGGCGACGCCGACGCCCAGGTGGGCCCGTTCTATTGCCCGACCGACGAGAAGGTCTATCTCGATCTCGGCTTCTTCAACGAGCTGGCGACGAAGTTCGGCTCCCCCGGGGAGTTTGCGCAGGCCTACGTGGTGGCGCACGAGGTCGGCCATCACGTGCAAAAGGTCCTCGGGATCGAGGGGAAAATGCGGCAGTTGCAGTCGCGGTCACCCGAGCGCAAGAACGAGCTGAGCGAGCGCCTGGAGCTCCAGGCCGACTGCTTTGCCGGGATCTGGGGGCACTCCACCAACAGCCGGCACCTGCTCGATCCCGGCGACATGGACGCTGGCCTCCGCGCCGCGGCGTCGATCGGGGACGACAAGCTGCAGAAGCAGGCCGGCGGCAGCGTGCGCCCCGAGAGGTTCACTCACGGCACCTCGGAGCAGCGCAAGAGGTGGCTGACTCGGGGCCTGACCACGGGCAAGATCGAGGACTGCGACACGTTCGCAGCGGCCTCGTTCTGAGCGTCACTCCGGCAGCGGGATGTCGGGATTGGCGGGGATCGTGCGCGCGCTCATCTCGCCGGACGCCGCCTCCTCGCTCGACGTCGTCCCGAGCAAGACATTCTCGGCGGTGATCGCCCCGGATCCTCGAAGGATGTCGCCGCTCAGCTTGAACGAGCCGGTGATCTGGGTCTTCGTCAGCGTGACCGGGGGAGATTTGACCACGACGTCGATCGGAGCGGTGATGAAGGCGGCGGTGCCGTCGGCTTGATCGATGACGCAGCCGGTGGTCTGGAAGCTGAAGCCGGTCGGGGGAGTGGCGTTGGTGACGAAGTCGGTGAACTCGTCCACGGTGCCGGCGCGGAGCGAGGGAGTGACGCACTCTTGCATCGGCAGCAGCCGACAGGCCTCCGAGGCGGGGCAGGCGGGTGTGCAGCGCTTGGGATCCGGGTTGCGAACGGCGTTGGTGAACCGGCCGACGATCTCGCCTGTCGCCGGATCCACGTTGATCGCCGCGAAGAGCTTCACCTGCACGGGGACAGGCTTCTTGACGTCGGCGAGGAAGAAGTACGTACCCGAGTGGAACACCTTGGAGGGCTTGGTGCACCCGAGGTCGAAGCGGTAGCTGAAGGGGATCCGCTTGCGAACGGCGGTGACGTGACCCGTGGTGTCGGAGAGGCCCTTCTCGACGAGGATCGCTAGCCCCGCGCCGATGGGCAGCTCGGTCTTCGGCGTGATCGTGAGCCGGGTGCCATCCGACGAGAACACGCCGGGGCCGCTGACGGCGCCCTCGCCGAGCCCGGACGGGAACTTGTACAGGACGTCGAGGGTGGTCGCCGGATTGCTGTCCTCGTCGGCGAGGTCGCCCTCGACGTCAGTGACGAAGCGGACGATCTCGATGTGCACCGTGGCCGGATCGGGCGGCTTGGAGAAGGTCAGAACGAGGGGAGCCTTGGTGTCGCTCAGGTGGCCATTGGTGACGCCGTCGAGCGTGACGCTGGGTGGATCTTCGTAGTCGGCGCACCCGACCGCGCCGGTGAGCGCCGTGGTGATGACGAGGAGGAGGGCAGGGGAGAGGGGGTGAGTCACGGGGTCCTCCAGATCAGAAGAAGAAGGTCGTGCGGGTCTGGACCATGCCGCTGCGCACGGCGACGCCGTTCTCGTTCTGGAGGGCCGCGCCGGGGAAGAGGACCGCCCCTTCGAGATCGAGGAGGAAGTGATCGAGGTAGCGCCACTGGATGCGCCCGTCGAGCTCGGTGCCATAGTAGCTGGCAGGCTTTCCGCCGACGAAGTTCACGAGATCGTCCTCGATCGTGAGCCCGTCGCGGCGCTGGAGCGAGGCCACGGGATCGATGACCCGCGCCGGCGCCCAGGCCATGAGCACCCCGCCTCGGAGCAGCAGAGTCTTGTGGGGGCGAAGGTCGAATTGAGGGAAGATGGCGAACGCGTTGGTGAAGGCGCCGCGGGTGGCGACCGACTCGGCCGGAAAGGTGGTCGCGCCGAGCTGCCGGAGCGTCTCCACGGCTGCGGCCGCCGACCGCGCCGACTGGAACGCGACGATGTGCTTGAAGAGGAGGAGACCCACGTTGGTGTCCTCGGAGAAGGTGAACTGCGTCAGCGGGGTCCGCACGATCGGATCGGCGTCGCCCGAGGCGTAGTCGGCCTCCAGGTAGAGCGAGCCAAACCGCTCGTCCCATCGCACCACGGCCCGGGCGCCGAGCTGCTGGACGGGCTGATCGACCGCGGCGTCGTTGGTGATGAACTTGAATGCTTCGGAGACCTCGCGGGTGGAGCCGAGGTTGGCCCCGAAGTCCAGCCCGACGTGAAGGTGGTTGTGAAGGAACTTCGAGGTGAAGCGCCCACCGAGGCTGTTGATCCGGGTGTTGTACTTCGCGTCCCAGCGGTGCGCGTGGTAGACCGAGAGCAGGAGATCGGTCCCGAAGGCGTAGCGCGGCGCGAGGAAGCGCAGGGCCGTGTCCCACTGGTTCACGGACTGGCCGAGGTTCTCGGGGTTGTCGGTGACCAGGCGATCGTAAGCCAGCGCCAGGATCAGCCCCTCGTTGGCCGAGGTGCTGCGCTCGTCCTTCGGTTTGAAGGCCTCGAGCGGCTTGGTGGCGAAGAGGATCCGATCGACCACGCTGCCGGTGCGCGCGACGCCGAAGCGGTTGGCGCGTCCGTCGCCGTCGGCCGCCTGGACGCCGGTGCCGAGGTTCACCGGCTGGCGGCCAATCCGGAGGAGGCCAAAGGGCAAAGCCACCTCGCCATAGGCCTTGCGGACCTTGAACGGCTCTTGCGGACAGACGGTGTACGAGTACGAAGCGGCGTCGAGCGGATCGGGGCCAGTCAGGCCGACGCAAGGACGGGTGACGTTGGGGTTCCTGGTGCTGACGTTGGTGCCCGAATTGGAGCCGGGGGTGCCGCCGAAGTCGCCGTTGTCGCCCCAGAGCACGCCGTCGAGCACGTCGGTGGAGAACACGACCTTGACCTTGTCGAGGTAGTCGACCGCGGCGTCGAGGCGGAGGCGGTGCTCGAGCCAGCTCGTGGCCTTGTCGGCCTCGCTGTTGAGGCCGATGGGGTTGATGTAGAGGAACTGAGCGCGGTACTCGGCCCCGGCGCGGAAGCCGAAGTCGCCCATCGTCCAGCGCGAGCCTTCGCTGGGCGGATCGGGATCCGACCAGGGGTCGCGGGCGTGGGCAGGGGCGGCCGCGAGAGAGACCAGCGCCAGCGCTGCTGTGGCCATGATGCGGGCGAAGGGGCGCCGCGCGGTCGAGGTCGAGGAGTGCACTCCGCGGGAGACTACAACGAGGCGACAGGGCTCCGGATCTTTTTGCAGCGCGGGGAATGCCCCGATCCGGGCTCGGCGTTCGGTCGCGCAGATCGCGGTCGCTCGTTTTCACTCGGTCCGCGGCGGAGATTTCATGCCCTCCTCTCGACTCCGAGCCCTCGCGCCGTCGCTCGCGGTAATCCTCTTCGCCTCCTGCTCGCTGGTGTGCAGCGGCGTCCAGCCGGGCGCGCGCACCGCCGAGGGCGGGCCGGGAAATTTTCTCGAGCGGTCGGCGAAGAAGAGCGAGGGGACGCTGACGTTCCCGCCGCCGCCCGAAGATCGAACCGCGCGCGGGGAGCTCGGCAACGCGGGGGTGAAGGGCTCGACCGTCGTCGACGCCGCGAAGAAAGAGCCCCCGGGGCCGAGCTTCGTCGTGGCCGGCAAGGAGCTCGGGTACGTGCCGGTGCCGGGCGCGCAGCGGGTGATCGCCATTCATCCTGGCGCCGGGAGCCGCGTCGGGCGCGGGACCGAGCTCTCGGTGCTGTTCGATCAGCCGATCGATCTCGGCGTGGCCGCGGGCCTGGTCACCCTCACCGGGGTGAAGGGGATGCCCCTCGCGACGACCCTCGCGCACCCGATCGGGCCTACGTTTCAAGGGATCAAGGTCGATCCGCGCTTCGTGGTGCTGGTGCGTCCCGCGGCGCCGCTGCCGGCGGGCGAGGACATCGAGCTCGTCGCCGAGGATCGGACCACGCCGCCGAAGCACCAGTCGACGAGCCTGACGGTGGTCGCGCCGCTCGCGCTCCGCGACGTGAACTGCGGCTGGGGCGGCGACGACGCCTGTCGCTTCGCGGGCGGCGTGCTCCGGACCTCGGAGCACAGCGTCCATGTGCTCTTCAACAACGTCATCGATCTCCCGGGCAAGGCGTTAGAGCGGCGGGTGCGGGTGACGCCGGCGGTGAAGAACCTCTCGATCCGCAGCGAGGGCTGGGACGAAGGGCGGATCGTGATCGGCGGCGAGCTCGTGTCGTCGACGACCTACGACGTGGCGATCGAGGGGATCGTCGATCGCTTCGGCCAGCGGCTCGCGACGCCGGTGCGCTTCAAGATCGCGACCGCGCCGCTGAGCGCGAGCGTGTCGATGGCCGAGGGGCTGGTGCTGCTCGACGAGGCGACGACGAAGCATTTCCTGGTGACGACGCGCAACCTCGAGTCGGCGGAGCTCACGGCGTGGCCGGTGAAGAGCGGCGACGGCGACGCCTTCGAGCAGGCGCTGGCGCGGGTGCGCGCGCGCAATTTGCCCGACGAAACGGCTCCGATCCGGATCCCGATCGCCATCACGCCGAGCCGCGATAAATCGGTGGAGACGGCGGTGGATCTCTCGACGAAGCTCGCGCCGGGGACCAGCTACGTGGTCGGGCTCCGGCCGGGGATCCCGGCGTTCGGCGCGGCGGCGATGACGTTTCCGCAGGGCAGCGAGGCGACGCGGCCGCCGGTGGCGCTGCTGGGGCCGGGCAGCTCGAAGGCGCTCGCGGTCCACGCGCGATCGATCGCCGGCGCGACGCTGGTGCACGTGGCGCGGCTCGGGAGCGGCGAGGCCGTGGCGGGCGCGACGGTGCGCTTCGACGGCGACGAGGCGCGGGCCGCGGTGACGACCGACGCGCAGGGGATCGCCCTGCTCGGCGACGACGCCGGCGCGACGCGGATCGTGGTCCACGCCAGCGACGCCGATCTGATCTTGCCGACGGGATCCGAGGGGCTCACCGCGAAGCAGCTCTTCCCCGGCCTCGCGTCGGGCGCCGAGGCCGGCGCGGCCGACAAGCGCGCGGTGGTGGTCACCGATCGCGGCATCTACCGGCCGGGATCGACCGCGTACATCAAGGCCAGCCTGCGGCGGCCCGAGGGCGACAGGCTGGCGCCGATGGTGGGCGCGAAGGTGGTGATCCACGTCGTCGGTCCGACCGGCGAGGACGCGCTCCGCGAGGAGGTGACGTGCAACGATCGCGGGAGCGCGGCGATCGCCTACGCCGTGCCCGAGGGCGCCAAGCTCGGTCGGTATCAGGTGCGGATCGAGGACCTCGCGACGCCGGATTTGCCCATCGCCAAGGGGATGATCCAGATCGCCGAGTTCGAGGCGCCGCGCTTCGCCGTCGACGTCGACGTGCGCACCGAGGCGGCCAAAGCCGGCAAGCTGCGCGTCGCGGGGATCGCCGCGACGGTGCGCGGTCGCTACCTCTTCGGCGCGGCGATGGACGGCGCCGACGTGAGCTGGACGCTGAAGCGATCCGAGGCGCGCTTTCCGGCGGGGCCGCTCACCGACGAGCTCACCTTTCGCGCGCGGGACGCGTGGTACGACGACGATGACGACGTTGACGACGAGGACCACACCCCGACGCGACGGGGGTGGAGCCGGTCGGGCACCGGGCAGCTCGCCGCCGACGGGACGCTGGTGGTGAAGCAGGCGCTCGACGTCGATCCCGCGCTGGGACCGCAGGAGTTCACGCTCGAGGCCGATGTCGCCGACCGCTCGTTCCGGCACATCGCGGGGCGCGCGTCGGTGACCATGCACCCGGCCCAGCGCTACGCCGGGCTCAAGCTCGCGCGCGGCTGGCTCGGCGTCGGCGAGGCGTTCCCGGTCGAGCTCGGGGTGATCGACACCGAAGGGAAGGCCGTCGTCGGCGCGACCGTGACGGCGCGCGTGGAGCGCCTCGAATGGAAGTACGTGCAGCGCCGCGGTGCGGGCGGGGCGCTGCGCTGGGACTGGACGTCGCGGCGCGCGCCGGCCGGGAGCTGCGCCGTGAAGAGCGCGGGCACGCCGGTGACCTGCTCGTTCACGGCGACGTCGCCGGGCGACTACGAGGTGATCGCCGAGGTCGACGGCCATCGCGGCGGGGTGCGATCGTTCTGGGCCTGGCGCGAGGGCGACTCGGAGACGACGCCCTCGCCGAACCGCGGGCGGACGCTGGAGCTGTCGCCCGACAAGACGAAGTACCGGCCCGGCGACACCGCGAAGCTGATGGTGAAGAGCCCGTACGCCGCGGCGACGGCGATCGTCACGGTGGAGCAAGGCGGGCTGCTCTCGCATTCGACGCGGCGGATCCAGGGCGGCGCGGCGCTGTTCGAGATCCCGCTCACGGCCGCGAGCGCGCCGCACGTGCACGCCACGGTGACGCTGCTGCCGCTCGGCGCGAAGGGCGAGGGCGTCGCCGACTACCGGATCGGCGCGGTGCGGATCCCGGTGGCGCTCGAGGGGGCGCGGCTCCAGGTCGCGCTGAAGAGCGACAAGGGCACGTACGAGCCGGGCGACGAGGCGGAGATCACCGTCGACGTCAGCGACGACGGCAAGCCCGAGGCCCGCGCGGAGATCGCGCTCGCGGTCGTCGACGAGGGGATCCTCCGGCTCACCAGCTTCCACGCCGTCGATCCGGTGCCGCTGCTGCACCCGGGGCGCGCGCTTTCGTTCCGGCTCCGCGACAGCCGCCGCGGCCTCGCGGATCTGTTCGAGCGGAGCCACACCGCGGGCGACGGCGCCGGCGGGAAGGACCACGCCACGGTGGGCGAGACCCGGAAGAAATTCGTGGAAACGGCGCTGTGGCGGCCGGATTTGCGGACCGACGCCGCGGGTCGGGCCACGGTGAAATTCAAGCTCCCCGACAACCTCACCCAGTTCCGGATCATGGCCGTGGTCCTCGACGACGAGGGCAAGGGCGCGGCGAGCGAGTCGGCGTTCACGGTCCGCAAGCCGGTGATGCTGGTGCCGATCGTCCCGCGCTTCGCCGCGGTGGGCGATCGGTTCGAAGCGGCGGCGATGCTCCACAACAACACCGGCGATCCGATCACCGCGACGATCACCCTGGCGACGGGCCGCGGCACCGCGCTCCCCGCCGTGACGACGACGGTGTCCGCGGGCGGGCAGAGCCGCGTGGCGTTCCCGATCAAGGCTGAAATCGCAGGCGAAATGAAGCTCGCGTTCGCGGTCGCCGCGGGCGCGGGGCCGGCGCTCGATCGCGTCGAGGCGCGCGTGCCGGTCGAAGAGCCCGGCCTGGACGAGCGGCCGCAGATCGAGGGATCGTTCTCGCGATCGCAGGAGATCTCCCTGGAAATCCCCGACGACGCGCGCGGCGGGCCCTCGGCCGCGCTCACGGTGCAGGTCGGTCAGCACCTCTGGCCCGAGCTCGGGCAGCGGCTCGATTATTTGCTCGACTACCCGCACGGCTGCGTCGAGCAGACCACCTCGAGCACGCTGCCGCTGATCGCGGCGCGAGCCATTTTGCCGAGGATCGGCTTCACGAGGCTCGGCGACGCCGAGCTCAGGGTGCGGATCAGGTCCGGCCTCGATCGGCTGGCGACGATGCGGACCGAGAGCGGCGGGCTCGCGTACTGGCCGGGCGGGAGCGCGCCCAACGTCTACGGCACGGCGTACGCGATCCGCGCGGTGGTGCTGGCGCGCGCGGCCGGCGTCGAGGCGCCGAAGGGGCTCCTCGAGGGGATGAAGAGCTACCTCGCGGAGCGGCTCCTCGCGAGCGACGTCGAGCCCGAGGTCCAGGCGGCGATCGCCCAGAGCCTGAGCGAGCTCGGCGAGCTGCCCGCGAGCGCCTCCGACGCGCTCGACGATCGCGCCGCGAAGCAGAGCGTGTTCGGCAAGGCCAGCCTGGCCCTGGCGCTGCACGGGCTCGCGGGGCAAGACGATCGCGTCGCGGCGCTGCTCGACGCGGTGGAGGCGAGCTTCGACGACAGGGGGGAGCTGCTGGTGAAGCCGGGCAACAACGATTTCTACTACTACGGCTCGCCCACGCGCTCGGCGGCGCAGGCGGCGATGGCGCTGAGCCGGCTCCGGCCCACGGCGAAGGTGCTCCCGATCTTGCTGAGGGATCTCGCGGAGGGGACCGAGCGGTACACCACGCAGGCGACGGCGTACTCGCTGCTCGCGCTCGCGGCGCACCTCGAGGGATCGACGGCGGAGGGGTCGGCATTTCGCGTCACGCTCGACGGTCACGAAATTGCGGCGAGCAAGGATCTCGGCTTCGGGAGCAAGGAATTTCAGATCCCGCTCGCGGCGCTGCGCGGGAAGAAGGCCCGGCTGAAGCTCGAGAGCGGCGACGATCGGGCGATCGGCTTCGTGGCCTCGGCGCGGTGGTCGCGATCGCTGGCGGCGCACGGCAACGCCGTTGCCACGCGCACGCCGCGGGGGCCCGAGGTGTTCCGGGTCTTCACGACGGCGAAGGGCGGTCCGGTCGATCTGGCGAAGGTCCACGCCGGCGACGTGCTCCGCGTGGCGATCCTGGCGCGCTTGCCTGTCGACACGATCGATCGCGAGCGCCTCGGGTACCTGGCGCTCACCGATCGCTTGCCGGCCGGGTTCGAGCCGATCCAGCCCGACCTCGCGACCGTGGCGAGCGTGCCGGATCTCGCCGACACCCACCCGTTCGCCTCGGTGCTGCGCTGGGGGAACAGCGCGAGCCACGTCGAGCTCCACGACGATCGCGTCGATCTCTACTTCGACGAGCTCGAGGGCGACGAGGTCGCGGCGACGTACCTGGTGCGCGCGTCGACGCCGGGCGAGTTCGTGCTGCCGCCCGCGGCCGCCGAGCTGATGTACGAGGGCGATAGCTGCGGGTACTCCGACGCGGGCCGGGTGACGGTGCAATGAAGGCGCCGGCGCTTCCGCGTCTGCCGAGCCTGCCGCGAATTGCGGGGCGGCTCCGGGTGCTCGTCGCGCTCGCGGGGGTGGCGCTGCTGGTGCTCACCGGCGCGTGGCGGCGCTACCGCAGCGGGGTCGGCGAGCCCTCGATCCACCTCACCGACCGCTGGCACGAGGGGCACCTGATCCTCGATCGCCGCGGGGCCACGCTGCGGGAGCTGCCGTCGGAGGCCGGGCAGCGCGGGCAGAGCCTGCCCCTCGAGGCGCTGGGCGATCGGATCATCGCCGCGACGCTGGTGAGCGAGGACCGCGATTTCTGGGGCCACGAGGGGATCGATCGGCAGGCGATCGTCCGCGCGTTCGGGCAGAACCTCAGCCACGGGCGGCTGGTGTCCGGGGCGAGCACCATCACCCAGCAGCTCGTGAAGCTGCTCGACAACGAGGGGCGCCCGCGGCCGCGGACCCTCGGCGAGAAGCTGAAGGAGGCGGCGCGCGCCGAGAACCTCGAGCGGGTGGTGAGCAAGCGCGAGATCCTGGAGGCGTACCTGAACCGCCTCAGCTACGGGCACGGGCTCGCGGGGCCCGAGGCGGCCGCGAGAGGGTATTTCGGCAAGAGCGCGCGGGATCTGAGCTGGGCCGAGGCGGCGTTCCTGGCGGTGCTGCCGCGCGCGCCGTCGTACCTCGATCCCTACGGGCACGCGGCGCGGATCACGCCGCGGCAGCGCGCGCTCCTCGACGCGCTCCACGATCACGGCTTCCTCGACGACGCCGATCACGCCCGCGCGGTGGGCGAGCCCGTCGCGACGCGGCCGCTCGCGCACCCGTTCCTCGCGCCGCATTTCGTGGCCGGCCTCGTGGCCGACGGGGCGCTCGCCGAGGCGGGGACCACGCGCACCACCCTGGATTTGCAGCTCCAGAGCGACGTGGAAGGCCTGCAGCGGACGCACCTCGCGGCCATCGTCGGCGAGGGCGCGAGCAACGCCGCGGTGATGGTCGTCGACAACGCGAGCGGCGAGGTGCTGGCGTACGCGGGCAGCGCCGACTTCGACGATCCGCAGATCGCCGGGCAGCTCGACGTGATCCGCGCGCGCCGGCAGCCCGGATCCACGCTGAAGCCGTTCGTCTACGCCATGGCGTTCGCGCGCGGGCGCGGCGGGGCCGACGTGCTCGCCGACGTGCCGACCAGCTTCCCCGAGGGGCGCGGGGCCTACACGCCGGGCAACTTCGACGGCACGTTCGAGGGGCCGATCAGCGCGCGCGAGGCGCTCGCGGGGAGCCTCAACGTGCCGGCGATCCGGCTCGCGGCGGAGCTGCCGGCGGGATCGCTGCTCGACACGCTCCGCGCGCTCGGGCTCGCGAGCCTGGATCAGAGCGCGGCGCACTACGGCCTCGCGCTGGCGCTCGGCAGCGGCGAGGTCGAGCTGCGCGAGCTCTGCTTCGCGTACGTGGCGCTGGCCCGCGGCGGGGTGCGCGTGGCGCCGCGAGCCACCGTGGCAAGCGCCGCCGAGCTCGGCGCGGCGGCGGCCGGCGGCGATCGGATCTTCGACGCCGGGATCGTGGCGAGCGTGACCGACATCCTCTCGGATCCGCTCGCGCGGATCCGCGGGCTGCACGGGCGCGGGCCGTTCGACATCGGCTTCCCGGTCGCCGTGAAGACCGGCACCAGCTCCGGCTTTCGCGACACGTGGACCGCGGGCTACACCCACGAGCGCACGGTGGCGGTGTGGGTCGGCAACTCCGACGGCGCGCCGACGCGACGCCTCACCGGCGCGACCGGCGCCGGGCCGCTCTTCGCGGACGTGATGCGCCGGGCGATGCGCGACGTGCCGGCCCGCGCGCCGCTCTGGGACGAGTCGCTCCTCGAGTCCGCGGAGGTCTGCCCGCTCTCGGGCAAGCTCGCCGGGCCGGCTTGCCCCGATCACGCCGAGCGCCGCTTCGTCCGCGGCCACGTGCCCACCGAGAGCTGCGACGCCCACGTCTTCGTCAGCCCGCGCGCGCCGGCGATCGACGCGCCGGGCGAGGCGCCGTTTCGCTGCGATCCCCGCGGATCGCAGCGGGTGGCGCTGCTGCCCGAGGTGTTCGACGCCTGGCTCGCGGCCCAGCCGATCGGCGCGCCGGGGCAGGATCCGTTCGGCGTTCCGTGGCTCGCGCGCGCGCGGCTCCCGGGGTGCAGCGCGGCGCCCGCGAGCGGCCCCGAGCTGCGGATCGAGGCGCCGTCGTCGGGCAGCGTCTTCCTGCTCTCGCGCGCCGGCTCGGCCCGTCATCAGGCGATCGAGGTGCGCGCGGCGATCGTCGGCGATCCAGGCCGCCGCGTCGGGATGATCGAGTTCCTGGTCGACGGCGAGGTCGCGGCGCAGGCCGTCGCGCCGTACCGCGCCCGGATCCCGCTCACCCGCGGCGACCACGAAATCCTCGCGCGGCCCGCCGATCCCGCGGTCCATTTGCCGGTGCGCGCCGCGCGATTCAGCGTCCGCTGAGCGGCCACGCAGCGGACGAATTCGTGATTTCCCGGCGGGATTTCGCGGATTTCGTCCACGCGTCGGCTCGTTCGACGCGGCCGCTCGCGCCCTCGCCCCCGTGGTGCTGGTTGCCAGTTCCACCGGCCCTGACTAGGGTACGCCCCCCATGCAGCCGGCCCGATCTTCGCGTCCTCGTTTCCTCGCCGCGGAATCGCTCTCGGCCGCGCGGCGCGGGGCCACGGCGACGGTCGCGCTCGGGGCCTGCGTGCTCGGCGCGGGCTGCTTCCTCGGCGACGTGGCGCTGCCCCCGCCGGCCGACGCGCTCTACTACCCCACGGCCCTGGTGCGCTCTCCCGGCGGATCGACGCTGTACGTCGCCAACTCGGATTTCGACCTCCAGTACGACGGCGGGACGGTGCTCGCGCTCGACCTCGTCAACATCCGGAACAAGGTCACGCCTCTGCTCGGCAAGCTCCGCGAGATCGGCGCCGTGGGCTCGAAGACGACGGTGCGCGACGCCTGCAACACGCTCTGCGGCAGCTCCGACACCGCGGCGTGCCCGCACATCGACGCCAAGACCAACACCAACACCATCCTCAACCCCGGCCCGTGCCTGGCCATCCCGCTGGCCGACGCGGTGCTAGGCACGCCACCGTCGGCGACGATCGGCGCGTTCGCCTCCGGGGCGATCTTCGTGAAGCGGAGCGCGGCGCCGACGGGCCGGCTCTTCCTGCCGGTGCGCGGCGATCCGTCGATCACCTTCTTCGACGTCAACGACGACACGACGTCGGGGACCTTCTCCACGACGCTCGACTGCACCGGCACGGCCAGCAACCTCGCGGGCGAGCGCTGCGACAACCTCCACCGCGTGGGCCTCGAGCCGTTCGAGAGCTCGCGGGCGATCACGCTGCCGACCGAGCCCGTCGGCATCGCCGCGTCGGAAGACGGCACGGCGATCGTGGTCGCGCACCAGACCGAGAAGTCGATCAGCCTCACCATCGACGAGCCCGGCCAGAACACGCCGACGCTCGGCGGCGCGAGGCCCAAGCCCACCCTCGAGTTCGTGCTCGGCGGGCTCCCCGAAGGCCCCACCGACGTGGCGACGGTGCCGATCCCCGCGCTGTTCAAGGGCCGGGTCGAGGCCCACCCGCCGACCATCGACTACCAGCGCGGCTTCCTGATCAGCTACCGCCAGACGCCCGTCATCGACCTCGTCCGCGTGCACAAGGACGAGAGCGGGACCTCGCGCCCCTTCCTCACGCGCTCGAACGAGTCGGCGATCGCGGTCAACGCCGACGGCAAGGACTCGCGGGGGATCGGCGTCGACCCGACCGTTCGGCACGACTGCGAAGCGGCCTGCACGACCGGCGACGCGGCCTGCCAGCTCGACTGTCTCAAGCACCCGATCGACCTCTTCATCGCCAACCGATCGCCGCCGTCGCTGCTGGTCGGCCGCGTCGAGACGACGACCATCCCCGAGGGCAGCACCGCGCCCAGCGCCGCGTTCGATCGGGTCTTCATCACCGACAGCATCCCGCTCTCGTTCGGCGCCTCCAAGGTCGCCGTCGGCCAGGTGATCGACGCCAGCGGCAAGCTCGCGCGCCGGATCTTCGCCAGCGCGTTCGACTCGCGCCTGGTGTTCTCGTACGACCCCGAGGCCCACCGCGTCGACGCCGTGATCCGCACCGGCCGCGGCCCGCAGGCGCTGGCCTTCGACACCGTGGCGCCCGACGCCGCCGCCAAGGATCCGACGACGACCGGCCACTCGTTCCTCATCGTCGGTCACTTCACCGACTCCTACCTGGGCGTGGTCGATCTCGACATGCGCCACCCGCAGACCTTCGGGACCATGTTCGCCTCCGTGGGCGTGCCCACCCCTCCGAAAGCCTCGAAATGAGCCTCGCGCCGATGAAAAGGTCAGACCGTCGGCCGCACCGCGCGGCGCTCGGGCTGCTGCTCGCCGCCGGGCTCGTCGGCCTCGCGGTCGCGCCGGTGCAGACCGGGTGCGCGACCCAGACCACCACCGTGAGCACCCGCGCCCTCGAGCGATCGGGGCGCGCTTCGTTCGTGTGCATGGGCGATCGGAACCTCGGCGCGGCGGCGATCCTCCCGCTCACCGAGTGCAACGCGGCCACCGTCCTCCACATCACCGACTACACCCGCGCCGACATCGACGGCGGCGTGATCAAGCCCGAGCCGCACCTCTACGCGCTGGTCACCCAGACCACGCGCGGCGAGGTCGCCGTCATCGACACCACGTCGAAGAACAACTCGGTGCTCGATCAAGATCCGAGCGTGCCCGGGGCCAACTTCCTCCCCGTCGGCGCGCAGCCGGTCGACATCGTCTCCACGCCGGGAGGGACCGCGACGTTCGTCGGCGTCGCCGAGATCGGCCGGGAGGGGCTCTTCGCGCTTCCTTCTGCGCGGATCCGGCCTGCGAGCACGGACGGCAGCGGAGGCGCCGGTGGGACCGCGGGCAGCGGCCCGACGGTGCTCCCGGCGATCAGCGCCTGGCCCTCGTGCCGCCTCCCCGCCGCGCCGGGGCAGATGCTGCTCGTCGCCGATCCAGCCGAGAAAACAGGCGGTAACAACCAGGCCGCGACCCGCCCGTGCTGCGACGCGGACTACGGCGCGAAGGCCTGCTCGGCCGGCGCGCCCTCGCCGGCGGCAGGCCTCAACGGCGACATCGACGCCGAGGGCGGCGGCCGCCAGAAGCTGATCATCGCCATGCCCTCCATGGGCGGCGTCGCCGTCATCGATGCGCAGGGCCTGCTCGACAGCGAGCCGGGCGTGTACGCGCCGTGCAACGTCGAGCGCTGGCTCCCGCTCACCACCGACGTCCCCGTGCTCCCGCCGGCGCCGCCGCCCGGCGGCGTGGCCTGCGTCAACCCGAAGGTCGAGGTCGCCGACCTCCCGGCGAACCCCGACGCCCGTCCCACCGGCCTCGCCTACGCGGCGGGGCGCCTCTACGCGAGCGATCTCGACACGTCGCTCATCCACGTGATCGATCTCCCCACGCCGTGCGAGCCGATCGAGGGCCGCCCGCTCCTGCCCACCTCGCTCGACGAGCCGCGCCGCGCGGTCACCACCAGCCACGTCGCGGTGGCGCCCACGCTCACGCCGGATCTCAAGCGCTACCTCTACGCCGTCGACGCCCGCGACGGCAGCGCGATGGTCTTCGACGTCAGCGACGATCAGGCGTCGCAGTTCCCGCTCCAGAGGCCGCACCCCGAGTGGGATCCTTTCGCCTCCAGCGACCGCATCCGCTTCGCGGCTCCCGCGGCCGATCTGGTCATCGTCCAGCGCGACGTTCCCAAGGTCGATCCCACGACGGGCGTCGCGGCGCTCGGCGTCCGCTGCAGCCCCGATCCGTCGCTGGTGGGGTGCTTGCCGACGAGCCAGTCGTGCGACATCGCGGCCTCGTACCAGACCGACACTGCCACCTACACCAACGGCGCGGGCCCGAAGCTGCTCCGCGGGACCTTCGCGTTCCTCGCGCTCACCAACGGTCGGGTCGCGGTCATCGACATCGACGATCTCGACTCCGCGTGCCGCGGCCCCCGGCTGCCGTCGCCGCTCTACGGCTGCGCCGGCGCGCCGACGCCGAACGAGCAGCCGCTCAACACCGCGAAGGAGCTGTCCTGCAACGTCGTGCTCCCGAACACGCCGCGGATGGGCACCTACTCGTCGCCGGAAGAGGCCGGCCGCAGCCAGGCCGGGATCCTCGGCTATCCGCAGCTCTTCGACATCAACGGCGCGCCGATCAACGACACCGATCCGGGCGCGGCGCGGCTCGTCGCGACGGTCCCGACCGCGGCCGTCGGCCAGGTTCCGGAGTTCGCGATCTCGGTCGGCGGGACGCCGATCCACCTCGATCCGCAGACCGGCATCGCCATCGGCGCCGAGATCAACGTCAAGGCCGACTCCACGCTCGCGAACAAGAGCACGCTGATGATGAACCTCGAAGATCCGCGCGCGCAGCTCGCCGATCAGAGCTGGTTCGTCGTCTACGAAGGCGTGCTCCCCGGCTTCACCTCGTCGCTGGCGTCGTTCGACCTCGGCGGCACCGGCGCGGACGGGACCACGAAAGACGTGCTCCGCGACGTCAACAGCCGCTTCTGCGACGGCGGCGTGCAGAGCGAGAAGGCCCTCGCCGAGAAGCCCACGCCGAGCAACCCGAACGAGACCGCGAAGAGCCTGGCCGACTACATCCACGTGCAGACCGAGCTCCCCGATCAGGCGGATCGCTACTGGGACCAAAAGAAGCTCGAGTCGCCGCTCGTCTGCGACTTCAACGAGTGCCGCGCCCTCTTTGGCAGCGTCGATGTCCCCGCGACGGGACGCGACTTCCGGATCGTCGAGGCTTACCAGGATCACGTCGAGATCGAGCCGCGCACCAGCCTCCCCCCCACCAAGCTCACCAAGCCCGAGGCGTGGCGTCAGGTCACCCGGTGCTGCTTCCCGTCGCTCGTCACGTTCGACGTTCACGTCAGCCACCAGTGGGACGTCGTCGGCGAGCAGACCGGCTTCCTGCACCACGTGATCACCGATCCGGCGACGGGCGTCTGCCGCGACTCGTGCGATCCGAACGAGTCGCGCCGGAACGGCCGCGCCCCGCGCGTGGTGAACCCGGGCAGCCTGCCGAGCGTGCCCGACCACGATCCGCGAGGGTTCCAGAACCCGATGTTCCGCTTCGCGGTGATCGATCCGCTGCCGACCGCCGACAACAAGAAGGGCGATCCGGTGGTCGGCCAGCAGTTCCGCTGGACCACCTCGGGCGCCTTCAAGGCGCTCCAGGTCAGCCTCTCGGCCGACTCGTCGACGCTGATTCAGCCGGTGGGCATGACCTACGTCCCCGCGACGGGGCAGCTCGCGGTCACCGACGGATCGATCAACGGCCTGCTGGTCATCGATCTCTCGTCCTCCACGGTCGTCGGAAACTTCTTCTAATCCACGCTCGCGCGCGCCTAGCCGCGGACGCCGCGCGCGGCTAAGCCCTGCGCCGTGGAGCCTCAAGCAAGCGCGAAGAAGAAGCTCACGCCGGTGATGCGGCAGCACGAGGAGGCCAAGGCGAGCCACCCCGACGCGCTGCTCTTCTTCCGGCTCGGCGACTTCTACGAGATGTTCGGGGACGACGCTGTCGTCTGCTCGAAGGCGCTCGGCATCACGCTCACCAGCCGCAACAAGGCCAATCCCGACGAGGACCCGATGTGCGGCGTCCCGTACCACGCGGCCCACGGGTACATCGCCAAGCTCCTCGCCCTCGGCCACAAGGTCGCCCTCTGCGAGCAGATGGGCGACCCCTCGAAGATCAAAGGGATCGTCCCGCGCCAGGTCGTGCGCGTCGTCACGCCCGGGCTGATCACCGACGTCGACCAGCTCGACGCGCGCGAGAACCACTACCTCGTCGCCGTCGACGTCGGCGAGGGCGACGACGCCGCGCGCGCCTTCGGCCTCGCGCTGCTCGATCTCTCCACGGGCGAGCTCCTCGTCGCGCGGATCCAGGGTGCGGCCGCGCTGCTCGGCGAGATCGCCCGCGCCGATCCGCGCGAGATCATCTTCGCGGCAGGCCTCGATGACGTGAAATCGGCGGTGGCCCTCTCGCTCCCGCGCGCCGCGCTCCGCGACGACGAGCGCCTCCCCGTCGATCTCGATCGCGCCGCTCTGGCCGAGATCATCGACGCCACCGTCGACGTCCCGCTCGCCGACGCCGCGCTCGCCGCGCACCCGCTCCTCGCCGTGCGCGCCGCGGCCCGCGCCCTCCGCTTCGCGCGCAACTGCACGCCGGGGCAGAAGATCCCCGTGCGCCGCCTGGTGGCCCACGATCCCTCGAGCGCGCTCCGCATCGACGAGACCGCCGAGATCCACCTCGAGCTGGTCCGCGCCGTCGACGGCGCGCGCGCGGGCTCGCTCCTCGACGTCATCGACGGCACGGTCACGCCCACCGGCGCGCGCCTGCTCAAGCGCCGCCTCCTCGCGCCGCTGCTCGACGTCGCCGCGATCCGCCGCCGCCACGACGAGGTCGAGCTCTTCGTCGCCAACGCCCGCGCCCGCACCGAGCTCCGCGCGGCGCTCGGCGGCATCGGCGATCTCGAGCGCCTCAGCACCCGCGCCACGCTCCGCGAGATCTCCCCGCGCGAGCTCGGCGGCCTCCGCGACGGGCTCCTCGCCGCGCCGCGCGCCGTCGCCGCGGTCGCCGCCATCGCCGATCCCGGCGCCGCCGAGCTCCTGGGCACCACCGTGGACACCGTGGACGACGTCGCCGCGCGTCTCCTCGCCGCCCTCGTCGACCGCCCCCCGCCGCACGCGCGCGACGGCGGGATGATTCGCCCGGGCTACGACAGCGCCCTCGACGCCTCGCAAACCCTCCAGAAGAACGGCGCCGAGATGATCGTCGCCCTCGAGGCCGAGCTCCGCGCCTCGACCGGCGCGACCTCCCTCCGCGTCCGCTACACGCGGGTCTTCGGCTACTACATCGAGGTCACCAGGACCCACCTCGCCAAGGTCCCGCCCGCGTGGCGTCGCAAGCAAACGGTGGCGGGCGCCGAGCGCTTCACCAGCGACGTGCTCGACGATCTCGCCGACAAGATCGAGCACGCCGAGTCGCGCGCCCTGGAGCGCGAGGCCGAGCTCTTCGAGGCCCTCGTCGTTCATGCCGCCGCGGCCGCCGAGCGCATCCGCAAGCTCGCCCGCGTCCTCGCCGGCTGGGACGTGGCCGCGGGGCTCGCCGACGTCGCGCACCGCCACGACTACGCCCGCCCGCACGTCGACGCGGGCGACACCATCGCCATCACCGACGGCCGCCACCCCGTCGTCGAGCGCTACGCGGCGGCCGGCCGCTTCGTCCCCAACGACACCACGCTCGACCTCGCCGCCGAGCGCCTGTGGCTCGTCACGGGGCCCAACATGGCGGGCAAGTCCACGCTCATGCGCCAGGTCGCGCTGATCGTCATCCTCGCGCAGATGGGCAGCTACGTGCCCGCGCGCGAGGCCCGGATCGGGGTCGTCGATCGCGTCCTCTCGCGCGTCGGCGCCAGCGACAACCTCGCCCGCGGCGAGAGCACCTTCATGGTCGAGATGCGCGAGACCTCGGCGATCCTCCGCGACGCCACCCGCCGCTCGCTGGTGATCCTCGACGAGATCGGCCGCGGGACCAGCACCTACGACGGCCTCGCCATCGCCTGGGCCGTGGCCGAGCACCTCCACGACGCCATCGGCTGCCGCGCCCTCTTCGCCACCCACTACCACGAGCTGACCGAGCTCTCGAAGCAGTCCCCGGGCGTCGCCAACTACTCTGTCGCGGCCCGCGAGCACGGCGACGACGTGGTCTTTCTCCACAAGCTCGCTCGCGGCCCCGCCAGCCGGAGCTACGGTATCGCCGTGGCCCGGTTAGCAGGCATCGGAGAGGGCGTCCTCGCCCGCGCCAAGGCCATCCTGGCCTCGCTCGAAGCCGGCGCTGCCTTGCCGACCGGCAAGCCCGCCTCCCTGCGCGGACGCTCGAAGGCCGGTGCTCCGCAGCTCGATCTCTTCGCCCCGCCCGCGAAGGCCGAGCCGTCGTCTCCCGTCCTGGAAACCCTGCGCGCCGTCGACGTCAATCGCCTCTCCCCGATGGAGGCGTTGCAGCTCATCGCCAAGCTCAAAGGCCTCCTCGGCACCCCGGGATAGAGACCGAGACCGAGACCGAGACAGAGATCGAGATCGAGATCGAGATCGAGAGAGGCGGCTGCCCACCCCCGCCGGTGCTCGGCGCTTCGCGCCTCCGCGCCGTCGTCCCCTCCCAAATCGCCCGCTGCGCGGGCTCAGGGAGGGGCCCGCAGGGGCTCGCGGTGGGCTCTCGACGACGGGTGATCCCGGAGATCGCACGTCCCGCGATCTCGCGGATCACGCGGCGCCTCGCGGCGGGCGGCGGGCCCGCGCGAGCACGATCGATTTCACGTCATTCCAAGGTGACACTATTCAACAGGTGTCTCCGAGGGTCCCCGGGAGCGTTGGCCCGCAACGTGCCAGAGGCACCGCCACAACGAGCACGGCTCGCCATCCCGAGCCGCTTCGAACCGCCTTGACCGAGGACTCCCATGAAAAAGCTCTCCTTCCGCAGCACGTCATCCGGCCTGGGTCCCTCCCTCCTCGCCCTCCTCGCGCTCCCCGCCCTGGCTGTCCTCGGCTGCGTGGGGGAGCCCGTCGACGACTCGACCGAGCTGCCAGACACGCTGGACGAGGCCCTCACCTCGCCCATCGCCCAGCACGGCGCGCTCCACATCGCCGGCTCTCACCTCCAGGACGAGCACGGCGCCACGGTGCAGCTCAAAGGCATGAGCCTGTTCTGGAGCCAGTGGTCCGGCCAGCTCTGGAACAGCGGCGCGGTGGGCACCATCGTCGACGACTGGCACGCAGGGGTGGTTCGCGCGGCGATGGGCGTGGAGTCCGGCGGCTACCTCGACCACCCCGACACCGAGAAGAACCGGGTCAAGGCGCTGGTGAGCGTCGCCGTGTCCAAGGGGATTTACGTGATCATCGACTGGCACGATCACAACGCGACCCAGCACACCTGGCAATCGAAGCAGTTCTTCACCGAGATGGCCCAGACCTACAAGAACACTCCCAACGTGATCTTCGAGATTTACAACGAGCCGGTCGGCGTGTCCTGGGGCCAGGTCAAGAGCTACGCGGTGGAGGTCCTCGGCGCCATCCGCGGCGCCGGCGCGAACAACGTGGTCGTGGTCGGCACGCCGACCTGGTCGCAAGACGTGGACGCCGCCGCCAACGATCCGATCACCCAGTTCTCCAACGTGGCGTACACGCTGCACTTCTACGCCGGCACGCACAAGCAGCCTCTGCGCGACAAGGCCTCGTACGCCATCTCCAAGGGCCTCCCGCTCTTCGTCACCGAGTGGGGCGCCTGCGACGCGTCGGGCAACGGCGGCCTCGATCTGGCCGAGTCCCAGACCTGGATCAACTTCCTGAACCAGAACAACCTGAGCTGGGCCAACTGGTCTCTCTTCGACAAGCCGGAGACGGCCTCGGCCCTCGTCCCCGGCGCGGGCAACAACGGCGGCTGGACCGATGCGTCGCTCACGGCGTCGGGAAAGTTCGTGAAGCAAAAGATGCTCGAGGGCAGCGCCAACCCGCCTCCGCCGCCCCCCGGCGGAGGCGGCCTGAGCGGCCGGATCACCCTCAAATCCGCGGTCGACAACCGGTTCGTGTGCGCCGACAACGCCGGGAGCACGCCGCTGATTGCCAATCGCGACGCAGCGCTGGGCTGGGAGCACTTCGACGTGATCCAGAACGGCGACGGCAGCGTCTCGTTCCGCGCCGTCGCCAACGGCCGCCTCGTCGCCGCCGAGAGCTCGGGCAACAGCCCTCTTCTCGCCGACCGCGACGCCGTCGGCGACTGGGAGAAGTTCTACCCGACCCAGAACAGCGACGGCACGTTCTCGTTCAAGGCCAAGGTCAACGGCAAGTTCGTCTGCGCGGAGAGCGCAGGCAAAGGCGCGCTGATTGCCAATCGCGATGCCATCGGGCTGTGGGAGAAGTTCTGGGTAGCCAAGGCGCAGTGACCGCCGATCGAGCGCTGCGTCCCGGCCGGCAGGCAGGGAGGCAGCTCGATGGCCAAGCTACGCCGCGTCGGGGGCGGCGAGCCAGGCCGCCAAGGCCTCCGCGGTCCCGTCGAGGACGAGATCGCCGAGGCGCTCGGGACCAAACGCCTCGAGACGGTGGATGAGGACCCCACGCTCGATGGGGGTGAGAGGACGCGCGAGCCGGCGCTCGAGCTGATGCGCGAGCGGCGCGAGGCCCTTCTCGAGACCTTTCTCGAGGCCCTTCGCTTCGCCCTTCGCCTCGCCCTTCGCCTCGCCCTGGAGGAGGCCCTCTTGCTCACCCTTCGCTTTTCCCTGTTCGTAGACCCAGCTATGCATCACGATTTCCTCCGGCAGCAACGACGTTATCACACCACGGAGCCCGCGCCTTCGCTTGTCGGCGTCGGCCAGCACCGTCATCGCCACGCCCAGCTCCTCCATCTCGCGCCGCGAGGTGCGCGCCCGCAGGGCGTCGATTACCCGCGGCAGACTCCGCTCGT